>CACBFA010000004.1 GCA_902538525.1 uncultured Pelagibacteraceae bacterium | reverse complement strand
TTATAGAGATCTTTAAATTTTTTTATAGATTGGTTTAGCTCTTCTCTATCTTTTAAAATTGAACTCTGATTTGATGCCCATGCGCCAATTCTACTTCCGTAACTTCTGGATTTATAATAATTATCAGCTTCTTCATCAGAAACTTTTTCAGCAGTACCAACTATTCGAATTTGTCTGAGTAAACTTTTCCAATGAAAGCACATCGAAATGTTTGGATTCTGCTTTATAGAGTTTCCCTTATTACTATTAAAATTAGTGTAAAAAACAAATCCATCCTCTCCATAATCTTTGAGCAATACCATTCTTACATTCGGATAACCTTTTTCGTCAATAGTGCCTAGAGCTAATGCATTTGGATCATTTATTTCTGTTTTCTTTGCCTCGTTGTACCATTCAGTGAATAATAGTATTGGATTATCGAGATCTAGAAAGCATTTATCTAACCCTAAAGAATTTTTTTCGTTCATAATTTAACCAAAATAATTTATATAATAATATAATGTCTTTTAATACATTTGGAAAATTTTTTCGATTTACTACATGGGGTGAGTCTCATGGTCCATCCATAGGATGTGTTGTAGATGGTTGTCCTCCGAATATTAAGCTTAATATCAGAGACATTCAGTTAGAATTAAATAAAAGAAAGCCTGGTCAGTCTAAATTCACAACCCAAAGAAAAGAGGATGATAAAGTAGAAATTTTATCAGGAACATTTGAGGGCAAAACAACTGGTACACCTATCTCAATGATTATCATCAATAAAGATATGCGTTCTAGGGATTATAAAAATATTAAAGATAAATTTAGACCTGGTCATGCTGATTATACATATTTTAAAAAGTATGGAATTAGAGATTATAGAGGTGGAGGCAGACAGTCAGCGAGAGAGACTGCTTCAAGAGTGGCAGCAGGGGCAATAGCAAAACAAGTTTTGCAAAATATTATTGGGAAAAAGTACAGTGTAATTGGAGCCGTAACACAATTAGGAATACTAGGATGTGACACAGAAAAATGGAATGACAGTTTCATCAAAAAAAACCCTTTATTTTGTCCTGATAAAACAGTTTTAAAATTATGGGAAAAATATTTACTTGGGATAAGAAAAGCTGGCTCATCATGTGGGGCTATTATTGAAGTAAGAGCAAGAGGTGTTCCTGTCGGATTAGGAGCTCCAATTTATTCAAAATTAGATATGGATTTAGCATCAGCAATGATGAGTATTAATGCAGTAAAAGGGGTAAATATAGGATCAGGAATGAACTCTGCTCAACTTTCTGGTGAACAAAATTCTGATGAAATGTCCCAAACTGGAAAGAAAACAAAATTTAAATCGAATAATGCTGGAGGAATTCTTGGAGGTATTTCTAGTGGTCAAGAAATAATAGTTTCTTTTGCAGTAAAACCTACTTCATCAATTCTTTCTCAAAGAAAAACAATTAACAAATTTGGAAAAAATACTTCAATTTCAGTCACAGGGAGACATGATCCATGTGTAGGTATTAGAGCAGTGCCTATAGGCGAAGCAATGATGCATTGTGTAATTCTTGATCACTACTTAATGAATAAAGCTCAATGTGGCGATTAATTAATTTTTTTAATTAAAACTTTAGAATTTAATGTTTCTAAAACCTTTGTTTCAATAGATTTAGCATCTAGACCTGCTTCTTTATACATTTCGTCTGGTTTATCTTGGTCTAAAAATTTATCAGGCAAAATCATTGATCTAAATTTTATATTATTATCTAATAAACTCTTTTCATTTAAGAAATGATTTACATGAGATCCAAAACCTCCTATAGAGCCTTCTTCCAACGTAATTAGTACTTCATGATTTGTCGCAACTTGCCACATAAGATTTTCATCAAGAGGTTTAGCAAATCTAGCATCTATAATTGTTGGATTAATTCCCATTTTTTTTAAACCTTCTTCAGCCAATAGACATTCTTTTAATCTGTTACCAAAACTTACTAAGGCAACTTTCTTGCCTTCTCTTATAACTCTACCTTTTCCAATATCTATTTTTTCATTGATATCTGGTAATTCCAAACCTATTCCATTTCCCCTTGGATATCTAAATGCACATGGTTGATTATTAATATCTACTGAAGTATTGACCATTCTAACTAATTCTGCTTCATCACTTGCTGCCATAACAATAAAATTAGGTAAAGTTGATAAATATGTAACATCAAAAGCACCTGCATGAGTAGCGCCATCAGCACCAACTAAACCAGCTCTATCAATTGCAAATCTTACTGGTAAACTTTGAATTGCAACGTCATGAACTACCTGATCATAAGCTCTTTGTAAAAATGTTGAATAAATTGCTGCATAAGGCTTATAACCCTCTGTTGCTAAACCTGCAGCAAAAGTAACAGCATGTTGTTCAGCAATTCCAACATCAAAAGTTCTGTCCGGGAAAACTTTACTAAATGCGTCCATTCCTGTCCCAGATGGCATAGCAGCAGTTATACCTACAATTTTACTATCTTTCTTTGCATGCTCTATTAATGTATTTGCAAATACCTTCGTAAAAGCAGGAGCCTTAGTTGTTGATTTTTGTTGAACTCCAGTTTGAACATCAAATTTTGTAACTCCATGATACTTATCATCAGATTTTTCAGCAAAACTATATCCTTTCCCTTTTTGAGTTTTTATATGAATTAGTATTGGACCATTATGATTGCTTTCTTTTGCATTTTTTAAAATTGGCAATAGTACATCTAAATCATGACCATCAATTGGACCAACATAATAAAAACCTAATGAATTAAATAATGTACCACCTGTGACAGCCGATCTCAAAAAATCTTCAGCCTTTCCAGCCTTTTTGCTAAATCTTTTTGAGAAGGATGAAATAATCATTTTAACTGTTTCTCTGAAACTAAAATAAATCTTACCTGAAAAAATTTTAGCAAGATAAGATTTCATTGCGCCAACTGGTTTTGCAATTGACATATCATTGTCGTTCAAAATTACGATCATTTTTGTTTTTGAGTCTCCAGCGTTATTCATAGCTTCATATGCCATTCCTGCACTCATGGCACCGTCACCAATAACTGCTATAACCTGATCTGATTTATTTGATAATTTATTTGCTGTTGCAATACCAAGTCCAGCAGAAATAGAAGTAGAACTATGAGCTGCACCAAAAGGGTCAAATTCACTTTCCGATCGCTTTGTAAAACCAGATAATCCACTTCCTTGTCGTAAAGTTCGTATTTTATTTTTTCTTCCTGTTAAAATTTTATGAGGGTATGATTGATGACCAACATCCCATATCAATTTGTCCTTAGGTGTGTCAAAAACATTATGAAGTGCTACTGTTAATTCTACAACACCTAATCCCGCACCTAGATGACCACCTGTTTTTGAAACAGCATCAATCATTTCGCTTCTTACTTCTTCTGATAGAACTTTTAATTCTTCATTATTGAGTTTTTTTATATCTGAAGGAAAATTAATATTATTTAAATATTTGTAATTTTGCATTTATTTATTTCTACTTAATATAAATTCAATTGTCTCTTTTAAATCACTAGCATTATTTCCATAGCTAACTAAACTATTAAATATTTCTTTTTTTAGTTTTGAAGCATATTTAATAGCATTTTTATATCCTAGTAAACTTATTAATGTTGCTTTTCCCCTTTTTGAATCTTTATTTGTTTTTTTTCCTGCAGTTTTTGATGTACTGCTATAATCAATTAAATCATCTGCAATTTGAAAAAGTAAACCAATTTTTTCACCAATAATTGAGAATTTTTTTATTTGATCTTTTTTATTTGTCAAAATAACTGGAGATAAACAGCTGAATGAAAATAATTTTCCAGTCTTTTTAATCTCCATATCTATAACTTTTTGTTTAGAAACTTTTTTTCTTTCATAATTTAAATCCAAAAATTGACCTCCAGCTATTCCTTGATGTCCTGATGATTGAGATATTAGATTTATTAAAGTTATTTTTTTACTGTTATTTATATTGAACTTTGGATCAGATAAAATTTCAAAAGCTAATGTCAAAAGGGAGTTTCCAGCTAGAACCGCAGTTGATTCTCCAAACTTTTTATGTGTAGTTAGTTTACCTCTTCTAATATCATCATCATCCATACAAGGTAAATCATCGTGTATTAGTGAATAAGCGTGTATACATTCAACAGCTGAACTTAAATATAATAAATTTTTTTTTTCTACTTTAAAAATTTTTCCAACATCGAAAATAAGCTTAGATCTTATTTTTTTTCCTCCAGGAAATAAACCATACTTAATAGGTGTAATTAGATCTGTTTTTTTTTGATTTGCTAAGTAGTTTTTTAAAAATTTATTTACTTCATTAATAGTTTTAACTAATTTTTTTTTCATTTTTTTTTGAGGTTAATTCTTCGATTTTTAGTTTGGTACTTTCAGATATATTTTTTGAGTCCTTTTGAAATTTTTTCTCTATTAAATTATTTAACTTTATTAAATATTGATAATCTTCAATAGATTCTTCCAAATTTTTTTTATTTTCTAATTCTTGAATTAAACGATCCGCTATATCTGTTAATTCACTCAAAGATTTTGATTCAATATCATCTGGCAAAATTTTTTCATTCATATAATAGTTTGTAATATTATATGAAAATTAATGATTCAAATATTAAAAAAGCAGTAAAATATTTAAATAATAACGAATGTATTGGAATACCAACGGAAACTGTCTATGGACTAGCTGCAAATGCCTATTCTGATAAAAGTACCAAAAAAATATTTAAATTAAAAGGAAGGCCTGCTGATAATCCCTTAATAGTTCATTATTATAATGTTAAAGATTTGGAAAAAGATTGTGTGACTAATGCCTTGTTTTATAAACTTTATAATTCATTATGCCCTGGGCCAATTACATTTATATTAAAACTAAAAAATGAAAGCAAAATTTCAAAAAATGTTACTAATAACAAAAAAACGTTAGGTGTAAGATTTCCAAATCATCGAATCGCTAGAAAATTATTAAAATCTTTAAAATATCCATTAGCAGCACCAAGCGCAAATATCTCTGAAGGGATAAGTCCAGTGACAAAAGATGATGTTCATGATGAATTTGGAGAAAAAATTAAATTTATTCTAGAAGGTGGAAGATCAAAAGTTGGGGTTGAATCAACGATAATAAGTTTAGTAAAAAAACCTCAAATTTTAAGATTGGGTGGTTTAGATATATCCATATTAAATAAAAAATTAAAAACAAATTTAAAAACTACATTGTATGCTAAAAGTACTATAGATTCTCCAGGAAGAGGAAGAATTCATTACTCACCAGGTATACCCATTAGATTAAACGCAGATAAAATAAAAAAAGACGAGGCTTTTATCCTAATTAAGAAGAAAAAAGAAAATAATAAGAATTATTTTTACTTAAGTAAGTCAAATAATCTAATGGAGAGTGTTAAAAATTTATATAAAACATTAAGAAAAATTAAGAAGTTAGGTTACAAAAAAATAGCTGTACAAAAAATACCAAACCAAAACTTTGGGTTGGTGATTAACGATAGACTTTTTAGAGCATCAAAAAAATGAAAAATTTAGTGGAAGTTAAAAATATAAAAAAAAATTACGGAAATAATGAGGCTGTCAAAGGTATAAGCTTTAACATAAAAGAAGACGAAATTTTAGGCCTATTAGGTCCAAATGGCTCAGGCAAAACTACAACTATTGGCATGTTGTTAGGACTTTTAAAACCAACTAGTGGAGAAATTTTTATAAATGGTCAAAAATTGGAAGGGAATAGAATCGAAATCTTGGAACAGATTAATTTTATATCTCCATATATTGAATTACCAAAAAAACTTACAGTCAAACAAAATCTGACTGTTTATGGAAAATTATACAAAATAAATAATATTAATGAAAGAATTGAATTTTTATCAGAAAAATTGAGATTAGAAGGATTGCTTAATAGTATTACAGGGGAATTATCATCTGGACAAAAAAATAGAGTAAGTTTGGCAAAAGCATTAATTAATGAACCGAAGGTATTACTATTGGATGAGCCAACAGCATCATTAGATCCGGAAGTAGGTGATTTTGTTAGATCTTTTTTGGAAAATTATAAAAAAGAAAAAAAAATTTCTATACTTCTTGCATCTCATAATATGAATGAAGTCACTAGGCTTTGTAAGTCAATTCTAATGATGAAGGATGGAATTATTATTGATGAAGGAAATCCTGAAGAATTAATCAATAAACACGGCAGAAAAAACCTCGAAGAAGTTTTTTTAAAATTATCAAGGAGTAAAAATGAGCTTAACTAGAATGTATGGTCTTTTTTTAAGACATTTTTATTTAATTACAAGATCTTTCCCAAGAGTTTTAGATCTTGTTTATTGGCCAACTATTCAAATTACTTTGTGGGGATTTATTTCAAATTTTTTTGCTACACATACAACATATTATAATAATGCGGTAGGAGTTATATTAACATGCGCAATCCTTTATGATTTTCTTTTCAGAACCAGTATTGGATTCAATATGCTCTTTCTTGAAGAAATTTGGAGTAGGAACTTTACAAATTTATTTATTGCACCAATGAAAATTGGTGAAATATTAACCTCACTTGTTGCTACAGCTTTAATAAGAGCTCTTATAGGTTTAATACCAGCAGTACTTTTAACCTCTCCGTTGTTTGGTATTTCTATTTTAGATTTAGGAATATTTTTATTCTTTTTATTTTTGAGCCTTTATTTATTTGGAATAACACTCGGCATCCTTGTGTCAGCTGGTCTATTGAGATACGGACCCTCTTTTGAAAATATAGCATGGTCCACAATGTTCCTATTAGCACCCTTTGGATGTATATATTATCCAATAGAAATATTGCCAGAATTGTTTCAAAAAATAGCTTACTTATTACCATTGGTATATATTTTCGAAGAAGCAAGAAATATTTTGATTAATCAAACTGTAGACATTCAAAATATCTATTATGCATTCATTTGGAATGGGGTTTACTTTGTATTATCAATTGCATTATTCTATTATTCTTTCAATGTCGCAAAAAAAAAAGGAACGCTTATTAATATGGGTGAGTAGTGGTGCGCCCGCAAGGAGTCGAACCCTGAACCTCCAGAGCCGAAATCTGGCGCTCTATCCAGTTGAGCTACGAACGCATAATAATTTAATATAATAATTTATGAAAAATTTCATCAATTTTATTGTTAAAGAAGATGATAATAACAGGAGAGTAGACACAATATTAGCAAATCATGATAAGAGGTTAAGCAGAACTAGAGTAAAAAATTTAATTCTAGATAGTAAATTAAAAATTAACGAGAAAATTATAAAAGACCCTTCAGTTAAGACAAAATTAAATGACAAAATTGATCTTGAAATTGTTGAACCTAAGAAACAAAGCTTAAAACCTTATAATTTTAAATTAAACATAATTTATGAAGATGAAGACTTAATTGTAATTGACAAACCTTCTGGAATTTCAATGCATCCTGGTGCTGGTAATTACGATAATACAATAGTTAACGCATTAATGAATTATGATAGCAAAAATTTATCTGATATTGGGGATGAACTTAGACCTGGTATAGTTCATAGAATTGATAAAGATACATCAGGATTAATTGTAATTGCAAAAAATAATTCAACTCACGAAAAATTATCACTTCAATTCTCTAGACATTCTATAACTAGAGTCTATCAAACTTTAATATGGGGAAAATTAAGACCTCAAAAAGGAACTATTGAAACGTTCATAACCAGAAGTTCTAAAAACAGACAGATGATGGAGGTCTCATCTAGCAAAGGTAAAAAGGCAATTACACATTATGAAACATTAGAAGTTTTCGAGAATGATAAAGTTCCAACTTTTAGTTTTATACAATGTAAATTAGAAACTGGGAGAACTCATCAAATAAGAGTTCATATGTCATACAAAGGTAATAATATTCTTGGAGATAAAAAATATAAAAAGAAATTTAAAAAATTTAAAAACATTAATGAAGATCTTAATAATAAAATTTTAAATCTAGATAGACAATTTTTGCATGCAAAACAGTTAGGTTTTGACCATCCAAGGATAGGAGAAAGATTAGAATTTTCATCAAATATCCCAATCGAATTAAATGATATCTTAAAAAAACTAAGAAAATTGAGTAAATAAAACGATTGTAAAAAAAAATTTCTCTATTACATAAATACTTCCGATGAGTAATAATACATACAATTTGCCAACTCTTTCAAATGAAGGTGGCTTAGCAGCATATCTAGCTCAGATAAAAAAGTTTCCTATGCTAGATGCAGAAGAAGAATATATGCTTGCTAAAAATTGGAAAACTACAGGAAATGTTAAATCAGCTGAAAAACTTGTTACAAGTCATTTAAGATTAGTTGCTAAAATAGCGATGGGTTACAAAGGCTATGGTTTGCCTCTTAATGAAATGATTTCAGAAGGTAACGTAGGTTTAATGCAAGCTGTTAAAAAATTTGAACCAGAAAAAGGTTTTAGACTTGCAACTTATGCAATGTGGTGGATTAAAGCTTCTATTCAAGAATACATTCTAAGATCATGGAGCTTAGTAAAAATTGGAACTACAACAGCTCAAAAAAAGCTTTTTTTCAACTTGAAGAAGTTAAAAAATCAAATTGCACCTAGAACTGAGGGTGACTTACGTGATGAACATGTAAAAGATATAGCAAACAGATTAGATGTTAGTGAACAAGAGGTAGTATCTATGAATAGAAGGCTATCAGGAAAAGAACAGTCTTTAAATGCACCTATTGGAGAAGATGGTGATGAATGGCAAGATTGGGTTGTAGACAATGATATGGATCAAGAACTTAAATTTGCACAAAATGAAGAAATGGAACAACGAAAAGATCTTCTTCAGGATTCTATTAAAATTTTAAATGAAAGAGAAAAAGAAATTCTTTACTCTAGAAGATTGACAGATGATCCTATAACTTTAGAGGACTTAAGTAAAAAATTCAAAATAAGCAGAGAAAGAATAAGACAAATTGAAAATAAAGCTTTTGAAAAACTTCAAAAACATATGCTGAACTCTGCTAAATCAAAAAATCTACTACCAGCTAATTAAGCTAATTAAAATTCTTTTCTAATATTTGCAGTTAAACTGGTATTAAATGCTTCGTTATCATTTCTATAATGATCGACCATGAAACTTATATTTAAACCATCTTCCAACGTAGCCCCTATTCCAAGGGTTAGCTTTGCATGTGATGTATTTTGATCAGATATTGCATTAGCATAAATAGTTGAAGAATCATTTACATAATAAGCTTCTGATAGTGAATTTATTGTTTTATTTTTACCAATTTCAAACTGTATCAAAGGTGTAATAAATCCTTGATCTATCTCTAATATATTTGAAAAATTAAATCCAAAAGATAATGACGAACTTTTTATATTTTGATCATTGTAATTAATTGAATCACCATCACCACTTTCAATGTAATCATCTAATTTCGTATAACCCAAATCTATCCTAGAATAGTAATTTAAGTTTTTATTTTCTTTTTGTTCTAATGGTTCGTACAAGTAAGTGAAGCTTCCAAATAATTGTTTTCCATCTCTGAGGCCTTTATTATTTCCTCCAGATACTTTTCTATTGATATCGATTTCTGTTTCTCCAAATCCAATGGCAGCTTCGAAATATCGATTTTCAAAAAATTGGTTGCTTCCATAGATTAATAAAGATTTTGCTGTTGCATCCATATGTGCATCATTACTTCCAATTTGAGTTTCTTGCTCAGATTGATTTAATGCTAAACCTATAGTTTTTAGATCTGTAATTTTTTTATCAAATCCTACTGTAAAACCTTTGGTGCTAAGATCTTGACCTAAGTCTTTACCTTTATTGTTTATTCTACCAAAAGAAAGATTGCCTTCACTCCAAAAAGCAAATTTTCTCTGTTTTTTTTCGTATTTTATTAAGTTGGCGGTTAAAGCATCAACTAATTTGTTTGCATACGGGTCGTTAAAATTTAATGCTATTTTATTTTTTGAAGTGTTGCTATTTTGAATTGGTCTTATAAAATTTAATCGACTATTTACTCTATTTAATGACTGTGTCATTGATTGAATTGAAGCTGTTGTTTGATTTTTTACTAAAGTTTTTACAGTATCGTTAAAAATTTGTCCTTTTGCAGTAGTAAAATTTAAAGTTGTTGTGTTTGAAATACCAGCGTAAGAGTTTCCAACTGCATCATCAAATGCTGTTGAGTCTATTTTTACGTGATAGGATGTGTCATTTTCTAAGTCAGATGATGGATTAATAGTAATTTCAGTTGTTCCACTTCCAGATAATAAAGATCCTGTTACATCAATCTCTATCGCTTCGCCTGTTGATGTATTTATTATATCAATATTTCCACTTTCGGCATCTACAGCTTCATTAAATGTAAGAACTATATTTGATGATACACTAACATTAGATGTATCATCAGATGGCGAAGTAGATGTTAAAGTGGGATTATTATTATCTACTGTTTTAAAATTTAATTCTGTTTTACTTGAAATACCATCAAAATTATTAAATGCTGAACTATCTACTAGGATATAATATTCAGTATCCTCATCTAAATTTGATGATAAAGAAAATGTAGCTGTAACTGTTGCTGGAGCAGACAGACTCATAGCTAAAAACATTCCATTAGTTGAAAAAGTTTCAACAGTACTGTCATCTGATGTTTTTTTTAAAATTACATTTCCGTTATTTGCAGATACAGACCCTGATGCTAGCCACACGAGTTCTATTCCGGTATTCACTGCAATCTGTGTTGCATTATCTGCAGGTGTAGTTGATGATAAATCAACAGCGAATACGTGCTTAGGATTGATTAAAATAACAAAAAAAATAATAAATATGTGAATATATTTATTGATCATATTACTAGTATATGATGGATTTTATAGTTAATTAAATTAATTCTAATATTAATTAAATGGATCTATTAAAAGAATAGTATCTTTTCTCTCTGGGCTTGTTGAAATACTGGATATTTTCGTCTCAATAAACTCTTCAATAGCTTTTACATAAATTTTTGCATTATTGGGTAAATCATCGAATTTTTTTATACCTTGTGTTTTGGATTTCCAACCTTTGAATGTTTTATAAACTGGTTTGACATTTAATTGATCTTCTACTGCAGCAGGAAAATAATCAATTTTATTTCCATTTAATTCATAAGCTACACATAGACTTATTTCATCAAGTTCATCTAATACATCTAATTTTGTTAATGCTATTCCATCAATACCTGAAATCTTTATTGTTTGTCTTACTAAAACTCCATCAAACCAGCCGCATCTTCTTTTTCTACTAGTTACAGTTCCAAATTCATGTCCCCTTTCACCTAAATGATTACCAATATCATCAGTTAATTCTGTTGGAAAAGGTCCTTCACCTACCCTTGTTGTATATGCCTTAGTTATACCTAATACATAATTTATTGAGTTCGGTCCACATCCTGATCCTGTTGCGGCTGAAGCTGCAACTGTATTGGATGAAGTTACATATGGATATGTTCCATGATCAACATCAAGTAATATTCCTTGAGCCCCTTCAAATAATATTTTTTTATTTTCTGCTTTAAATTGATCTATTTTTCTCCAAACAGGTGCTGAATATTTTAAAATATTTGGAGCTATTTTTAATAAGTCCTCAACCAGTTTATCTTTTTCATATATTGGCTTACCCAATCCCTTTCGAATTGCATTGTGATGCTCAAGTACTAATGATAATCGATTTTCAAGATTTTGTTTTGATGCAAGATCCATTACTCTGATTGATCTTCTTCCTACTTTGTCTTCATAAGCTGGTCCAATTCCTCTTCTGGTAGTTCCAATTTTTGATTTACCTGCAGCGTCTTCCCTTATTTCATCCATCTCTCTGTGAAATGGTAAAATTAATGTGGCAGCTTCTGACAATATCAGATTATTTTCACTAATTTCTACACCTTTAGATTGAGCTTCTTCAATTTCATCTAAAAGCGCCCAAGGATCGACAACTACCCCATTGCCTATAATTGAGATTTTATTTTTTCTTACAATTCCAGATGGTAATAATCTTAATTTATAAGTAACACCATCTATCACCAGAGTATGACCAGCATTATGTCCTCCTTGGAATCTTACAACTACATCTGCTTCGCTGGATAACCAATCAACTATTTTACCTTTACCTTCGTCACCCCACTGAGATCCAACAACAACTACATTATTCATCTAAATTTCTTTTTTATTGTAAAACTATTTAAATGGTTAACTGGTCCATTTCCTTTTCCAAAATTCGGTCTTGTCTTAATTGCATTGTTTACATATCTAATGGCTAACTCACAAGATTTCTTTAAAGTTTTTCCACATCCATAATATGTTGCGATTGCACTTGATAATGTACATCCTGTTCCATGAGTATTTTTTGTTTTAATTTTTTTATTTACAAATATTGCAGTTTCTCTTTTATTTACAAAAATATCACTCAAAGTATTAGAACTTAAGTGACCACCTTTAATTAAAACACTCTTAGCACCTAAATCTAATAGTATTTTGGAAGCATTTTTCATATCCATCATAGATTTAATTTTTATTTTTGTTAGTATTTCTGCCTCGGGAATATTTGGTGTTATTAAATCAACTTTTTTTATTAGTTTTTTTTTCAAAACCAAAATAGCTTTATTATCAATAAGCTTGGCTCCACCTTTGGCTACCATAACAGGGTCTAATATTATTTTTTTTAATTTTAATTTTTTTATTGATTTTAATACTGAATTTATAACTTGAGTAGAATGTAACATTCCAATCTTAACTGAATCTGGCTTAATATCTTTTGACGTAAATTCAATTTGATTAGAAATTTCTTTACTAGGGATTGGTATTATAGACTTAACACCTGTAGTATTCTGTGCGGTAACAGCTGTTATTGCTGTCATAGCGTAACAACCAAGAGAGGTAACTGATTTAATATCTGCTTGAATACCTGCTCCTCCAGAAGAGTCTGATCCTGCAATTATTAATATTTTTGACTTTATTTTCAATTTACTGAATAGATTTTTTAATGATATTAACACACAATTTATTTAACCTTGAGTCCTCTGACTCACTCATAATTCTTATTTTTGGTTCAGTACCAGATTTTCTAACTAATATTCTACCTTTATTTTTTATTATTTTATTTGCTTCGTTAATAGCTTTTTTGCATTTTGTAGAATTAATAATTGATTTATCTTTAACTTCTATATTCTCCAATATTTGAGGGGTAGGTTTAAATTTATTAAAAAGTTCACTTGCTTTTCTTCCTTTTCTTAGTGAAAAAAGGATTTCTAAGGCGACCAGTAATCCATCTCCTGTGGTCGCAAACTTTCCAAGAATTATATGTCCTGATTGTTCTCCACCTAAATTAAATTTGTTTTTTTTCATTTTTTCTTTTACGTATCTATCACCCACATCTGATCTTAAAAATTTAATTCCATTTTTTTTAAAAAACTTTTCTAAACCATAATTTGACATTAAAGTACCAATAACACCTCCTTTTAAAATCTTTTTTCTTTTCCATCTCTCGCCTAACATTGCAAGAATTTTATCTCCATCAATAATTTTCCCTTTTTCATCACAAACAATTATTCTATCTGCGTCTCCATCTAACGAAATGCCTATATGGGCATTATTTTTTTTTGTCATTTGACAAATTTTACTTGGATATGTAGATCCAGATTTAAGATTAATATTTAGCCCATTTGGAGAGGTGCCAGTTTTGTATACTTTGGCACCTAGTGATTTAAATAAATCTGGACCAGCTTTATATCCAGCTCCATTAGCACAATCTAAAGCAATTGTAATACCTTTTAAACTAAATGAAGAGGGGAAATTTTTTTTTAGTATTTTTATATAACTTTCATTAGCGTCCTCTAATCTTCTAACTCTACCTAACTCAATTGGTTTTGAAAGATTTTTTGTAATGCTTGAGTCAATTAGCTTTTCGATTTTTTTTTCAATTTTATCAGAAAGTTTTAGCCCATCAGGTCCGAATAGCTTTAATCCATTATCATGATATGGATTATGCGATGCAGTAATCATAATCCCCATATTTGCTCTCATTTTTTTAGTTAGCATTGCTAATCCATTTGTGGGTAGTGGTCCCAAAGTATAAATATGCATTCCTGCTGATGCTAGTCCAGAAACTAACGCTGGTTCAAGTGTATATCCTGATAATCTTGTATCTTTTGCAATAATTGCTGTTTGTTTGCTTTTTTTTAAATTTTTAAAATACGTTCCAGCTGCTAAGCCAAATTTAAAAAACATTTCCCCATTTATTTTAGACCCATTAACTCTTCCTCTAATTCCATCTGTTCCAAAATATTTTTTAATCATATTTAACTTTGTAAGACTTTAAATACTTTAAATGCTTGATTAATTTCATTTACATCATGAACTCTTAATATTTGAATTCCTTGTAAATGAGATTGAATACAAGCTGATACTGTTCCACCAATTCTGTCATTAGAATCATTTTCTTTAGCAATTTCCTTAATAAATCTTTTTCTTGATAATCCTAACATTATAGGAAGACCTAACGAATGAAAAATAGAAATATTCTTTAAAAGAGTAATATTATGTTTCAAATTTTTTCCAAAACCGATACCTGGATCTAATATAATATTATGGTGTTTGATTCCTTTTTTTCTTATATATTTTAATTTTTTTTCAAAAAAATCATAAATATCTAGTAACACATTTTTATAAGAAGGTTTGATTTGCATGTTCTTCGGCGTTCCTTTCATATGATGAATGACGAAAGGTTTTTTTGTTTTTTTTAAAAATTTAATAGTATTTGGGTCATAATTTAGTCCAGATACATCATTTATAAGATCTATATTTATTTTTGATGCTTTCTCCATTACGAAACTTTTTCTAGTATCTAATGAAACAAAACTTTTTTTATTTTTTAATATATTTAAAATAAATTTAATTCTATCCCATTCTTTGCTTGGATGAATATCCTGTGCACCTGGTCTTGTAGACTCCCCACCAATATCTATTATTTTTGCACCACTTGATAATAAGTTGTTAACATGTTTTTTAGCTAAATTTTTTTTATTATATTTACCCCCATCTGAGAAACTATCTGGGGTCAAATTGACTATACCCATTAAAATAGGGGTATTGGTTAAATTCAATCTTTTAAAAGTTTTCTTTTTTTTTATATTTTTTAAATCTCCGTTAACCTTATTTTTTAATTTATTTGGAAGTTTGCTAATATCTTTGATATTAATAATTTTAATTTTTTTTCTATGTATAATTTCTATTTTATCAAAAGAGATAAGTTTATTGCCATTAAGAGGAAAGGTTTTTTTTTTTTTAATATATTTTTTTGATACTGTTCCGTAATAAAAATTACACGCTCTTGTGTAATATTTATTCATTAATGCTTAGTGCACTATCTTTGGTTTAAGGCCCATAGAGCCTAGTGCAGAGCTTTGATCATCATCTTCAACTTTTAAATCTTCTTTATTTTTTGGATATATATTTTTATTTATTAAGTCCTCAATTTCTGCACCTGTCAAAGTTTCATAAGTTAGTAATGCTTTAGCTAATTTATGCAGGTCCTCTATTTTTTCAGTTAATACCCTTCTCGCTCTTTCATAACCCATATCAACAAATTTTCTTATCTCACTATCGACTTTTCTTGCAGTTTCCTCTGACATATTTTGTTGTCTTGCAACTGATCTACCCAAAAACACTTCTTCCTCATTTTCTCCGTAAGCTACTGGACCCATTTCCTTACTTAATCCAGCTCTCATTACCATAGCTCTTGCTCTTTTAGTTGCCTGTTCAATATCGCTAGATGCGCCTGTTGTTACTTTATCATCACCAAATATTAGTTCCTCTGCAACTCTACCACCCATGGCAATGGCCATTTGAGCATGAAGTTGTTCTCTAGTTTGAGAAACCTCGTCTCTCTCAGGTAGTTGCATAACCATACCTAAAGCTCTTCCTCTAGGTATAATTGTTGCTTTGTGAATAGGATAAGCGGCTTTTTCATTTATTGTTACTATTGCATGTCCAGCTTCATGATAGGCAGTTAATTTCTTTTCTTCCTCTGACATTACCATTGATCTTCTTTCTGATCCCATCATTACTTTGTCTTTTGCTTCTTCAAATTCTTGATAAGTCACAATTCTTTTATTTTTTCTTGCAGCTAACAATGCAGCTTCGTTGACGAGGTTTGCTAAATCTGCTCCAGAAAATCCAGGGGTGCCTCTTGCAACTGTTCTTAGGTTAACATCTGGTGCCATTGATATTTTTTTTGCGTGCACCTTTAAAATCTTTTCTCTACCGAGTAGATCTGGATTAGATACAACTACTTGTCTATCAAATCGTCCAGGTCTTAGTAAAGCTGGATCTAGTACATCTGGCCTATTAGTTGCGGCAATAATAATTACACCTTCATTAGTATCAAACCCGTCCATCTCAACTAATAGCTGATTTAGAGTTTGTTCTCTCTCATCATTTCCACCACCAAGACCTGCGCCTCTGCTTCTTCCTACAGCGTCAATCTCATCAATAAATATGATACATGGTGAATGCTTCTTTCCTTGTTCAAACATGTCTCTAACTCTAGAAGCTCCAACACCAACAAACATTTCAACAAAATCTGATCCAGAGATCGTAAAGAACGGAACCCCCGCTTCTCCAGCGATTGCTCTAGCTAACAAAGTTTTACCAGTACCTGGAGGACCTACTAATAAACAACCTCTTGGGATTTTGCCACCTAGTCGACTAAACTTTCTTGGATCTTTTAAAAATTCTACAACTTCTTCTACTTCTTCTTTTGCTTCTTCAACACCTGCAACATCATTAAAAGTAACTTTACCTTTTACCTCATTCATCATTTTGGCTTTTGATCTACCGAATCCCATGGCTCCACCTTTTCCTCCTTGCATTTGTCTCATAAAAAAGATCCACACTGCAATTAATAAAAGCATTGGAAACCATGAAAGCAGTATACCTAATAACGAAGGCATTTTTTCTTCTAAAGGACTAGCAGATATACTTACACCTTTTTCACTTAACTTTTGAATTAAATTCGGATCCTCGGGAGCATAAGTGGTAAATTGATTTCCATTTGATAATACACCTTTTATGTTCTTTCCTTGTATTTCAACTTTGACCACTCTTCCATTATCAACCTCAGACAAGAATTCAGAAAAAATAATTTTGTTTTTTTGAGAAATTGAACCTTGTGGATTTTTAAACATATTATAAAGACCAATCGTCAAAACAACGATAATTCCCCACATTGCTAAGTTTTTAAAATTCATAGAATGCTAAATTAAGAATTATTAATAAATTAACAAGTGTCATTTTGATCATTTAATAAAAAAAAATATCATTTTTCTTGGTAAATAATGACTGAATCGCTAATTTTTTCAATAATACATCCTGAAAGTGTCAATTTTACTTTTTTGTCTGAAAATTTTAAAGAATCCAGAAGTCCAACCACCTTTTTACCTCGTGGATAGTTTTTTTTCTTGCTGATCTTTTGAAGCACTTGTGTAAAGCTTCGCAAAATAATTTCCTCTGGATTATTGAAAAAAGATTGGCTTAGAATTATTTTTTTATCTTTATCAAAGTATTTTGAATTTTCTAAAACATTTTTCTCAACAAAATATTCAATAACTTGATCACTTTTTGATAAATTTTTTAGAGTTAAATAGAATTTATTAAAATTTAAACCATCTTTATTTAAATTTTTTATAAGTTTTCTTATTCTAGTTCTTAAAAATTTATCGTTGTTATTAGTTGGATCTTCAACAAAGAAACCAAAAGTTTTTCTATTAATAATATCTAGTTCTTTTTTTGGAATAGACAAAAATGGTCTAATAATATTTATACCATTAAGATTACTTACATTTTTATCAAAAGATACAAGTCCTTTTAAACCAGAACCTCTAAGAAATCTTATAAAAAAATTTTCAATCAAATCATCTTTATGATGGCCTAATAAAAGATTGCTTATATTATTTTTAGCACATTCTTTGATAAATAAATCATACCTTAAATCTCTTGCGTAAGATTGTATGTTCTTGTCAATTTTAGAATTTTTTTTTGATAGAATTTTACATTCAATTTTAAAGTTTTTTTTAAGTTTATGCTTTAAATCTTTGGCCTCATTTGTAGATTCTTTTCTCAATTTATGATCTATTATTACTGGATATAATTTAATCTTTTGCTTTAATGCATAACACTTCGAGAAAAACAAAACAGATAAACTGTCAGCTCCGCCAGAAACCCCAATCATAATTTTCTTATTGCTAATATTTAAAGATGCAAGATTTTTTGAAAATAGTTTATATAATTTTTGTATTTGGGGATCCTTTAATTTTGTTAAATAAAAATTAAGAGTTTTCTTTGCTGCACTCAAACTTTTTCTCTTCATATTTAGCTTTTTGAAGTACTGATTGAGTGGCATTGGGATACTGTTTTTTAACGCCAGCAATCATTAAGCAACCCTGATCTTTCTCTCCAATTTGAACCAATGACACTCCAAGTTTCAAAAGGTTAATAGGTGCTTTTTCGCTCTTAGGATATTTTTGGTAACCTTCTAAATAAGCAGATGCAGCATCTGTATAAAGTTGTCTGATTCTAAAAGTTTCGGCATACCAATACTGTGCATTTCCAGATAATTCATTTTCCGGATTTGTATCAACAAATTCTCTGAATGCTCTTTCTGCCATATTATAATCTCCCACCTTTAAAAAACTAGTTGCGAACTCATATTGCTCTAAAGGAGAGGCGTCAGGTAAAATTTTTTCTTCGTTTATAAAATTTTCTGTCAAAATTGTTTGGGTTGTTTCGACAGACTGTATTGTTTGTGTCTCACTTGTGTCAGTCATGTCCTTATATGATATTGTACCTAAATCTTGTGGTTGGGATGCACCTGGCATAATTTTTTTGCTGGCTAGATTTGTCTCTGAATTTTCATTTGTTAATAAATTTTGTTCATTAATTTCATTTTTTTGAGTGAGGCTAGAATTGTTTTCTAAATCTTGAAATCTTAATTGGTTATCAGCTTGTGTTTTGGACAGTCTAGATGATAATTTGTCTACTTTAAAATTAATTTCCTCAAATTTGTTAGTCAAATTTTGAAATTGTTTTTCTATTTCAGATAATTTTAACAAATGTCTTGTCAAGACATCTTCTGTTTCTTTATTTGACAAAGAGGTTTCTGCTCCAGTTTTTTTCTGAAATGACTCTGAATAAACTGCTCTTTCCAATGTTCTAAGATCTTTTTGAATAATTTCTAAGATTTCTCTCATATTTAATTCCTCAGAACCTGCACTAAATGTAATAAAAAAAATAGAAATTATATAAATAAAAATATTAATAAACTTTTTAAACATTAAATTATTCTTTAATTATAATGATGGCAAAAAAAAGACCCTTAAATTATTTATAATAATTTTAGGGTCTTTAAATATTTAAAATAGCTTTAATTAGCTTTTACAGTTACAGATCTTCTATTCTTAGACCAAGAAAGCGGATTTGAACCTGAGTCAACTGGTCTTTCTTTTCCGTAACTTATTACTGAAATTCTATCAGCAGATATTCCATAAGTAATCAGATAATCTTTGGCAGCATTTGCTCTTCTTTCGCCTAAAGCCAAGTTATATTCTCTTGTTCCTCTTTCGTCGGCATGACCTTCGACCACAACATTGATGCTAGAATTTTCTCTTAACCAATTTGCTTGTTTTCTTAATGTGTCTCTTGATTTAGTTGTTAAAATAGATTCGTTTGTCGCAAAAAATACTCTGTCCGGAACACCGTCAGCTAAATATTTAACAGTATCAGTTCCTGTGTAGACATCACCTTGCATTTGACCCTCAACTGTCGTAGTGGTTTTTTTCGTAGCACAAGCCGATACGATTAAACTTAATAATATAACTAGAAAAGTATTTCTAAATGATTTGCTAAAATTCATTAATGCTCCTTAATAATTTATTAGAACTTTTTCACAACTAATTAGATGTTTCAAGCATAAAAATCAACTTAATTTATATTAAAAATTAATAAAAAAGCCCTAATTACTTAATAAAGACGACCAAGATGGGTCAGAGGCATCCGTCTCTGTTTGAACTTGCCTTTCATTATAACCTGTAAGATCTATAGACCATAACTTGGCACTAAATCCTTCACCTTTATCGTTAGATTTGGTCTCTCTATAAAAAATTAAAACTCTTCCATTTGGAGACCAAGAAGGAGCTTCTTGATAGTAATTTTCAGTCAATAATCTTTCACCAGATCCATCAGTTCGCATAACACCGATATAAAATTTTCCTTTATGTAGTTTTGTAAACGCAATTAAATCACCTCTTGGAGACCATACAGGTGTGCCATACAATCCTTTGCCAAATGAAATTCTTTTTACATTTGAACCATCAGATTTCATTACATAGATTTGTTGAAATCCACTTCTATCAGAATTAAATGTTATAAATCGATTATCAGGTGAGTAAGAAGGCGATGTATCAATTGATGGATGATTAGTTATTCTTTCAACAATTCTATTTTCCAAATCCATTGTATAAATATCTGAGTTTCCATCTTTTGCAAAACTCATAATAATTTTTTTTCCATCTGGTGAAAATCGTGGAGCAAATGTCATTCCCGGAAAATCACCAACTACTTCTTGGGTGCCAGTTTCAATATCTAATAAATATACCCTTGGTAAATTTTTAAAATAAGATAGGTAAGTCACCATTTGACTTGTCGGATTAAATCTAGGAGTTAAAACTAATTCATTTCCTAGTGTTAAATATTTTGTGTTAAAACCATCTTGATCCATAATAGCTAACTTTTTAACTCTTGCAGTCTTTGGTCCTTCTTCAGATACATAAATAATTCTAGTATCAAAATATCCTTTTTCTCCGGTTAATCTTTCGTAAACTTTATCAGAAATTATATGTCCAACTCTCCTCCAATTACTTGGAACTGTTGTAAATGCTAAAGCCATCATTTCTCTTCCAGCTAAAATATCCCATAGTCTAAATTCAACTTTTAATTTTTTGTCCTCAATTGTTACTTTGCCTGTAATTAAAGCTTGAGCTTTAATCAATGCCCAATCCTCAAATCTTGGTTTTAAATGAGCAATATCTGGCTTTTGTAAAAATGCTTCCTTACTGAGTGGATTAAATAGTCCTGAAGTTTTTAGATTGTTTTCTACAACTAAGGATATCTCTGAGCCAACATTTTCAGTTTTTATCTCATTAATAGAATTTTTTTTTGATTTGTCATCTTGGAATAATGGTGAAACTGCGATTGGCAAAGGATCTAAATTACCTCTGGTTATATCAATCTCAATCATGGAGTAAGCTTTATTAGTTGAGAACAGCACTATAAGAAAAATTATTTTTAAAATTTTAATCATTATCCTCCGAGCATATCACGAGCATCAAAATTTAAAATCATATTTTTCCATCTTTCATAACCACTTGACGGTACCTTCAAAGGGTTGCATAATTGAAGAGCTCTTCTGACGCTATCTGCTAAAGTTCTAAAGTTTTCCTTGCCCGGTGTATTCATTTTTACATGGTCTAACATTTCTAATTTTTCAATTGTTCCATCTGGTTTTAGTTGAAGCTTTACTCTTACAAGTAAATCTTCACTGAAAGGTAAGCCAATAGGAACACTCCAACAAGTAAAGATTTGTGCCTTTAGAGCGTCCTCTTCACTTAAAGTTAATTTTGAATAATCCATTGTATTATCATCGGACTGTGAAATTTTATCTGCCTCTTGCTTTGTCTCTGCTAAATTTTCTTTCTTCTTATCTATCAATGCTGCAATTTCATTTAAATCTAGGTTTTCTTTTTTCTCAAATTCAGAAACTTGTTTAACTTTTTTTTCCTCCAATAGTGGTTTTTTAGTCTCTACTATTTTTTTTATATTTTCGTCGTTTATATCTTTTGATGGTTTTTGCATTTTTTCTTCTTTTGGTTGTATTTTTTGCTTTTCTTCCTCAGGCAAAGGAACAGCATTTAATTTATCTTTTTTTAATTTATCTTTTTTTAATTCATTAGTCGGTGTTTTTTTAGATGTCAGTTTAGAAATTTCATTTTTATTTTTATCAGTTTTTACCTCTTTTTTTATATCTTTTTTTATTTTTTTTGGAGGTGCTTGCTCTGATAAAAGTTTTTCATTTTTTTGTTTTGCTTTTTCTATTATTTTTGAAGCCTTTGGTGCATAAGGTATATTTGTTTTTTCTGCTATTTGGATTAATTCAACAGAAATTAAAGGTGGAATATCTAAAGGTTTTTTTGCAACAAACGGTAAGGCCAATATACTAATGGTCACGATTACTAAATGAAAACCAGAGGAGATAATTAAACCTCGATACATAATAATTATCTCTCTTTGTTGGGCTCTGAAATTAAGGCTACCTTGGTAAAACCAGATCCTGATAACATACCCATTATTTCGAGCACTCTTCCGTAATTTATTGCTTTATCTCCTCTAACATAAATTCTTGTATCAGTTCTATTATTTGAAACAGCTAATATTTTTACAATTAAATTATTAAATTCTACTTTGGTTTCTTGAATAAAAATTTCTCCTTTGGAATTAATAGTTAAGGTTAACGGCTCATTCTCTTCTGGAAGTGTATCTGCAGAGGTTTCGGGTAAGTCAACTTGAACACCAACAGTGAGTAGTGGGGCTGTAACCATAAAGATTATTAATAAGACTAACATTACATCTACAAATGGAGTAACATTAATCTCACTCATTGGATCGTTTCTTGAACTTTTAAGCTTAAGGGCCATTTATAAAATTGATAAAAACCGTTTAGAAAAATTTTCTAATTTTTGAGAGTATTTTTTTGAATCTGAGTTAAATTTATTATAAGCAATTACAGCTGGTATAGCAGCTAACAAACCAAGTGCTGTAGCAAATAGGGCTTCAGCAATACCTGGAGCAACTATTGCGAGACTGGTATTTCTTGAAATCGCAATTGATTGAAAAGAATTCATAATACCCCACACAGTTCCAAATAATCCAATAAATGGAGCAGTTGATCCAACTGTTGCTAAAAAACTGTTATATTTCTCAACTGTTACCATTTGTTTTTCAATATTAACTTCTAAAACGCTAGATAGTCTCTCAGATAAATTTGATTTAGATCTAGTTTTCATGACTGTTTGCATAGAACTTTTAAACAATTTTGCCATAGGATCCTCAATATTTGAAGGTAAACTGTTATAAAATGTTTCAGCAGACTTCGATTTCCAAAATTTTTCCTCAAATTCCTCAGCACTTTTATTGATCTTTCTAAACATTCTTATTTTCTCAAATATTATTGCCCATGAATAAATAGAACTTAGAATTAATATTATAATTACCGACTTGACAATTATATCCGCTCGTAAAAATAAACTAATTAAAGAAAAATCTGTGTTACTTGCTAGACCTAAGCTTTGTGTTGCAATATCTGCTTCCATTCAATCGTTTCTCATTAAAATATGTCATTAATTTGACTTTAAAAGAATCTAATGGACTAGTTATCCTTGTTTTCCCTAATGTTTTCAAAATATTGAGCAATTAAAATAGCATCTGCTTTATTATTGTCTTTTTTTTTTGATAACTTATTAGAAATATCAGGAAACATTTCAATTACTTTAGTTCTACTTGCATCTTTTGCAGAGTTAATCAAATTAAAATGTTTTTTCCATTTTGCTGGTCTAACATAAAAAATGGGAAGTTCCATTGCGGAACATATGCCTTTAATAACCCCAAATGATTGTCCAAAATTAAACATACTTGTCACACCTTGTCCTGGCATAGCAGAAACATGTTCGACTATTACACTTATATTTTCATTGATAAATTTATTTTTTATTATCATTATTTCATTATATATTTGCCTGCCATTAACTTGTTTTTTATTTTTTTTTCCTTCAGCCATTGTAGGCATGTCGATTACATCAATAATTTTACCGTCAGAAAAAAAACAAATTGCACCTGCTATTCCTGGATCAATTCCAACAATTATCATTTAACCTTCAAAGTTAACATTTGTATAAACATTTTGCACATCATCCTCATCCTCAAGGGTTTCTAAAAATTTTGCCATATTTTGATTTTCTTCGCCTTTAAGGGATACTTTATTTATGGGTATCCATTCAATTTCAGTTGAGAGAAAATTTACAATAACTTTTTCAAATTTTTTTTTTACCTCATATATTTCATCAATATCTGTATGTACTTCATGAAATTCATTACTAGAAATACAATCATTTGCGCCCGACTCGATTGCTAATTCAAAAATTTTATCTTGCTCAATTTCATTTTTGTCTATTTTTATTACACCCAATCTTTGAAAATTGTGTGATGCAGAGCCCTGGGTTCCTAAAGAACCCTCATTTTTTGAAAATATTGTTCTTAAATTAGAGGCGGTTCTGTTTTTATTATCAGTCAATGCTTCAACTATTACAGCAGATTTGCTCGGTCCAAAACCTTCATACCTAATATTTTCAAAATTTGATTGATCATTGTTAGAAGATTTTTCAATTGCTCTCTCAATATTTTCTTTTGGCATGTTAGCTGATCTGGCTGCTTGTATTGCTGATCTTAGTCTCGAATTCATATCAGGGTTCTTATCTCCTAGTTTTGCTGCTACCGTAATTTCTCTAGAGAGTTTAGAAAAAATTTTTGATCTCTGTTTGTCGGCTTTGCCTTTTTTATGTTTAATACCCGCCCAATGTGAATGTCCAGCCATAATTAATTTATATTTTTTAAACTTCCACCAAAAATGAAGCTTTCTATATTTTTTGCAAGTCCATTTCTTACATCACAATCTACAACTACCCCACTCAGAGTTGCCTCTCCATTCGCAGGGAAATGTTTTATAGCTTCTTTTTTTAGAAATCTGTTAATTGAATTTTGTGCATTCATACCAATGACCGAGTCATAGTCACCACACATTCCAGCATCAGTAATATAGCTAGTCCCATTTTTTAGAACTCTTGCATCATTTGTTGGCACGTGCGTGTGGGTACCTACAACTAAAGTTGCATATCCATCAAATAGATTACCTATAGCCATTTTTTCACTTGTTATTTCTCCATGAAAATCCACTATTAAAAAATCATAATCTTTTGATTTTTTTTTTTCTGCAATAAATTCAGTTGCAATTTTAAAAACATCATCACACTTTTTCATAAATACGTTGCCCATAAGATTTAGTACACCGACTTTCAGATTTTTTTTTGAATTGAATATCGAAAAACCTTTACCAGGTAAATTTCCACTCATATTTATTGGTCTTAATAATTTTTTTTCAGTTTTTATATATTCATAAATTTCTTTTTGATCCCAAACATGATTGCCTGTTGTAATTACATCTACACCTACATTAAAAAGCTCATTTGCAATATTTTCGGTTAGGCCTGCACCTTCGCTAGCTGCATTTTCACCGTTAACACAAACAAAATCTATACCTTTTTTTGAGACTATATTTGGCAAGTTTTTTTTTACTGATTTAAAGCCTGAGTCTCCAACTATATCACCTAAAAATAAAATCTTCATTTTTACATTAATTTTTCTGTCAAAATTAAATCTAATTTTCTATCAAAATTTTCAACATTAATTTTATTAACTTTTTGATGTGAAAAAGCCAGTCCAATTGTTGTACATTTTTTAATTTGAGAAATTTTTTCTAAATATCTATCATAAAATCCACCACCATAGCCAATTCTGTTCCTGTATTTATCAAAGGCAACTATTGGTACAAATATTATATCTGGGTATACTTTTTTCAATTTTAGTGGCTGAGGAATTCCTAATGAGCTAATTGTTAAAGGATCATTTGGACTCCATTTATAAAAATCCATCTGACGATTTCTTTTTATAATTGGCAACGAAATACTATAACCATTAAAATAAAATTTTTTTAGTATTTGCAAACAATCAAATTCAAAATTTATTGGAAAATAACCTCCAATAATTTTATTTTTTGATAGATTCATTTTATTTTGAAAACTATCTATAATATTATTGCCTATTTTGATTTTAAAATATTTTTTTTTTCTTAAGTTAATAATTTTTTTTCTTAGTTTAAATTTTGACACTGATATTTTATGAAACAGAAGTATTTGTGGTATTTTTTTTGACAAAGTCTTCTATTTCTAAAGTAACTTTGTCTATTAAATTTTCATAACTTATTTTGTAGTTTTCAATATCATGCTCAAGTTCTTCTTGTGTTGAGCTTAAATTTTTAATTTCGTTTTCCTTGTTATCTTTGTACTTATAAACTAAAGATTTTAATTCTTTAAATTTTTCTTTTAATTCTTTAAGTTCTTTTTTTTGCGCATCTACTTTTTTTTTGGTTTCAAAATACTCATCCATGACTTTTATAGAAGATATTAGTAATAATTTATTTTCTCCAATATTTCCAAGATCAAATTTTAGATCATTAAATTTTTTATTTAAACTCAAGGATAATTCTTCCAAATGTTCCTCTTGACCATCTTCACAAGATAGTAAATATTCTTTACCATTAAATTTTATATTTACATTTGCCATTTATCTATTTCTTCCAGTAAATTATCTGTTTCTTGACTTAATTCATCAATTTTTTCATTAAATTGATTTTCTTTTCTTTTTGAAGTTTCGTAATCTTTTTTTAATTCATTTATTTGACTTCTAAGTTTTAAGTTTTCTTCTTCTAAGCTTTGGAGAGATGTCGTTATCTGTTTTTTTTCAATTTCTAATTGATTTTTTTGATTTTTTAAAACAGCAACTTCATCTATTTCTTTATTATCTTGAATATTTATCTTCCTCAGTTTTTGTAAAGTTTCTATTAATTTTTTTTCTTTTTCATCAATGTTTTTCATATATATATCTATATTATTAAATTGAATCACCTAAGTCTAGATAGGATACTTTTTGAAAAACAAGGATAAATATTTATCAAGCGCTATTCGTTTTTTATCAATGGATGCGGTGCAGAAAGCTAATTCAGGTCATCCAGGTATGCCAATGGGAATGGCAGATGTAGCAACAATTTTATTTAAGTATTTTCTAAAATTTAATCCAAAAAATCCAAACTGGCTTAATAGAGATAGATTTATTTTATCAGCTGGACATGGATCAATGTTGCTTTACTCGCTTTTGTACTTAACTGGATATAAAAGTGTATCACTTAAAGACATAAAGAATTTTAGACAACTAAATTCGATTTGTGCTGGACACCCAGAATATAAACCTAACTCGGGTATTGAAACAACAACTGGTCCCTTGGGACAGGGAATAGCTAACGCTGTAGGATTTGCAATTGCTGAAGAAATATTGAAAAAAAAATTGGGTATAAATTTAATTAATCACAAAACTTATGTTTTGGCTGGTGATGGATGCTTAATGGAGGGAATTAGTCACGAAGCAATGAGTTTAGCTGGTCATCTTAAGCTTAAAAATCTCATTATGCTTTTTGATAATAATTCTATTTCAATTGATGGGCCAACCAGTTTAGCAGTTTCAGATGACTATGAGAAAAGATTTAAAAGTTATGGATGGAATTATATTTTGATCAATGGGCATAATCACAGAGAAATTTATAATGCGTTAAAAAAAGCGCAAACATCAAAAAAACCGACTGTGATTTCGTGTAAAACAAAAATAGGATTTGGATCTCCAAATAAAGGTGGAAAGGCTTCTTCTCATGGAAGTCCTCTTGGAATAGATGAAATTAAGTTAGTTAGAAAAAAATTAGATTGGGATTATAAACCATTTAAAATACCTCAAAGAATTTTAACTGATTGGAGAAAAATTGGAGAAAGAGGTGTCAAAAAAGAAAAAATATGGAATAAAACTTTTAGCAAACGCAAACAAAAATTTAAAAGTATTATAAAAAATAAATTCTCGAGTTCAATTATAAAACAAAAAAAAGATGCAATAAAAAATTTTAAGACTATAGCTACAAGAAAATCCTCAGAAGAGTTTTTGTCAGCTATATTAAAAGAGAGAAATACTTTGATTGGTGGCTCTGCTGATTTAGCGGGATCAAACAATACAAAAACTAAGTTACATAAAATTATTAATTCAATTAACTTTGGTGGTAATTACATTCACTATGGTGTTAGGGAACACGCAATGAGTGGAATAATGAATGGATTAGCTCTTCATAGTAATTTTATTCCTTATGGAGGTACTTTTTTAATATTTTCAGACTATTGCAAACCTTCAATAAGACTTTCTGCTATAATGAAACAGAGGGTAATTTATATAATGACACATGACTCAATAGGGCTTGGAGAAGATGGACCTACGCATCAACCAATAGAGCAACTTGCTGCCTTAAGATCTATTCCAAACTTAAATGTTTTAAGGCCAGCAGATCAAACTGAAACAATTGAATGTTGGGATATTGCTTTAAACAGCAAGAAAACACCTAGCATATTAGCTTTAACTAGACAAAACTTAAAACCCATAAGAAAGAGCTTTAGCAAAAAAAATCAAAGTTCTATGGGAGCTTACGAAGTTATAAGGACTGGAAAAAATATAAATTTAACTATTTTAGCCTCAGGATCGGAGGTTAATCTTGCAATTGAGACTAGTCATAAATTGGCCAAACAAAAAATTTATTCAAAAGTAATATCAATGCCTTGCCAAGAAATTTTTGACAAACAAAACAAGAGCTATAAAGATAAAATCTTAAAAGAAAGCAAAAACACTTTTTCAATTGAGGCAGCATCAAAAATGTCTTGGGAAAAATATATTGAAAAAGGTTTGTCTTTCTCAATAGAAGACTTTGGTAAAAGCGCTCCTTATAAAAAAATCTATGATCATTTTGGTTTAAGTAGTGAAAAAATTAGTAAAAAAATTAAATTTTATTTAAAAAAATGACAATAAAAGTTGGCATTAACGGTATGGGAAGAATTGGCAGAATGATTGTGAGATCAATTTATGAAAATTATAAAGGTAAAATAATTATCAAACATATTAATAATAGATCGAGCTCTGAAATTTGTGCAAATTTATTAAAATATGATTCAATTCATGGTAATTTTAGTTCTCTAGTAAAATCTGGAGGAAATTACATAAAAATAAATAAAGAAAAAATATCTTACACTCAACACTCTATGATTAATGATATAAAATGGAAAAATTATGGTGTAGATTATGTTTTTGAGTGCACGGGTAAGTTTAATTCAAAAGATCAACTTCTGCCGCATTTAAAAAATGGTGTCAAAAAAGTTATAGTATCAGCTCCATGTAAGATGGCAGATAAAACTATAGTTTTTGGCGTAAATCATAAGAAGATCAACAAAAATGATAGAATTATTTCAGCAGCTTCTTGCACAACAAATTGCTTAGCTCCCGTCGCAGACGTAATTAATAAAAATTTTATAATTCTTAATGGTTTTATGACCACCATACATGCTTTTACAAGTGATCAAAGAATATTAGATAATTCTCACAAAGATCCAAGAAGAGCGAGATCTGCAAGTCAATCAATTGTACCAACATCTACTGGTGCATCAAAAGCTATTGGTGAGATTATACCCTCATTGAAAGGTAAGCTAGAGGGGATAGCAATGAGAGTGCCAACACCAAATGTTTCATTAATAGAATTTATATTTAATGTAAAAAAAAATATTACCTTAAAAAAATTAAATAACTCTTTATTTTCAGCTTCTAAAACGAAACTTAAAAATATTCTAAATGTTACAGATGAGAAGCTAGTCTCAGTTGATTTTAATCACAATAGTGCATCTGCAATCATAGACTCCTCACTTACCAATGTAGTCGGTAATAAAATGGGTAAAATTTCAGCTTGGTATGATAACGAATGGGGTTTCTCTAACAGAATGTGTGATATTGCTAAGTATGTAAGCAAGATCAAATAATGAAATCTATTGAAAAATTAGAAAATATAGAAAATAAAAATGTAATCCTAAGGCTCGATTTAAATGTTCCAATAAAAAATGATAAAATTATAGATACTAACCGTATTGACAAAATTATACCTACTTTGAATTTTTTGGTAAAAAAAAAAGCAAAAGTTATAATAATATCTCATATAGGAAGACCTCATGGAAAAATAGTCAAAGAACTTTCATTAAAGCCAGTTTCCTTATGTATAAAAGATAAGATAAAAAGAGATGTTATTTTATTAAAAGAAAATATTTTTAATTTAAACAAAAAAGATATTTTTAAGAATTCTAGTGATGGAGTTGTATTGCTTGAAAATATTAGATTTTATCCTGAGGAAGAAGCTAATGATGACAAGTTCTCAGAAAAATTAGCAAGTTTAGGTGACATTTATGTCAATGACGCATTCTCATGCTCTCATAGAGATCACGCTTCTGTAACAAAAATTACAAATCATATACCCTCCTACAGTGGTATTCAAATTAATACAGAGGTAAATGCTCTTAAAAAAATTACAACTGAAATAAAAAAACCTGTGACATGTATAATTGGTGGGTCAAAAATTTCGTCAAAGATCAATATAATAAAAAATTTAATACCTAAATTTAACAATATTATTATAGTTGGTGCTATGGCAAATAATATATTTAAATATCAGGGCTTAAAAATTGGCAAATCAATATATGAAAATAATATTGGCAGAATTATTCAAGAGATATTTAATTACGCCGAAAAATATGAGTGTAATATCTATTTTCCTAAAGATGTCAAAGTTGGAAAAAAATTAAATGATAAATCTATTGAAAAAGAGTTTAGAGAAATCGAGGATGATGATATGATATTAGATGTTGGATCAAAAACCCTTGTTGAAATAAAAAAAATAATTGATAATTCCTCAACTTTATTATGGAATGGTCCTTTGGGTTATTTTGAAAATAGTAATTTTTCCTCAGGAAGCTTAGAAGTAGCGAAATATATAGCAAACAGAGGTGACAAAATTTTTTCAGTAGTTGGTGGAGGAGACACAGTTTCAGTAGTTAATTCACTTAATATAAACAGTAAATTCAATTTTGTTTCAACCGCAGGGGGAGCATTTTTAGAATATATTGAAGGAAAAGTTCTTCCTGGTATAAAAGCTCTAAATTAGATGTCTGACTTACATAATATAGCAAAAAAAATTTTATCCAATGGAAAGGGAATACTAGCTGCCGATGAAAGCACAGTGACAATGACAAAAAGACTTTCATCAGTAAATGTTGAGTCTAATCCAGATAACAGGTTATTATTTAGAGAGACGCTTTTTTCCTCATCCTCAATGAAAGACTGCATTGGTGGAGTAATTTTATACGATGAGACGATAAAACAAATAAGTTCGGGTGGAAAAAGTATACCAGAGTTGATTAAAGATAATGGTGCTGTTCCAGGAATTAAAGTTGACACAGGTGCAAAAGATTTGGCGGGATCAAAAAACGAAAAAATTACTGAAGGATTAGACGGATTAAGAGAAAGATTGAAGGAATATTATGAACTTGGTGCAAGATTTACTAAGTGGAGAGGGGTATACATAATCTCAGATAATTTACCCAGTAAATTATCGATTATATCTAATGCACATGCTTTAGGTAGATATGCATCGTTAGCTCAAGAATCTGGCATGGTACCTATTGTTGAGCCAGAAATTTTAATGGATGGAGATCATTCAGCAGAAGTTTGTTATAAAAAAACGTCAGAGGTAATTAAAAGATGCTACGAAGAATTATACTTAAACAATGTTGATTTAAAAGGTACTATTTTAAAACCTAATATGATTTTAAGTGGAACAAACTCCAAAGAAAAAATCTCTAAAAGTCGTGTTGCTGAACTTACAATTGAGTGCTTAACAAATAATGTTCCATCGGAAGTGCCAGGAATTGCTTTCTTGTCAGGAGGCCAAACTGAGATTGAAGCAGTGGCAAATCTAAATGAGGTAAACAAACTCAATAATAGTAGTTTTATTATAACTTACTCTTATGGAAGAGCACTTCAACAAAGTGCATTAAAGTTTTGGTCAAAGGACATAAGTAATATCAAAGGAACTCAAGAAGTCTTCAATCATAGAGCAAAAATGTGTACATTGGCAGCTTTAGGAAAGTGGACAGAAAATCTTGAAAATTCTAAATAAAAAGTTTGTATATCTAATATCACCAAACAAAATTACAGGTGAAATTTTTTATGATGATCTTAAAAAAATTTTTTTAACTAAAAAAGTAAGTTTTTTTCAATTAAGACTAAAAAAAGAAAAATTTAATAAAAAAATTATTATTGCTAGAAAAATATTAAAATTATGTAGAAAGTATAAAGTTAAGTTATTGATAAATGACGATCCTTATTTAACTTTAAAAGTGAATGCTGATGGATGTCATCTTGGTCAAAGTGATATGGATATATTTAAAGCAAAAAAATTATTGGGAAATAAAATAATTGGTATTACTTGTCATAATTCTTTTAGGTTGGCAAAAGTAGCAAAATTAAAAAATGCAACCTATATCGGTTTAGGTGCCTTTTTTAAGTCTGATACCAAAAAAACACCTATCAAAGCAGATATAAAAACTCTAAATAAGATAAGAATATCTCTTAATATTCCAATAGTTGCCATTGGTGGAATTAATGAGAAAAATTATAAAAAACTGCTATTGAACAACGCGGATTTTTTGGCTATCTCAGGATACATTTGGAACAACATAAAAGATAAACCGCATAAAGCAATTTTAAAATTAAAATGAAAATTAATGCTACAGAAATTAGAGTAGGAATGATTTTAGAACACAATGATGATTTGTGGGAAGTGCTAAAAACAAATCATGTAAAACCTGGAAAAGGAGGAGCCTTTGCTCAGGTAGAAATGAAAAGTATTAACAAAAACACTAAATTGAATGAAAGATTTAGGTCAAATGAAACTGTAGAAAAAGCTTCTATTGACGAATACAAGTATAATTTTTTATATAATGATGAGAATTATTGTTATTTTATAAATCCTGAAACATTTGAACAGATTAATATAAAAAATAGTTTAATTGGTGATAAAGTTAAAATGCTTACTGAAAACCTAACTGTTACTATAAATTTTTATAATGATATTGCTTTAAACATAAACTTGCCAAACCAAATAACTTGCAAAATAGAGACAACTGATGCTGCTTTAAAAGGACAAACAGTATCATCTTCTTACAAACCTGCAAAGCTAAATAATGGAATAAATATTCAAGTTCCTCCATTTATTGAAAACGGTGATACAGTCATTATAGATACAAGAACATTAGAATACATAAAAAAAATATAAATGAATTCAATTTCATCAAATTTAAACTTAATGATAAAAGCATGTGAAAAAGCATCTAAAGTTATCATACGTGATTTTGGTGAATTGGAAAATTTACAAGTATCAAAAAAAGGACCAAAAGATTTTGTAACTAAAACTGATAAAAGAGTTGAAAAAATAATTATTGAGGAATTATCAAAATCAAAAAAAAACTATTCATTTATAACAGAGGAAAGTGGAAAGATTATAGGTGATAAAAAAAATATATTTTGGATAATAGATCCAATTGATGGGACAACTAATTTTTTACATGGTATACCTCATTTTGCTATATCCCTAGCTCTAAAAAAAGATAATGAAATTATTGTAGGTTTAATATTTGATCCTATTAAGAATGAAATATTTTATGCTGAAAAAGATAATGGATCATTTTTTAATAATAATAGAATGAGAGTTTCAAATAAACCAAATATAGATGAGTGCTTATTTGGAACTAATAACAAAGGAATCAAATTAATTTATCCAAGACTTAATTTAAGAAATTCAGGTTGTGCAGCTCTAGATCTGGCTTATGTTGGATGTGGAAGATTAGATGGATACTTTCATAACAAAATTAATATATGGGATGTTGCTGCGGGAAAGATAATCATTGAGGAAGCTGGTGGTAAAGTCAATAATATTGATGAATTCAACGAAAATGAAATTAATATTCGCGCAGCTAGCTCGAATATATACGGTAAATTGCTTGAAAAATTAAACAAGTTTTAATTGTTTTTAAAATGATTTTTGCTATAAGGCGCAAATGAAAAAAAATATTCACCCAAAATATCATAGTATAAAAGTTGAAATGACTGATGGTAGTCAATTTGAAACAAGATCAACATGGGGATCAGAGAATGAAACACTAAAGCTTGAAATTGATCCAAAATCCCATTCTGCGTGGACCGGTGGAAAACAAAAGATATTAGATAAAGGTAGAATAAGCAAATTTAATAAAAAATTCCAAAATTTTAAAGTAGAGAAAAAAAGTTAATGTCAAAAGCTCCATTGATGCCAATGGCAACTGCTGTTTGGCTTGTTGAAAATACTTCTTTAACTTTTAAACAAATTGCAAATTTTTGCAAACTTCATGAAGTCGAAATTCAAGGTATAGCTGATGGGGAAGTGGGAAAAGGTATTGTGGGATACAATCCAATTATATCTGGACAATTAACAAAAGATGAAATTGAATTATCAACTAGAGATGAAAATAGACCTTTAAATATAATAGATGAAGAAGTGGAGATTAAAAACACAGACAAAAAAATAAAAAAATATATCCCACTATCAAAAAGGCAGGACAAACCAGATTCAGCTTTATGGTTAATCAAACAACATCCTATTTTAAAAGATTCCCAGATTGCAAAATTAGTTGGAATTACAAAAAATTCAGTAAGTTCAATTAGAAATAAAAGTTATTGGAATTTTAATAATTTAAATGCAAAAGATCCTGTTGCCATGGGATTATTTTCCCAGAAAGAATTACTGGGCGCTTTAACTAGAGCACAAAAAAGAGTAGAAAAAGAAAAAAAAGAGCGTGAAAAATCAAAATAGTTAGATTAATTTCATAGCAAAATTATAGACAAATATTATATTAAATGTTAACTAAACAAGTTTTTTGGAGGTGGTTATTAAAATAGAAGTTAAAGACAATAATGTTGAACAAGCACTGAGAGTTTTAAAGAGAAAACTCCAGAGAGACGGATTTTTTAAGATTATTAAGCTTAAAAATAACTATGAAAAACCGTCTGAAAAAAAAAAAAGAATACTCCAAGAGAATATTAAAAGAGTTAAGAAACTTAATAAACTCAAAAATAGGATTTAAATATCGCGGGGTGGAGCAGCCTGGTAGCTCGCAAGGCTCATAACCTTGAGGTCGGCGGTTCAAATCCGTCCCCCGCAACCAATTAAATGCAAAAAAATTCTAATCTCATATATTTGTTTGGTCACAACTTGTTTTTCGACAGAATAATAAAAAAAAAAAGATTTGAAATTTTAAAAGTTATAAAAAATAAATTAGAGAATGATGAAATATATGATGCATTAGATATTGGGACTACTGAAGATGATGGAAATGAAAGCAGTAATATTATTATAAAAAACTTAAAAAATGTTAAAATTTTTAAATCAATCTCCAATCAAAATATCAGTTCAAGTTTTTTTTCTAATAGTTTGACAAAATCTATATCATCTGAATTTAATGAAGATGAAGTAAAAATTTTCAAATCTGATTTGGTAATTTCAAGTGCTGTTATAGAGCATGTTGGTTCAAGCGAAAATCAATTGAAAATGATAAAAAATATAATTAAATTAACCAAAAAAACCTTCATAATTACAACTCCAAACAGAAATTATCCAATTGACTTTCACACTAAAATTCCTTTTATACATTGGCTTCCAAAAAATATACATAGACAAATCTTAAAATTAATTGGCCTCAAATTTTTTTCTAAAGAAGAGAATCTTAACCTTTTAAATAAAAATAATTTAAAAAATTTTTTGAATGACAAAAATATAGATTACGAGATAGTTGAGATTAAATTTTTAGGTTTTACATCTAATTTTATAGTGATTGGAAAGGTGATAACTTAACATTAAAAACTTTGCCTATAAACTCTTAACAATTTCCTCGGTCATTTTTTTAGCATCTGCAAATAACATCAGAGTATTGTCCCTGTAGAAAAGGTCATTATCTATTCCAGCATATCCAGGGGATAAACTACGCTTAACAAACAAAACAGATTTACTTTTTTCAACATCCAAAACAGGCATGCCATAAATGGGGCTCTTTGGATCTGATTTCGCGACAGGATTAGTTACATCATTTGCGCCAATGACATATGCCACATCGCAATTTGCGAAGTCATTATTAATTTCTTCTAATTCAAAAACCTCATCATATGGAACATTGGCCTCTGCTAATAAAACATTCATATGACCTGGCATTCTACCTGCAACTGGATGTATTGCATAAGACACTTTAACTCCATTTTTTTTTAAAGCGTCAACCATTTCTCTTAACGCGTGTTGAGCTTGAGCAACTGCCATTCCATATCCTGGAACAATTATTACTGAGGAGGCATTTTTCATTAAAAAAGCTGCATCATCTGCATTTCCGCTTTTTACTGGTTTTTGTTCTTTGCTTCCTGAAGTTGTTTTTTGATCTGTAGCACCCCATCCTCCTAATATAACATTAAAGAAAGACCTGTTCATACCTTTGCACATTATGTAAGATAAAATTGCACCTGATGATCCAACTAAAGCACCTGTAATTATAAGAGCGGTATTTTCTAGAGTAAATCCGATCCCTGCTGCTGCCCAACCTGAGTAAGAATTAAGCATTGATATAACGACAGGCATATCTGCACCACCAATTGGGATTATTAATAATACTCCAACAATAAAAGAGATTAAAACTATTGACCAAAAAATATTTGATAGTTGGTTAACACATAAATAGTAAATCAAAAATATTATTGCTAGACCAAGAAGAAGATTAATAAAATGCTGGCCTTTAAAAGTAATTGGTGCACCTGACATGATTCCTCTTAATTTTAAAAATGCAATTATTGATCCCGAAAAAGTAATAGCACCAATTGCTGCCCCTAAAGACATTTCGATTAAACTAGCCAACTTAATATTTCCGACAATCCCCAAGCCAAACGCATCCGGTTTTAAAAAAGCGGATATTGCAACAAAAACCGCTGCAAGACCGACGAGGCTATGAAAACCCGCCACAAGTTCTGGCATTGCTGTCATTGGTATCTTAAATGCTATTATTGCCCCTATCGATCCTCCGATTAAAAGAAATATTAAAACATAAATAAAGCCAGGTCCAAAATTACCTACAGAGAGAAAAGTAACAATTATTGAAATAGTCATTCCTGCAATACCAAAGTAATTTCCTTGTCTAGATGTTTCTGGGGAAGATAGGCCTCTTAATGCAAGTATAAATAATATTCCTGAAATTAGATAAAATAATGCTGATAAATTAGCTGACATTTTTATTTTTTCTTCTTTTTGTACATTTGCAACATTCTTTGAGTAACTAGAAAACCACCAAAAATATTTACTGCTGCTAGAATTATCGCAAAAAATCCAAAAATATTTGAAATTTCAAATATACTTTGTTTAGATCCAGCAAGTGCTGCAATTATTGCTCCTACTATTATAACTGATGAAATTGCATTTGTTACCGACATTAAAGGTGTGTGCAAAGAAGGTGTTACACTCCATACGACATAATATCCTACAAAAATTGATAGTATAAAAATGCTTAGTCTGAATATAAAAGGATCTATTTCCATTACTTTAAAATTGTTTTACTGATTATTTCATCTTCTAAATTTATTTCAAAAGTTTTCTTATCTTTATTGAACAAATTTTCTACAAAATTGTATATATTTTTAGAATAAAGGTTTGAAGAGGAAACTGGAAGTTTGTTTAAAATATTTCTTTCTCCCATAATTTTAACTCCATTATTTTCTACCACTTCATCAACTTTTGTTAATTCTGAATTTCCACCTTGGGAAGCTGCTAAATCATAAATAATTGAACCATTTGGCATTACATCAATCATATCTTTTTTTATTATTAGTGGTGCTTCTTTGCCTGGTATTAATGCAGTACATATGACAATATCAATTTTTTTTAAAGTTTCTTTTAGTAAATCCTCTTGTTTTTTTTTAAATTCATCAGATGTCTCTTTTGCATAACCGCCTTCTGTTTCTAAATTTTCTGAACCCTCAACAGTTAAAAATTTACCTCCTAGACTTTCAACCTGTTCTTTTGAAGCAATCCTAACATCTGTAGCAAAAACTATGGCTCCCATTCTTTTTGCAGTTGCAATTGCCTGCAAACCTGCAACTCCAGCTCCAACAACCAAAACTTTTGCTGCTGAAATTGTACCTGCCGCAGTCATCATCATAGGTATTGCTTTTTGAAAAAAAGCAAATGAATCAATTACTGCTTTGTATCCTGCTAAATTAGCTTGTGATGAGAGAATGTCCATTGACTGAGCTCTCGTTATTCTTGGCAACAATTCAAGTGAAAAACAATCTATTTTTTTTTCTTTCATCTCTTTTAGCTTGCTCTTATTTCTATAAGGATCCAATACCCCAATTAAAATTTGGTCACTTTTCAATTTATTCAGATATTTTTCATTTGGTAAATTTAGTTGTGTAATTAAATTTGATTTTTTTAATACTTCCTCTTTGCTATCTAATATACTGGCCCCTTCCGAAATGAAATCATCATCATTTATACCTATGTGAGTTGCGTAATCTTTACATAAACATATTTCTATTCCTAGAGATTTATATTTTTTTAAAATTTCAGGTGTTATGGCCACTCTCTTTTCATATTCTAAATTTTCTGAAATTGAACCAATTATCATTTTAAAGTAGAAAAATTGCCATTAAAATTAATATCACAATCACCGCGACCGAGCCCCATAAAACAAATTTCGTAAAATTATTCCAAGTGTTTTTGTGGTTTTCATTATCCATTTACTATTTTTGCCTAGCTTTAAATTTTGGATTCTTTTTATTAATAATATAAACTCTTCCTCTTCTACGAACTAACTTTGAGTTTAGATCTCTTTTTTTAAGAGATTTTAATGAACTTGCAATTTTCATAATTAATTTTGTCTCTTAATAAACGATGAGATGTAATCTTTCAAACTTATTTTGCCATATTTTCTAATAATTTTGTTGTTCTGTGACATGTTAGTCAAGGCAGAAGCATATCTTTCACCTACTCTGGGTGGTAAAAATTTGATTTTAGCTTTAAACAACTTTGCCACCTCTACTATGGAGTATTCTTTCCTGTGTGAAATACTGTAGTGTTTGCATTCACCTTTTTTCCATGCTTTGTAACAAATATCAACTGTGTCACTTATATGTGTAAATCGTCTTGTTTGTGTACCTGGTTTTACAACTGTTAATGGCTCGTTTTTTTTATACTGATTTTCAAATATGCCAATAACTGTTGCCATATCTCCAACACTAATTTGACGATTTCCGTAAACATTGTAAAAATAAATAATCTCATACTTTAAGTTAAACCATTTTTTTAAATTTTCTAAAAGTTCTAAGTTTTTAGATTTTGTAAAAGCGTATGGAGATAAATTTTTATCATCACCATAATTTCCTAAAGATGCTGAAGTAGCTGAATAAATTAATTTTATTTTATTTTTTAAACAAAAATTGAATACTTCCTTGCTACCTAACGAATTAGATTTAAAACACTCATCAAATTTTAAAAAGCTTTGATATATTCTTGAAAACTCTCCAAAATGAAAGACTGCTTCAATAAATTTTTTATAATTTTTTAGCAAATTACTTATTTTATGCGTTTGGCCGTTTAAATATTTTACTCTATTAGACTGAACATGATTTTTCTTTGATCCCGTTGAATAATTATCAATGCTTATAATATTTTTATTAGTTCTTTTAAGAAAAAGTTCAATTAAGTGGGACCCTACAAATCCTGCACCTCCTGTTACTACGATTATTTTTTTCATCGAGAAATAGCCTGGCAATGTCCTACTCTTCCAAGTCTTAAGACTAAGTACCATCGGCGCAGAAAGGCTTGACTTCCGAGTTCGGAATGGGATCGGGTATTACACTTTCGCAATAATTACCAGGCCGAGTTTTATACAAATTATAATTAGAAATGTAAAGACAACTAAGTTAATAAAAGACAAGATTAAACTAATAATTATAATTTTTTTGGTATAAACTCATATCTATGGCAAAAAAAACAGCTTTAATAACCGGAATATCAGGTCAAGACGGTGCCTATCTTGCTGAATTCTTACTTAAAAAAAAATACAAAATAATTGGAACTGATAGAAGATCTGCAAGAGGAAATAATTGGAGATTAAATAGATTGGGAATTTTAAACAAAATTTTATATGAAGAAATGGAATTAAGTGAATTATATGAAATTGAAAGAATTTTTAGAAAATATAAAATTGATGAGGTATATAATCTTGCAGCACAATCTTTTGTAGCAACTTCGTTTAAAAGTCCGTTAAATACATCAAATATAACTGGATTAGGAGTTTTAAGAATTCTAGAAACAATAAAAAATATAAATAAAAAAATAAAATTTTATCAAGCTTCGTCTTCAGAGATGTTTGGAAAAATTGCTGAAAAAAAACAAAATGAGAAAACAATTTTGAATCCGCAAAGTCCATATGCTATTTCAAAAGTTTTTGGACATCATGTTACTGATAATTATAGAAAATCATATGGTATTTTTGCAGTTTCTGGTATTCTATTTAATCACGAGTCACCTTTAAGGGGTGAGGAATTTGTTACGAGAAAAATTACTTTGGGTTTTTGCAAAATAATTAATAATGATTTAAGTTGTTTAGAACTAGGTAATATTTATGCAAAAAGAGATTGGGGATTTGCAAAAGAATATGTAAGTGCGATGTGGAAGATGCTTCAACAAAAAAAAGCTAAGGATTATGTAATATCAACAGGAAAAACGTATAGTATTAAATATTTTATTAACCTTGTTACTAATTATCTAGGTATTAAAACTAAGTGGGTAGGCAAAGGTATAAATGAAAAACTTGTAAACCTTAAAAATAAAAGAGTTATTGTAAAAATAAATCCCAAATTATTTAGACCCTCGGAAGTAAATATTTTAAAAGGTAATTCCTCACTGGCAAAAAAAGAATTAGATTGGCATCCCAGAACAGATTTAAAAAAACTTGTAAAAATAATGATTGATGAAGAATTAAAATATTACAGTAATAATTCTTAATCAAAAAATCTATATTTGAATATACAATATAGAGCTATAAAAGCATCCTTTAATCCTATTTTTTTTCCCTCAGAATATGTTCTTCCTCTGTAACTTATCGGAACTTCATAAAATATTAATTTTTGTTTTGATAGTTTTATAGTCAGTTCAGGTTCTATACCAAAAGATTTTTCTTTTAATTTTATTGATTGTAAATGTTTTTTCTTTATGACTTTATAACCAGTTTCCATATCACTCATATTTAAGTTGGTAAAAATGTTACAAATAAATGTGAGTAATTTATTTGCTAAATAATGCCAAAAAAAATGTAATCTAATCATATCACCGCCAAGGAAACGTGACCCATATACAACATCTGCATTAGTTGAAATAAATGGTTTTAATAACTTTTTATATTCTTGAGGATCATATTCTAAATCTGCATCTTGTATTAAAACTATTTCTCCAGTTGATTCCGCAAAACCTTTTATAAGAGCAGACCCCTTTCCTTCATTTTCATCTTTAAAAAAATATTTTATTTTGGGGTTTGAGTTTGCAATATTTTTTATTAATTCTCTTGAATTATCTGTTGATTTATCATCAACAATTATAATTTCATGAATTAAACTATCTTGAATTAAAACTTGAGTAACTAATTTTTCAATAGTTTCCTCTTCATTAAAACATGGAATAATAACTGATATTTTGAAATTGCTCATTTTAAAATGATTAATTGTTTTATTCGATTTATAAATTTATTAACAAAAAATTTTGTTATCAAGTAAATGTTTTTTTTGATATCAAGAATGTCTAATATTATTAAATTTTGTCTTATAATTTCTGACAAATTTTTGTTAGATTTTCCTCCTAACCTCATTGTTACGAGTGTTTTATCTATATAATCATTACTTAATCTATTTTTTTCTAAAAATCTGTACATAAGTTCAAAATCTGATGAGTTGCCGTATATTGATTTATACTTTCCATATTGATCATATAAACTTTTTTTAACAAAAAAAGCTGGATGGGGCGGAGACCAACCTATTTTAAAATCATTGGTTTTATATTTATTTGACTTCCAATACCTTAATATTTTTTTTTCTCCATATCTTTTAACATAATTTATGTTTCCATAAACAATACCTACATTTTTTTTTTTAAAAATATCAACAATATTTTCTAAAATTTTATTATCGGAATAGTAATCATCTGAATTTAATATTGAAATTATATCACCTGTAGCTAATTCTATGCCTTTATTAAAAGCATCATAAATACCTTCATCTTTTTCTGATATAATTTTTACACCTTTTCCATTATTTCTTATAATGTCTAGAGTTTTATCTTTAGACTCATTGTCAATTATTATATGCTCATAATTTTTATATGTTTGAGAGTTAACAGAGTTTAAATTTGACATTATAAAGCCCTCACTGTTATATGTGGCGGTAATAATTGAAATTTTCATATTCTATTTATTTATAATTAAATAATTATATTTATTGTCAAATGAGTAATTTTTTTTTGGGGAATTAACACAAATTTCGCTTATATCGGCACAGTACCAATCTGTGGTATAAACATTGTATCCATCAAAATTACCTAATTTAATTTTATTTACAGTAAAATTTCGTCCAGGAAGATTTAAAAAGTTTTCGAGCTTTATAAATGGGACTACTTTAAAAATTAAAAATAATCCAAGAATTGTTATTGAAAAATATTTGTATATATTTTTATTTTGAATTATTTTATTTTTATTTGAATACATTAGTAATGAAACAAAAAAACACGACAAGGAAATATGGGGGCCCCAATAATAACGTATTTCAGGCATTTGAAGGGTGCAAACAATATTCACCAGCAAAACTGATATTATTATATAAAAATCGTAATTTTTAAATTTAATTTTTTTTCTCACAAAAAGAAAAATTATTATTAATAAGGAAGACAATATTAAAACCAAATTAATTTGATGTAATGCCATGGTTAGAAAGTAATTTTTAAACCAAGGTTTAAGCCAAAGATAAGTATCTAAAGTTACGTAAGTATTATTGATCAATTCTAAACTTGGCAAACTTCTTGAAATTTTCTTTACTTCTTCAATCATTAGACTTATTTGCGATAAATCTACTGTCCATTTGGTGTTAAGGCATGTAAAAGATGCAGGATAAACTAAGCAACCATTTATAATTACACTTCTTAAAATCCAAATAGTTGAGATGGTAAATATCAAAATTAATAAATATTTATGGTCCTTAATTTTGAAATGCTTAAATAATGTAAATAATATAATTGGAAATACACTTATATAAATGGGCATTTGCATAAATAGTAAGGTTAAAGTAACAAAAAATATTGCAATAAAATTTTGTTTTTCATTTTCATTTTGATTTTCATTTATGTTTAAAAAAATATAAATATTAATTATAAATAAAAGCATGTTGAATATATCTTTTTCAGGATTGCCAAAGTGGTTCAAAATTACACCATGCTTAAAAGGGTGGATCAAACTAAATAAAAATATGTAACTAAAACATAAAGATAAAAAAATTAAGGCTTTATTAATTTTTTTTTGATTTAAAATTTCGTAAAGAATAAATGAAAATATTATTAAACTTAAATAATATTTATTTGAGAAAAAATTATAATCAATGTTTAAAACTCCTATTATTGAAAACCAAGGGTAATTAACTCCAAGCCTAAAACCAAGATTTGCAAGACCAAAGGTTATTTTATGCTCTGTTAGCCATTTTATTACCTGCAGATGATACAACGGGGAGTCAATATTATCTGTTCCATAATATGCAATGGTAGAGAATATAAATATAGTAAAGAAATATTTTATTAGTGATATTTCTGATTTCTTCTTAAATATGCAAATAATGAAAAGCAAAATCCCAAAAAAAATTACAAATTTAGATAGTTGATTTAAAGGAAAAAAGAAATTTATAATGAGGGAAATTAATAATAAAAAAAAAAGTCCGAAAAAAAGGTCTATATTTTTTAAATAGTTGTCGTCATTTCTATATAAAATTCTTTTAATTAAATAAGAATATCCAAATATTGAAATTATAATTGTAAAATTAATCAGGGTTAAGTAAACCATTTTATCTTAATATGAATTTATAATTTATTGTAATGTAGATAAGTCTCTTTTAATTTTGACATAATATTATTTTTTGATTTCCAACCGTATTTATTTGCCAAACTAACATCTAAAAGTTTTCTTTTAACTCCATTTAAATCTTTTTTAACATTCTTAATTTTAATTTTTTTACCTGAAATTTTAATTAATAAATTTGCATATTGATTTATAGTCTTCTCAAAACCTGAACCAATATTGATTAAACTTTCTTTTGTTTTTTTGTTTAAAAAATAAATTATTGCATCTGCTAAATCATCTACATGCATAATTTCTCTTCTTGGTGTTCCAGTTCCCCAAACCTCAATGTAATTTTGTTTCCTTTTAATAGCTGTGCTAATCTTTCTTATTAAAGCAGGAATAAAATGTGAACTTTGTAAATTATAATTATCATTTTTTCCGAAAATATTTGTTGGCATAAGACAAATATAATTTTTTCCGTATTGTTCATTCAAGGACTGACAATATTTAATTCCAGCAATTTTAGCTATTGCGTACGCATCATTTGTGTCTTCAAGCGGACCAGTTAATAAATAATTTTCTTTAATTGGTTGTTTAGATTTTGCGGGATAAATACAGCTTGAACCCAAGAAAACTAACCTCTCTACTTTATTTTTAAAAGCAGCATGTAATATATTATTTTGAATTGTTAAATTTTCATAAATAAAATCAGCTTTTTTATTTTTATTTGCATTTACACCACCAACTCTAGCAGCACAAATAATTATAGCTTTTGGCCTATTTTTTTTTATAAAATTAAAAACTTTTGATTGGTTTAATAAGTTTAATTTTTTTTTAGAACTTGTTATAATGTTTTTATAGCCTTTAATATGAAGTTTTTTTAGCACAGAACTTCCAACTAAACCTTTGTGGCCTGCTAAAAAAACCTTATCGTTTTTATTTATGAAGTGTTTTGATTTTCTCATAAGCGTAAATTAAAAAAAATTATAGTAAATAAAAATAATATTAACTATTTTTCATTAAATTGTACTTTAATATCGAATATATTGCTCTCAATCCATCAAAATAAACTATTTTTTTACCTTCAGAATGTGTCCTTCCAAAGTAATCAATAGCTACCTCTTTAATCTTAACTCCTTGACGGGATACTTTTGCAGTAACTTCTGGACAAAAACAAAATCCGTTTTCATATAATTCAATTTCTTTCAAGATATCAGATCTAAAAACTTTATAACACGTATGGCAATCAGTTAAATTTTGTTTATTTAATATATTTGACAAAAATGTTAAAAACAAATTTGCAAAATATCTTACTTTAAAATCAATTGTTTTTGGTCTAGTTCTTTTTCCTCCTGGTAAAACCCTAGATCCATAAACAACTTTTTCATTGCCGTTAATAATCGGCTCGATAAGTTTATTAAAATTTTCAGGATTATATTCAAGGTCTGCATCCTGAATTAATATAATATCCCCTGTAGAATTTTTTATTCCTATTCTGCAAGAAAAACCCTTGCCCATATTCTTATCGTTATTAACTAGTTTTGAGTATAGACTTTTGCAATCATTTTCTAAAATCTCTTTTGTATTATCAGTTGAAAAATCATTTACAACTATGATTTCTTTTTCAATATTTTTTACATTGTTAACTCTAGTTAAAATCTCTTTAATATATTTCTCTTCATTAAAAACAGGTATTATAACTGAAACAATCATAATTTATTTTCTTTATCTTTGTGAATAAAATATATATTTCTTATTGATAAATAATTTAGTTTAGTGGTTCTTGAAATTCTTTTATTATTTATTTTTTTTCCTAACTTTATCATTTTATTTTTCTTAATATCGTAAATATAAGGTGCATAATTATTTAAGATTTTTTTTACATTATTATAATATTCTTGGTTATATTCTATTAAAAATATCGGTTTATATTTTTTGATTGTTTTTTTTAATCCCTCCAAGACTAAATGATCATACCCTTCAGTATCAATTTTAATAAAATATGGTTTAATTTGTAAATTTAAATCATCATATTTTACACATTTAATCTTCTTTTTTTTTATTACTAAATTTTTTAATAATTTTGGAAATGTAATTTTAATGCTATTAATAAGATATTTTTTATCAAAACTGCTAAAGTAGTGAATACATTTTGAATTATAAAAAGGGAAATACATAATCCTTGAACCATTTTCATTACTGAGTGCAATATTTTTAAGTGAGATTTTTTTATCTTTTTTAAAATTTTTTTTTAAATAATTAATGAATAAATAATAATTAGGTTCAAAAGCATATATTTTATTTTTAAAACCTAGCTTTCTAAATCCCATTGAGGATATACCTAGACTTGCTCCTATATCTAAGATTACACCACTATTCTTTTGTTTGCATAACAATAACATTCCATAATAATCTTTCTCGTGGGGTAGGAGGAATTTTAGTAAATTAATGTTATTATATATGAATAGATTTAATTTATAATTTCTCTCAATAAATCTTATTATTTTAAATTTAACTGCTTCAAAACTCTTAAAAAACATATAAAAAATATAGTAAATTTATTTATAATTTAATGCTCGAAATTTTAGTTTATAGTTATTTGTCATCAATTCACATTTATATTTGTGGATATTTATTTTTTCTTATATTTATCAATAATAAAATCTCAAATAATTACAATATATTTGAGTTAGGTATATTCGGAGCATTTGCATTAAGTTTTATTGGTTTATTTTTTAACTTTTTTACAAGCCTTGATAAAATATTTAACACAATAATATTTTTATTACCTATTATTTTATTTTTGTTTTTTTTTAACAAACGATTTATAAAATTATTTTTGTTATTTTCGATACCTGTCTCTATTTTACTTACATTAACCATGTCTTATGACGGAACATACAGACCAGATGCAGGCTTATATCATCTGCCATTCATAAGTATATTAAATGAAAATAAGATTATAATTGGTATTAATAATATTCATTTTAGATTTGGCCACATATCTATAATGCAATATTTATCTGCAATTTATAATAATTTTATATTTGGAGATAAAGGGATCACAATCCCTGTAGGAATAATATTCTGTAATTTTCTTGGTTACTGTTTAATAGAACTGATTAGAAAAAAAAATTCTAATATGTTAAAAATTTTTATTTTCATAATAATTATTTTCATTTTATTTAGAGTTAATAGATATAGCGATTTTGGTAATGATGCACCAGCGAATCTTCTTTTTTTCTATATTATTATTGAAAGTTTAAAAGGTAACAACGGTTTATTGAAAATAAAAAAAACCATAATTGCTTCTACTTTTATTTTTCTAAATAAAATCACTCTATTGCTAGCATTTTTTATTCCCTTTTTCTATATAATCAAAAATTTTAAGATTGAATATTTAATTAACAAATTAAGTATTTTTAGTTTTATTTTTATTTTATTTTTTTTGGGAAAAAATCTTCTTATTTCAGGTTGTTTAGTTTTTCCTTTAGAACAAACGTGTTTTAAAAATCTTTATTGGTATGACGCTAATAGTAATAGAGGGAGTAATGCTTATAATGCTAGAGTCGAAAATGAAGCATGGACTAAGGGATGGGTAAATCAAGTTGAGAACAAAAAAAATTATACAGAATATTTAAATAATTATACTTGGATCAAAACTTGGCTTTCATCTGAAGGAAAAACAATTACTAAAAAACTATTACCATTTTCAATTTTTATTTTTGCTTTAATTATAATTTTAAAAACTTATGAAATAAGGGTAAATAAATATACTAAAAATAAAGATAGAGAATCTAATGAAACAAATACTCATAAAAATTTTTATTTATGTTTTTTTATAAGTTTTATAGGATGCATTATTTGGTTTTTAAAATTTCCAGTTTTTAGATATGGCTATGGATATTTAATTTCAACAACTGGTCTATTAATTTCATTTTATTGCGTAAATTTCAAATTTTTTTCTAATAGAAAAAAATTTGTAGATGTAATGAAATACTTAATATTTTTTGTAATTTTTTTGGTAACAATAAAGAATTTTGTTCGAATATATGAAGGTATTGATAAAAATAAAAGTGTTTGGCCAAATATATACAACAGTGGAAATTCATTCAAAAAAAAGGATAACCTTGAAATTTTAAAGAATAATGAAGTATTTTTTTATAAATCAAAAAAAGGTGAATGTTATTATAGCAAAAGCCCGTGTACTCACTATTATAATGGAACAGATTTTACATTAGATGAAATCAGCATAAATAATTTTAAAGGCTATAAAATTTATTTTTTTATAAAATAACTAAAAATTTTTTGATTTTCATGCTCTAATAATTTACATAATTAAATAAATACATAAACTTTATTAATTAATTGTGTCACAGAAAAATTTTATTTTTTTATCTAATGCTACAGGGGGTATAGAATCTTTTCAAATAAATTTAATAAATTTTTTAAACGAAAATAAATTTAATACAATTTTAATAGATAAAAATAAGAAAATTATAAATAAATTAAAATATAAAAAGTTTCATAAATTTTATCACTGTAATGTGTTGATGGAATTTATTAGATCAATTAAGATTTTAATAAAAATTAAAAAACAACAAAATAAAGACGAATTTATTTTTGTTATAAGCAATACAACTATATTTTCTCTGTATTTTATATTAATTAAACTTTTATTCAAAAATACACAAATATTACATTTTTTTCATAGTCATATATATAATATAAATCTTATTCAATTATCAGCTGGATTTATAAGTAGTTTCTTTTCAATTTTTTCAAACAAAAATATTTTTGTTTCAAATTTTACTCAAAATTGGTGGAATAATTATTTTCCCTTATTAAGGCTTGGTAATCAAAAAGTTATAAAAAACTTTATAAAATTACCTAATAGAATTTATAAAAATAATTATAATAAACTCAACATTGGTTTCATTGGAAGATTAGAAAAAGAAAAAGGAATAGAAAAATTCTTAAAAATTTCAAAAGAAATAAATAAAAGGAAAATTAATTTCTATATTTTTGGAAATGGATCATTAAAAATAAATAAAAAAAAATTTAAGAATTTAAAAATTTATAGTTGGTCAAAAAAAGAAATAATATATAAAAAAATAAATGTTCTTTTTGTTACAAGTAAAATTGAAAATTGTCCTTTTACAGTCATAGAAGCTAAAGCATATGGAGTTCCTACAATTACTATATCACAGGGAGGTATAGGTGAAATTATAAAAAATTATAAAGATGGAATAATAATTAATAATAAATCATCAGTTAAAGAGATTGAAAAAAAATTTTTTTTTATATTAAAAAACTATCGTTTTTTTGAAAAGAATTGCCTAAAAAATTCTAAAGAATTTCAATTGAGTAATTATAAAAGAAAATTTTTAGATGTTATTTAATCGACATATTTAATATATCTTTTTAGTATATTGTTTCTCTTAAACAAGTAAAACAAGTCAAAATAACCATTAAGTATAGAAAGCAACATTTTTTTATTATAAATTGTCATAAAATTATCCCTGAATATTAATTTTTGTTTTATATTTGATACTTTGTTTTCACCGCGTATACCTAAAAAGATGAATTTATATTTTTTGTTTGCTATTTTGTAAGAACTTTCACTAATGTCAGAAATTTTTCCAAATGGGTATGAAAATAATTTATTTTTGTGAATAATTTTCTCAAATTTTTTGTTCATTTTTCCTGCAATTTCATTCTTAAGAGTTTTTTCTGACTTAATTTTTGATAACTCTAAATGATTTTTTGTATGAAAACCTATTGAATGTTTTTTTGAATTTAGCCTTAAAACATCGTTTAAATTCATATTAATTTTATTTTTAAAATCTGATTTAAAACTTTTTATTTTTAATCTTTTTCTTATAAACGAAACACAATCTCTCCTATTTTTCATCATCATAAAATTATAAGGAATAAAATATGCTGCTTTTATTTTATGTTTTGAAAGTATTTGTTTTTCAATTAAAAAATTAGAAAAAAAACCATCGTCGAAAGTTAAAATAATATTTTTGCCGTATATCTTATTTTTTTTAAATTTGTTTAATTTGTTCGGATTTAAAAATTTCCAACCATCTTTTTTAATAATTTTTATCTGTTCATTAAATTTACTA
>CACBFA010000003.1 GCA_902538525.1 uncultured Pelagibacteraceae bacterium | reverse complement strand
ATTATTTTAATTAAAAAAGATAAATTTTTTGTTGGTTCTAAATTTCCATCTCTGTAGAATGATTTATTATAATTTAAATTTATTGATAGACAATCAGTTAAATACTCATACATAAGGTTATAGTATTGAGTAAAATCGTCTTTTAAATCTTTACGTGTGTTGAATTTAAATTTATTTTCATCATTAATTTTAAATGTTGTGTTATTTGATAATATCTCATTATTTCCAATATCATTATCTTCTGTATAATAATAAAAATTTGTAAGAAAATTATTCATATTAAAACCAAAATTCACACCTTCAAGGTTTGAATGTTTTAAATCACGGTCATAAGAAAAATTGTATCCAATTTGCACATAATCATTTGGGTAATAATTTAATATTCCAAAAATGTCAGATCTTGTCTCATCTAACTTAGATTTAGATGGTAATTTATGTCTTTTTTTTGGCTTTAGAACATTTGCCACTTTAAAATCAAGTTCTCTACCTGTTATATTATTATTTCTTTCAAATTCTAAACCTAAGCTTAAAGACTCGCCACCCTCCACTTCTGATGAGCTTCCAATTCTATTTAAGCTAAAAACACTATTATAATTAAGCAAAATATTATCAGAAGATAGATCACTGTTACCATTAGGACTATATCTAAATGAAGCTATTGGTTTTAGAAAGTGTGTGTAATAATCCATATTTTTTTGTAGAGGATAACTAGTATCAATTTTTATCGTTCCAAATACATCGTAGTTAGTATCCTCTTTATTCGCTGAGGGATTTTCCAAGTAATTATTGGAATTCTTTAATAATAAATTGTAATTAGTAATTAAACCAAAAGAACTTACATAATTATTTGATTCAAAAAGAAAATCATTTGTTATGACTGCTTCAGTTACATTAGTATTATAATTTTTGTGATGACCAGATGAATAAAAACTAAAATTCCCATTATACTCTTCTGGTATACTTAGATTTTTTACAAAATTAAAACTAGGAAATATATATTGATATCTATCATTATAATCTCTTGATAAATCCTTATACATTCTAACAGACGTTTTAAGAATAGATTCTTCAAAATTCCAGTTAACATTGAAATTTGATTTCAATAGATCACCACTGGTTATTAATTTTGATGTTCCAACTAATTTGTGTTTTTTTAAATAATTATCACCCTTGACATCCTGCAAATTAATTTCGTAATTTGTATTTTGATTAAATGAACCAACTTGGTTATAAAAAAAATGACCTTTGGTACCCTCGTCTCCAACTAAAAAACTAAAATCACTTAATACATTTGAATTTTCTAATGCTTGCCTGTATTCATTTTGAAGTAAAAAGCTTTTATCTATGTAGTATCGAGGACTAAAAGTTACATCTCTGTCTGTACCTAAAACTTTAAAATATGGAAAGTTTATCGCTGTTCCTAAACTCCCTGAGCTTGAGTAAGAAGGTGTTAAAAACCCCGATTTTCTCTTAACTGATGGGTCAGGATGGTTAAAATATGGAAGATAAAAAACTCTAAAATCAAATATTTTTAACCATGAGTCTTTATATTCATAAATTTTTTTTATTTTATTGTGTTTAAATTCGTCACTACTTAATTCCCAACCTCTACATTTTTTATTTTCAATATTGCATGTGCTAAATACAGCTTTATATATTTCTAATTTATCTTCATTTGAAAATGAACCCCTGCCTCTTAGGATCGGATCATTGTTTTCATTTCCAAAATGTGATTTATTAAATTCAACTTTTACCTCTTTCCCTACAATCTCATTTGTTTTTAAATTTAATATAAGATCGTCAAAAATATATTTATTTTTTTTATTATCAATAATAATTGACTTTTTAGATTTCAATACTTCTTTTTTTACATCTAATGAAAATCTTTCATTTAATTCATAATAATTATTATCTATATCTTTTATACCAGTTTTTGACTCACTATAAATTTTTTCTAGGCTTCTATCGTAATAAACATTTTCTGAATTTATTTTGTAAATATCCTCAATATTAAATTTCGTCCTTCCTTTACTGAATATTAAATTTTTTTTTTTTTCGTAAATAACCCTATTACTATTTATTTTAACATCGTTCTCTAGATCATTTATAACTACATTTTTTGTAAAAATAATTATATCTGTTTTTTTGTTATATTGAACTTTATCAGAGTAAATCTTTAGATTTTCTGATGGGATGTCAGTTTCTGAATTAAAAGCAATTATTAAATTTCCATCTTCTTTTATATCCATTTCGATAGCTTGAAATGATATTTCTTGAGCATAAACATTCGTTATTAAAATGTTATATAAAAATAAAATAAATAATAAATTTTTAATTTTCATTAACTTTTAATATTCCTATGTTACAAATTAAAAAAAGTAATAGAAGTGGAACCCATACTGATAAATAAATTGGAAGTATTCCGTTATTACCTAGAAGGCTAGAGAAGTAGTTTAAATAATAAACTAATACAGACACAAAAATACCAAAAGTTATTGTAAAGAACCTTGATTTAAATTTTTTTAATTTGTTAATTACTAAGAATCCCAAGATAGTCATTAATATAAAAAATACTGGCATACTGTAAAGTTTATTCAAATGAATTTTAATATCAGTATTTGAATAACCGATTTTTAAATAACTATTTGATAGCTTGTGTAATTTATAAATATTTAAAGAATTTAGGTTTGAGAAAAGATTTGATATTATTTTGCCATCAAAAGTTGAATTATAAACATAACTTTTATGGGAATATTTCCTACCGTCATCTTCTAAAATAGATACGTCGTTAAGTTGCCAATTCTTCGAGTTTATATTTGCTAATTTCGCACTAATTGTACTAATATTATTAAAATATTTGTCAGTTTCAGTAATAGTTATTGATTTTAATTTATTTTTATCAAATTTTTCTGCATGAATTATATATAAACTTTGATCTAGTTCTTCTTTAATCCAAAGTCCATGTTCATTTACAACTGCTAAATACTCATTAGAATTTGAAAATCTATTCTTTAAATCAAGGTATTTACTTTTTAAGTCTGATGAAAATGAATAATAAAATAGCAATAAAAAAATCCCAAACAAAGCAGAAATTAATGATAAATGAAAGATTAATTTAAAGTTACTAATACCATTGGAGTTGAAAATTTCGAGTTCGTTTTTTTCACTTAATTTTAAGTAAAAAAACTTAGAGGTAATCAAAAAAATAAATGGAAAAATTTCAAACATTAAAGAAGGTGCATTCAAAACTGATAAATATATTGTATAATATATTTCTCTATTATATTTTTCAGTAAAACGAATTTCTTCAAATATATTTATAATTATTACTATACAAAAAAATATTAATGATATTTTAATAAAACTTTTAAAAAATGTTGAATATATATAAGATTGATATTTTTTTAATGTCATAAATAACTAATTCTAAATTTTGATTTTAATAAAATATAAAAATAAAAAATGATTACAAATATTATAGGAAGAAATATAGATAGTACCTCTGTAAAAGCAGATTTAGAAATAAATTTATAACTTAATTCCGAAAATAATATAATTGAAAAGCCAAAAAAGAATAAAAATATTTTAAAATAGTTCTGTAAATTTATTATTTTAGGTTTTAATATTATAAGCGAGCTTACTAAGGATAGAAATACAATGTATGCAGGATTAATTGCTCTTTTAAATATTTCTTCATATATATCTTTTAATAAAAATTTATTTTCTTTGCCACACCTTTGCTGACTGTCTTTTCTTTTATCTAAAAATCTTTCTAAACAATAAATTAACAAAGATGTTTCTGTCTCATTTAATTTTTTCTCTTTTCTTGTTATGGAATTAAATTTAGTTAAATCATATATGGTCTCTTTGAAACCTAAATTAAAATTTCCTTTAATATCTAAATTAGTAATTGTGCCATCTGTAAGTTTAAAAATAAATCCATTATTACTTTTTATCAATTCACCTTTTTTTGCAATTATTATTTTGTCTTCATTTGTTTTTAACCTTTCTTTTATATATATACCTTTTAGAATTTCATTCTCGTCATATTCTTGAACAAAAATTGTAATATTCTGCATTATTCTAGAAAATTTCTTTTCTTTCAATAATTTTGGAAAAAATTCAATTGATGAATTTTTAAGATATTCTTGTGCCAAATTTTGAGTATGCGGAACAATATATAAATTTAAAGACAATTGTAATAGCATAAAAAAAAATGAGAATTTAGCTATGAAATTTATAAAAGTAATTTTTTTTATTCCATTTGTCCAAAAAACTAAAATTTCATTATTATCTTGGTATCTACTAATAATTACAAATAAAGTTAAAAAATAAGCAAAAATTAGTATCTTACTAAAAATTTTAGGTATGTTTAAAATAGAGTAAATAAAATAAACTTTAAAGTCATGCCCTTGCTCTGATACAATGTCTAGAAGATTTACACCCTGAATTACCCATATAATCGCAGTTATTGCAACTGATGATAATAAAAAAAATAACAAAATATCATATGACAATTTTCTAAATATTAATTTATTCATTGAAATTAGTAATTTATTAAATATACAACATTATCTATTAAATATTTCAAAAAAATGAAGCTAAAATTAGATTTTGTAACTAAAGTACCCAAAGTAGCCAAAGATAACCAGGTTATTTTAATAAAGGATAAAACCACTCAAAACAAAATCGTTAAATCTCTAAATAAATCTATATTTGCTAATAAACTATTCTTAGAGAGAAAATTTCTAATTCAAAATTTAAATGACAAGATATATATTTTTGTAAATTGTACAAAGTCTAAAACTTCCTTAGATTACGAGAAACTTGGATCTAATTTATTCCTTTTTCTAAAGAATAATAAAATTGAAAAATCTTTTTTTGAGACAAATTCATCTCAAATTACCAATATACAATTAGAGAAGTTTTTACATGGAGCGCAACTTAAGTCATACGAATTTAATGTTTATAAAACTGATAAGTCAAAAAATCTAACGACAAACTTATATGTGGTTGGACATAAATCAAAAAAAACAAATTTGTTGAGAAATAAATTAAATTCACTTTTAGAAGGTGTCTTCCTTACTAGAGATTTGGTATCTGAACCAGGCAATGTTCTTCATCCAGATGAATATGCAAGACGTATAATTAAATTAAGAAAATTTGGATTAAAAGTTACGGTATATGATCAAAAAAAATTAAAAAAGCTAGGCATGAATGCTTTACTCGGAGTTGGCCAAGGAAGTATCAGAGGTTCGTATTTAGTAACAATAGAGTGGAATGGTGCTAAAAATAAATCTAAACCATTAGCTTTTGTTGGAAAGGGTGTATGTTTCGATACTGGGGGTTATTCTTTAAAACCAGCAAAGTTTATGGAAGATATGACATATGACATGGCTGGCTCAGCCACTGTTGTTGGTTTAATGAAAACTCTTGCGTTAAGAAAATCAAAAATCAATGTGGTTGGAGTTGTGGGCCTTGTAGAAAATATGGTAAGTGGAAATGCTCAAAGACCTGGAGATATTGTAAAATCATACAGCGGAAAAACTATTGAAGTTTTAAATACTGATGCTGAAGGAAGATTGGTTTTAGCAGATGCTTTAACATTTACTGAAGAAAAATTTAAGCCTCAATTTATAATTGATTTAGCAACATTAACTGGCGCTATAATTGTTTCTCTTGGTTCAGAATATGCAGGTCTATTTTCGAATAATGATAAATTATCTAAACAACTAATTGATGCAGGTGAAAGTGTTGAAGAAAAACTCTGGAGAATGCCTTTAAATGAAAATTTTGACAAATTAATAAATTCAAAAAATGCTGACATGCAGAATATAAATTATGTAGGTGGGGCAGGTTCTACAACTGCAGCACAATTCTTACAAAGATTTATAATAAACAAAACTCCTTGGGCTCACCTAGATATTGCTGGCATGGCATTTTCAAAATATGGAGGAGCACTTAACTCCGGAGGTGCAACTGGTTATGGAGTTAGATTATTAAATAAATTAATTGAGGATAACTATGAGTAATATTGAGCAAACTCTATCGATAATTAAACCGGATGCAGTTGAAAGAAATCTTCAGGATCAGATTAAGCAGGAATTTATAAACAAAGGATTTGAAATTATAAAAGAAAAAAAAATACATATATCTAAAGAAGAAGCCGAAAGATTTTATAAAGTACATGAGTCCAAACCGTTTTATAACGATTTATGCAATTATTTGTCTTCAGGCCCAATTGTTGTCATGACTTTACAACGAGAAAATGCTGTTGTTGAGAATAGAAAGTTAATGGGAGCAACAAATCCAGCTGACGCAGATGAGGGTACTTTGAGGAAAAAATATGGTATATCAATTGATAAAAACTCTGTTCATGGTTCAGACAGTCTTGAAAATGCTAAGATTGAACTAGATTATTTTTTTAATCACTAGCTAATAATCTAATAACTGCTTTTGGGTATATTTTATGCTCGATTTTTAAAACTTTTTTTTCTAAACTTTTTCCACTGTCAGATTTTAGAATTTTTACTTTTTTTTGTAATATAATCTTACCTGAATCTAATTTCTCATTGACGATATGAACTGTAGCTCCAGAGTATTTGTCTTTATTTTGAATTGCTCTATTGTGTGTATTTAGGCCTTTATACTTAGGAAGAAGAGAAGGGTGAATATTAAGTATAGGTTTATTAAATTTTCTTATAAAAGTACCTGATAGTATTTTCATAAATCCAGCTAAACAAATCAAATCAATATTATTCTTTTTTAATAATTTTAACAAACGATCTTCAAAACTTTTTTTATTAGAATCTTTAATAAAGACATTATTGATTTTAGATTTATTTGCATAATTCAATCCTTTTGCACTAAAATTATTAGACACAACTAGAACAATTCTAATTAAAGATTTTTTCGTTTTTGAATATTTAACTAGTGATCTTAGATTACTACCTCTACCACTTATTAAAACTGCTGTATTTTTTTTACCAGATAACTTTTCCACTCAATTTTACTTTTTCTGAATTTTTTGTAATTTTTCCAATGATATATGGTTTATATTTTTTTGGAAATAATCTAATCACTTTTTTGTAGTTTGAACGTTTTACTATTAAACAAAAACCCACACCACAATTAAAAGTTTTTAACATTTCTTGATCGTTAACACCTTGACTTTTAAGCCATCTAAATATTTTTAATGTTTTTATTTTTTCTAAATTTATTTCAGCGCAGTAATTATCTGGTATTATTCTTTCAATATTGTCTTTTAATCCACCACCAGTGATATTTGCACAAGCATTCAAATACTTTTTTTTAATTAATTCTAATACATGCATTACATATATTTTAGTTGGTACTAATAATTCTTTTTTTAAAAATGAATTTTTTTTTATTTTAATTTTCTTTTTTTTTATAATATGTCTTACTAAGGAATATCCATTTGAGTGGAGACCACTGGAAGGTATTGCCAGTACTAAATCTTTTTCTTTTATTTTATTTAATAATATTTTGTCTTTCTCTACTAGGCCTAAAGAAAACCCTGCAATATCAAATTTACCTTTGGAATATGTTCCAGGCATTTCTGCAGTTTCTCCACCAACTAATTCACAGTCAGCTAATTTGCAGCCTTTAATAATTCCTCTAATTATATTTTTTAGCTTTTTCGTATCGATTTTTTCGACAGATATATAATCTAAAAAAACTAAAGGTTTCGCTCCTTGAACTATAATGTCATTTACACACATTGCCACAAGATCCACTCCAATTGTATCAAATTTACCTAGCATATTTGCAACTTCAATTTTTGTACCAACTCCATCTGTGCTAGTTACAAGATATGGATTCTTTAAATTAGTTGGCAGTTTTGTAAGCGCTCCAAAACCTCCAATATTCTTAAATTTACCACTTTTTTTTGATTTTTTTGTGCTTGAGGATATAAATTTAATAAATTTATCTGCTTTTTTTATGCTTACACCACTTTTCTCATATGTAAAATTCTTAGATCCCATGTTTAAGTTATGTTTTTAATCAAAAATAAAATTAATATTTACTTATACTTTTTTTTTTTACTTTTCATTTTAGTTTTTATCAAGTTTTCCACAACTATAGTATTTGCAGACAATTACATAGTTAAAAATATTAAAATTAAAGAACAATACGACATAAATTTTAACAAAGATGAAGTAATAAAAAAGGGTTTCAAAAAAGGATTTAAAACATTAATTTTTAGAATTGTAGAAAGTAAAGATAAAAATTTATTTAAAAATGTACCAAGCAATAAAATTATTTCATTGATAGATAATTTTTCAATAACAAATGAAAAATTTGTTGACAATAATTATGAGGTTGATTTTGAGGTTAAGTTTGACAAAGAAAAATTATTATCATTTATTAGAGGAAAAAATGTTATTTCCTCTGTTCCAAAAGATACAGACGTGCTTTTTATCCCAATTTTAATTGATACACAAAGTAACGAAATTAAGTTTTTTGATCAAAATTATTTTTATAACAATTGGAATAATGTTAATAAAAATTATTTCTTATTAAATTATAATTTACCAGATGAAAATATTGAAAATTTTCGTCTTTTTCAAAGATTAAAAAATAATATTGAAAACAATGATTTATCTGAGATTACAAATAAATATAACTTCGAAAATATTTTTATTGTTGTATTTTATAAAAATAAAAAAAATTTACAAATATTTTCAAAAATTAGTTTTTCAAATTCAAACTTCAAATTTAATTTAGATCAAAAAAACATCAATTATGAAGATAATAAACTATTAGATCAAATTATTTTAAACTTAAAAAATTTATATGAAGACAAATGGAAGTTAATTAATAAAATCAATACCTCAATTTCAATACCTATAAAAATTTCAGTAAAAAACAGCAATTTCCTAATTTCTCAGAAATTAGAAAATATATTAAATCAATCAGATTTTGTATATGAATATGAAATAGAAAAAATTAATAGTGAGGATATTATATATAAAATAACTTACAATAATAATCCTGAAAAATTTCTAAATACTTTAAAAGTGAATGATATAAATATAAATTCATCTAGTAATATTTGGAATATAGAATGAGAGAATTAGATCAAAAACTCTTAGACTTTGGAATTACTGAAAGTTTTGATGAAAATGATTACTATGTGTCTAAAAGTAATTATTTTGCAAAAAATATTATAGAGGCCTGGCCTAAATGGGAAAAAAAAATTGTTAATTTAGCTGGAGAAAAATATTCTGGCAAAACACATTTATCAAACATATTTAAAAAAAAAAGTAACGCTTTATATTTATATAGCAACAATATCGAAGATAAGATTTTAAAAAAAATTAAACTTTCAAACAGTATAATAATTGAAGACCTAGAAGAAAGTTTTGACGAAAAACTTCTTTATTCTATATTCAATTTAGTTGAACAGGATAATAAATATTTATTAATCTCGTCAAAAAAACCAATAGATACAATGAAATTCACACTCCCAGATTTATTATCAAGATTAAAGAACTGCATTATCGCTACAATTGAACAGCCAGATGATGAGTTGATTTATGCAATAATTTTAAAAAGCTTCTCCGATAGACAAATTAAATTGGATAACAAAATTATAGATTTTATTATAAAAAGAATTGCGAGATCGTATAGTAAAATGCATGAATTTATATATAAGATTGATGAATTGAGTTTAAAGAAAAAGAAATCTATTAACTTTAAAATAATAAAAGAGATAATAAATTGACTAAATATAGGACACACACTTGCGGAGAACTAACTTTAAATAACAAAGATCAAACAATAAAGTTATCAGGCTGGATAAATAAAAAAAGAGATCATGGAAATCTATTATTTTTAGATTTAAGAGATCACTATGGACTAACTCAATGTGTAATTGATGAAGGTAAAAAAATATTTAAAGAAATAGAAAAACTTCCATTAGAAACTGTACTACAAGTTGAAGGTAAAGTTTTAGCTAGAGAAAAAGATACAATTAACAAAAATTTAAATACTGGAGAAATTGAGGTAGGAATTGAAAAATTTAAAATACTTGCAAGAACTAAGGAATTACCACTACCTGTTTTTTCAGATCAAGAATATTCTGAAGAAATTAGATTAAAGTACAGATTCTTAGATTTAAGGAGAAATAAAATTCATAATAATATTATTTTAAGATCCAAAATTATTTCATTTATTAGAACTGAAATGCAAAAATATGGTTTTCTAGAATATCAAACACCTATATTAACATCATCTAGCCCAGAGGGTGCTAGAGACTTTTTAGTACCAAGCAGACTAAATCCTGGTAAATTTTACGCATTACCTCAAGCGCCGCAACAATTTAAACAATTAATCATGGTATCTGGTTTTGATAAATATTTTCAAATTGCACCGTGTTTTAGAGATGAGGACGCAAGAGCTGACAGGAGTCCAGGTGAGTTTTATCAACTTGACTTGGAAATGTCTTTTGTAGAACAAGAAGATGTATTTAAAATAGTTGAAGAGTTATTTGTAAATTTATTCAAAAAATTTTCCTCTAAAAAGTTACTCCATGAAAAATTTCCCAGAATTCCTTTTGATATAGCTATGCTTAAATACGGTTCTGACAAACCAGATTTGAGAAATCCTTTGGAAATAGCTGATATTACTGAAATTTTTAAAAGAGATGATGTTAACTTTGAAATATTTAAAAAATTAGTAAGTAAAGGATCGATAGTTAGAGGAATAGTTACAAAAAATACATCTCAAAAACCAAGAAGTTTTTTTGACGGAATTGATAAATGGGCAAAAGATGAAGGATCATCTGGTCTTGCATATTTTTCTATAGAAAATTCGGAGAAATTGAGCGCTAAAGGACCTGTGGGAAAATTTTTTTCTGAAGCGTCTATCAAAGAGATAATGACAAAGATGAATGCTGAAGTAGGTGATACAATATTTATGTCTTGCGGAAATAAGTCTGAAGTTGAGAAATTATTAAGTAATGCGAGAAATAAAATAGCAAATGAGTTGAATTTAATTAATGAAAATGTTTTCTCATTTTGTTGGGTAGTGGACTATCCAATGTTTGAAATAGATGAAAATACCAAAAAGATCGAATTTAGCCACAACCCTTTTTCAATGCCGCAAGGTGATATTGATAATTTAGATCTTTCAGAACCCCTGAAACTAAAAGCTTTTCAATATGATATTGTGTGTAATGGTATTGAATTATCTTCAGGAGCAATCAGGAACCATAAACCTGATTTAATGTATAAATTATTCAAAATTGCTGGTTACTCTGAGGAAACAGTGAATGAGAAATTTAGTGGTATGATTAATGCTTTAAGCTATGGGGCACCTCCACATGGTGGTATTGCTCCTGGTATAGATAGGATTGTAATGTTATTAGCAGAAGAAAAAAATATTAGAGAGGTAACGATGTTTCCAATGAATCAAAATGCTCAGGATTTAATGATGAATGCACCATCTGAAGTAGATGAAAATCAATTAAAAGAACTTAATATTTCAAAAAGAAAAAATTAATTATTTTTTTCCTTTAAGGTTTATTCTAATATCTGACAAATCTACCAGTTTCTTTTTGTAGTCGTTTCTAACAAAACCTTTGCTTGTAATATCTTTTACAAGTTTAATTAATTGATTTTGATCTTCGCTATCTTGACTTTCTTTTGTATCAGAATTTCCAGTTATAGACGGGGTGTGAGCCAAATCCTCTCTATTTAAGTAAGAAATTGCTAGCTCTCTAAAAATATAATCTAAAATTGAACTTGCGCTCATAATTCTATCATTTCCGTAAACTTTTCCAGAAGGTTCAAATTTTGTATCTAAATATGCATTTACAAATTCATCTAGTGGAACTCCATATTGAAGACCTAATGATATTGCTATTGCAAAATTATTCATAAGAGCCTTTACTAGCTCACCTTCTTTACTAGTATCAATAAAAATTTCTCCTATTTTACCATCTTCATATTCACCAGTATGCAAATATACTTTGTGATCACCTATTGAGGCTTTTTGGATATAACCTTTTCTTCTATCAGGCATACTAAATCTTTTACCTATATTATCAGTTATGTTTTTTTTAAAATTTTCATCGATTGGTTTGGTTTTATTACTATTTTTAATATCTTGATTATTAATTGGTTGTGAAACAACTTCTACTTTACTACTTTTGGTATCTTGAAGGTTTTTTGTTTTTCTATTATCTAATTTGATATCGATAATTTCAAATTTTCCATCGTCATTTTTCTCTAAATTGTTAAGATTTTCCTCATTTATATCATCTAAATAATGAGATACTTTAAAGCTACATGTGTAATATGTTTCAACTAAATATTTTGCCATTGTAATCCTATTTGTAAATTGAATCTTGATAAGATTTATGTATATACATTTTTTAATTATAGTCTAATTGTAAATTTACAATTACAAATTGAAAATAATTTAAATAAAATGATTAAAGAAATTTTTACTTGGTGGAACAATCAAACATTTGGGACTAGGCTAAATACAATTTTATTTGGAAAATTGGTTGGCGAAGATAATTTAGGTAATAAATATTATGAGAGCAAGTCAGGAAAAAGGTGGGTTATTTATAATGGGGAAGTTGAGGCATCAAAAATACCCAGTGAATGGTATTCTTGGATGCATCATACGGGAAATAAAATTGAAAACAGTCACGAATTAGACAAATATAGTTGGCAAAAAGAGCATATGCCAAATCAAACAGGAACAGAAAATTCTTATCATCCAAAAAAAAATAAAAGTAAAAATGCTTCAAACAAAAAATACACTTCTTGGAAAAGCTAGAGTTTATATAATTGTTTTTTTTACTTATTGTTTGTTAATGAATAATTCTTTGAGTGAAAATCATTCACAAACAGAAAGTTACGCTGTTTTAACAATACTAGATAAAGTAAACTCTCAGAGTGATATCATAGAGATTAAGGTTGGAAGGGAATATAAATTTAAAAATCTATCTATAAATATTCTTAAATGTAATAATTCAAAATTTGATGATGATCCGGAAGTTATAGCATACATGCAAGTAAGAGATACAGTAAACAAAGATGAGAACAAAGTCTTCATTTTTAATGACTGGACATTTGCATCATCTCCATCTATTAGACCTTTTGATCATCCTGTCTATGATATATGGTTAAAAAAGTGTTACTCTTAAAGTAATTTTTCCTTGTCAAGCCAACTCACATTAAAATCTGAATTTAAAAACTTTTCGTGGTTTAAGAGTATTTTATGCAAGTCTATTGTTGTCTTTATACCCTCAATAACAAATTCATCCAAGGATCTCCGCATTCTTTGAATTGCTTCAGTTCTATTTCTTCCATGACAAATTACTTTACAAATCATACTGTCATAGTAGGGAGTTACCTTATATCCTTGAAATATTGATCCATCTACTCTAGTCCTAAAACCTGAAGGTTGATGGCACATCGTAATTTCTCCTGGCGAAGGTTGAAAATTTTTACTCACATCTTCAGCATTTATTCTACATTCAATCGCATGACCTCTTGGCTTAATATCTTCCTGTTTTAAGGCAGTATTACCATCATACGCTATCCAAATTTGTTCTTTTATTAAATCTATTCCAGTAACCACTTCTGTTACTGGATGTTCAACCTGTATTCTAGTATTCATTTCTAAAAAATAAAATTTTCCTTCCTCAAAAATAAATTCTACTGTCCCTGCACCTTCATATCCAATTTGGCTTACCATTTTTACAGTTTTATCAAAAAGATCATTTCTTATTTGATCATTTAGTAAAGGGCTAGGTGTCTCTTCAATTAATTTTTGATGTCTTCTTTGAATAGAGCAATCTCTTTCATGAAGATGCACAGTTCTATTTTTACCAGATAATACTTGAACTTCAATATGTCTCGGATTTTGAAAAAATTTCTCAATGTAGACTTCATCATTACCAAAAAACTTTCTTGCCTCAGTTTTTGCAGTCAAAAATAAGCTTTCAAATTCATCTTCTTTTCTAACAACTTTCATTCCTTTTCCACCACCACCACCAGCTGCCTTTATCAACACTGGATATCCAATTTGTTTACATATTTTTTTTGCTTCATTAAAATCAGATACTCCACCTTCTGATCCTTCAATTACTGGAAGACCATATTTTTTTGCAATTTTTTTTGCTTCAATTTTATCACCCATCATTTTAATTAATGAAGACGATGGACCAATAAATTTAATTTTGTTTTGTTCAAGAATTTTTGCAAATTCATAATTTTCAGATAAAAAACCATATCCTGGATGAACAGCTTCAGAATTTGTTAATTCAATAGCTGACATTATGGCAGGAATATTTAAATAACTATTTGCTGCTTGGTGTGGACCTACACATATACTTTCGTCAGCTAATCTAACGTGCATACTATTTCTATCAACATCAGAATGAATGGCGACTGTTTGTATACCCCATTCTTTACAGGCTCTTATAACTCTAACAGCTATCTCACCTCTATTTGCAACAAGTATTTTTTTGAACATTATTACTCAATTATCGCTATCGTATGTCCATATTCAACAGGTTGACCATCTTCGACGCAAATTTTTTTTACAGTACCTGCTATTGGAGATGGTACGTGATTCATTGTTTTCATAGCTTCAACAATCATTATTGTATCACCTTTGTTAATTTTTTTACCGACTTCTACAAACTTTTTACCACCAGGTTCTGGTGCTAAATAAGCTGTTCCTATAATAGGCGATGGAACTTCAGTCCCACTAACATTATCTATTTTAATATTTTTTGTTTTTATTTCTGATTTTATTTCTTTAATTGATGTTAAATTTGATCCAGAAGATTTTGATACTTTAACTTTTATATCTTTTTCAGTATATTCTATCTCTGTAAGATTAAATTCATTTAAATATTCTGTAAGCTCCTTGATTATATTTTTATTTATTTTCATTTAACATTTCATGCATAGAATTTATGGCTAAAATATATCCATTTATTCCTAATCCACAAATTATTCCTGTAACAACACCACTTATTATAGATTTATGACGAAATTCCTCTCTTTTATATATATTTGATATATGAAGTTCAATTATCTTGCCTTTAAATATATCTAGTGCATCTCTAATTGCAACTGATGTGTGGCTATATCCACCTGCATTAATTATAATTCCATCGAATTTGTTTCTGGCACTTTGAATAATATCTACGATTTCTCCTTCAACATTTGATTGTTTCATTTCAAGAGTTAAACTTAATTCTTTAGATTTTTTCTCACAAATATCCTCTAGGAATTTATAATCTTTGCTACCATATTGTGATTGTTCTCTTTCACCTATTAGATTAAGATTAGGACCATTAATTATTAATATTTTACTCACGAATTCTTTATAATATATGAATATTAAAAATAAAATAAAAATAACTGTAAATGGCAAGCAAATGCAAATAATTCCTAAATTTACACTTAAGAGCTTGATAACAAAATTAAAAATGCCATTAAATAAAATAGCTATAGAACTAAACAAAAAAATTATAGACAAAAATAGAATTTCTAAAATTCGATTAAAGAAAGGTGATAAAATAGAAATTGTTCATTTTATCGGTGGTGGATAATGATTGATAAAAGATTTAAGATAGCAAATAAGATTTTTAAATCACGCTTGATAGTTGGAACTGGAAAATATAAAAGCTTCAGTGAATGTGCTAAAGCTATTAAGACTTCTGGTGCAGACATAGTGACAGTTGCAGTCAGAAGAGTTAACATATCTAATAAGAATAAAGCTAGATTAATGGATTATATAGATCCAAAAAAAATAACATATTTGCCTAACACAGCTGGATGTTTTACGGCAGAAGATGCAATTAGAACTTTAAGATTAGCAAGAGAAATAGGTGGATGGAAATTAGTAAAATTAGAGGTATTAGGTGACAAAAGAAACCTTTTTCCTGAAATGATTGAAACTTTAAGATCTACTGAATTATTAACAAAAGAGGGTTTTAAAGTAATGGTTTATTGCAATGATGATCCATTAATGGCAAAAAGATTGGAAAATGCAGGTGCTGTTGCAATTATGCCTCTTGCTGCTCCAATTGGTTCAGGTCTTGGAATACAAAATAAAGTTAATATTAAAATTATTAGAAAACAAACAAAATTACCTTTAATTATTGATGCTGGAATTGGACAAGCGTCTGATGCTAGTATTGCAATGGAGTTAGGATGTGACGGTGTTTTAATAAATACTGCAATTGCAAAAGCTAAAAATCCATCTCAAATGGCAGAAGCTATGAAGCTTGCAGTAATTTCTGGAAGAAAATCATATTTGTCTGGAAGAATTAATCCAAATTTATTTGGATCTGCATCAACTACAAATAAAGGAATTATTTAGTTTTTTTCTTGTAAAATTTTTTTCTGAACTTCCTTTTTTTAAATATCTTTCTCTCTTTACTTTTAGCAATATTATCATCTTTTTTGTTTTCAATTTTTAAAGCTTCAAGTTTCTCAACTTTTTCAATTTTATCTAATACTTTCTTTGTTTTTGATTTGAACTCAATTATATAGTCTTCTAAATTTAAATCATTATTTGTGTTTAAATCAATTTTAGCTTTATACTTTTTTTCAAAGTATTTAACTACTTCGTCATAGTGATCAGTAATATGTTTTTCAATTTTATCGTTAATAGTTAATTCTACTAATTTTGCATTATGTTCTAATGATTTTATTTCAATTAATTTAAGTATTTTCAATACAAAGGTTTCATCTGTCAATTTCATGTGCCATTTCACATTACTTTCTCTTAATCTCTGTCTTGACATTTCTAGTAATCCAAAATTACTTATTCTACCAATTTGAATTCTTGCTCTATCATTTCTACATTTCTCTTTTAATTTCCTTTCAACCTGTCTTCGATTATTGAAACTAAGCATATCAATAAAATCAATTATTATTAATCCAGATAAATCTCTTATTTTTATTTGTCTTGCAATTTCTTCTGCTGCTTCGATATTTGTATCAAAAGCAGTGCTTTCAACATTTTTTTGTTTTATTGATTTTCCTGAGTTTACATCTATAGAAACTAGTGCCTCAGTTGGGTTTATTACTAAATATCCACCTGAAGTCAGTTTCACTTCTGTCTCAAAAATTTCAAATAATTTTTTTTCTATATTTTCTTTATAAAAAAGGGGTACTTTATCTCTATATTTTTTTACTTTTTTTAATTGATTCGGCATCATTAATTTCAAATAATTTTTTGTTTTTTGATATCCTTCATTTCCTTCAACATATATATTTTGAGTATCATCATCGTACATGTCTCTTATACATCTTTTTATAATATCACTTTCTTGATGAATTAAAGATGGGGCAATTGAATTTAATGCGTTATCTTTTATTTGATCCCAAACTTTAATTAAATTTTTTAAATCGTTCTCGATTTCATTTTTTGTTTTGTTTGATCCTGCTGTTCTAACTATAATTCCCATCTCTTTTGGAATAGTTATTTCATTTAATATATTTCTAATTTTTTTTCTTTCTCCTGGATTAAATATTTTTCTAGAAATTCCTCCACCTTTGGCTGTGTTAGGCATTAAAACTATGTATTTTCCAGCAATGGAAATAAAAGTACTAAGCGCTGCTCCTTTTAAACCCCTTTCATCTTTTAATACTTGAACCAAAATTACTTGATTTGGTTTTATTACTTCTTGGATTTTGTATCTTTTTGATGGAAATTTTTTTTGAGTATTTATTTTATCTTTTTCATCGTCCTCTTTTTTTTCAACAGGATCATCAATTTTAATTTCCTCTTTACCTTCAAGAATTTTATCTTCTATGTTTTCACTTTGTTTTGAAAGTTCCTCTCGAACCTTCTCTTCTTCTTGTTTTATTTTTTCTAAATCACTTAAAGGTAGCTGATAATAATCAGACTGGATATCATTAAAAGATAGAAAACCATGTCTTTCTCTTCCAAAGTCAACAAATGCTGCTTGCAAAGAAGGTTCAATTCTACTTACTTTTCCGAGATAAATATTATTCTTAATTAAAGTGTTGTTTATACTTTCATATTCATAGTCTTCGATATGATTATTACTTTTAAGAACAACTCTAGTTTCATTAGGATGCGATGCATCGATATATAAATTTTTTGACATAATATTGCTGATTTTTTCATAAGTTAATTTAATAAATTCTGTGCCTTAAGAATAACAAATTCGCAAGATATTTAAACTAAAATGCAAAAGTTTTTTAAAAGATTACTAATATTTGGATTATTGTCATCTCTTCTAATATTATTATCAATAATATCTATTCTTTGGACTTATTCCAATAAATTGCCAGATTACAAATATCTTAAAAATTATAAACCACCAGTATCAAGCAAGCTGTATTCAGGAAACGGAGTGTTAGTAAGCGATTTTTCATCTGAAAAAAGAATTTTTGTTCCATATTCTGCTATATCTCAAACCGTGATAAATGCTTTTTTATCTGCGGAGGATAAAAACTTTTTTGACCATCCAGGGGTAGATGCCAAAGGAGTAGTAAGAGCAATTAAAAATAACATTTTTAATCTACTTTACTCAAAAAGATTAGAAGGTGCCTCTACTATTACCCAGCAAGTAGCAAAAAACTTTCTTTTAACTAATGAAGTAAGTATTGATAGAAAAATAAAGGAAGCAATATTAGCTTTTAGAATTGAGCGTGTTTTATCAAAAAAAAGAATTCTAGAGCTTTATCTAAATCAAATTTACCTTGGCGAGGGTAGCTATGGTATAGCATCAGCTAGTTTAAGATATTTTAATAAACCAATAAGTGAACTCAATTATGGAGAGGCTGCACTTTTAGCTGCTCTTCCAAAAGCACCAAGCAAATACAATCCATATAAAAACAAGGAGTTAGCAAAATTTAGAAGAAACTTAGTATTAAATAATTTATTAGATAATGGATTCATTGATCAAAAACAACACTCTAAATTAATTAACTCTAAAATTAAATTACAAAAGAGAAAAAGAATTTACCTAGAAGATTCTAGATATTATGTAGAAGATGTTAGAAAAGATGTAATTGATAAATATGGATATGATAAAGTATATAAACAAGGATTTAACATCAAGACACCTTTGGATTTAGAATTACAAAAAATTGCTACACAATCACTTAGGAATGGTTTGCAAGAATTTGATAAGAGAAAAGGATGGAGAGGTCCTCTATCAAATATAAAAAAATACAAAAATTGGAAAAAAGATCTTAAAGACTTAAATTTAGAAAAATCTTTAGGATGGGAATTGGCTGTTGTTACTAGAATTGACAAATTTGAAACAGTCATCAAAACACAGAATGATGATAATGGAACAATTAATTTTAATAATATTGATTGGACGCGGAAGGAATTCAAAAAACTATTCAAAATTGGTGACATAATTTATGTCAAGAAATTATCTGATGGAAACTATAGTTTAAAACAACTTCCAAGAGCTAATGGAGGCATTGTTGTGATGGATCCATATAGCGGAAGAGTATTAGCATTGTCAGGTGGATTTAGTTTTAAACAAAGTGAATTTAATAGAGCATCTCAAGCAAAACGTCAGCCTGGATCTGCATTCAAACCTTTCATATATGCTTTAGCATTAGAAAATAATTTTTTACCAACAACATTAGTATTAGACGCGCCTATAGTATTAGATCAAGGAAATGATTTAAAAATGTGGAAACCAGAAAATTACGGCAAAAAGTTCTATGGACCTTCAACAATAAGAACAGGTATAGAAAAATCAAGAAATCTAATGACTGTCCGAATAGCTCAAGAATTAGGTATAGACAAAATTATAAATTTTTCAAAAAAATTAAATATTTACGAAAATCCAGATGAACTTATGTCAGTATCCTTGGGCTCTGCTGAAACGACTTTGTTAAAAATCACAAGCGCTTATTGTTCTTTTTTGAATGGTGGAAAATTAGTTAATCCAATATTAATTGATAGAATTCAAGACAGTGAAGGAAAAACTATTTTTAACAATGAAAAAAGATTCTGTGAAAATTGTGATTTAATTTCATATGAAGGAACTAGTAAACCAATTATTAAAAATAAATATCAACAGATTTTTTCACCACAAACAGCCTATCAGATTACCTCTATGTTGAAAGGTGTTATAGAACGTGGAACTGGAAAAGGTTTAAAAGAATTGAAACTCGAATTAGCTGGCAAGACCGGAACAACAAACAAAAATACAGATACTTGGTTTATAGGATTTACATCAAATTTAGTGGTTGGAGTATACATTGGCTATGATAATCCAAGGAGTTTAGGTAAATTCGAAACAGGTTCAAAAACAGCAATGCCAGTTTTTAAAGAGTTCATAAAAAAAACAGCAAATACTTTTAACGCAAGACCTTTCAAAGTTGCAGACAATATAAATATGATGGTCATAGATGCAAAAACTGGAAAAAAAGCGAATCCTAAAACCAAGTTAGCTATAATCGAGTCATTTAAAAATAATGATAATAAACCAGATAATGTATCTAACAATTTTGATAGTAGATTAAATACTACAAATATATTAAAATTTTATTAATGGATCAGGAAATACTAAATATTAAATCAGAAATAGAAAAAATAAATCAAAGAATAAAGGAGTTTCTTTGAAAAGACTAAGATTTCAGAAAAAATAATTAATTTATCAAATTTAATAGAAAAACCAGATTTTTGGCAGGATAAAAAAAATGCTGAAAAAGTTTTACGTGAAAAAACTAATTTAGAAAAATTATTAAATAATTTTGTAGAAACATCAAATGAAAGTAAAGATTTATTTGATATTTATGAATTAGCTATTGAGGAACACAACAATGAAATGATTAAAGAGACAACCTCAAATATAAAAATACTCTTTAATAAAATTAAACAAATTGAAATAAGATGTTTTCTATCAAATGATAATGATACATTTAATAGTTATTTAGAATTTCATGCAGGCGCTGGAGGAACTGAAAGTCAAGACTGGGCTGATATTTTAAGAAGAATGTATATGAAGTGGGCAACCAAAAAAAATTTCAAAATCGAAATTATCAGCGAACATAAAGGCGATGAAGCTGGCATTAAATCTTCAATAATTAAAATAAGTGGAGATTACATAAACGGATTATTAAAAAATGAGTCAGGAATACATAGACTTGTCAGAATTTCTCCGTTTGACTCTGGTGCTAGAAGACATACAAGTTTTGCCAGTGTTTGGGTATACCCAGTTATATCTGAAAATATTGATGTTGAAATTTTAGAAAAAGATTTAAGAATAGATACATACAGATCTAGTGGAGCGGGAGGTCAACATGTCAACACAACAGATAGTGCAGTAAGAATTACACACCTGCCAACAAAAATTGTGGTACAATGTCAAAATGAAAGATCACAACACAAAAATAAAGAAACTTGCATGAATATGTTAAAAGCAAGGCTTTATGACTACGAGTTAAAAAAAAAAGAAAAAGAAAATGAAAATCTTGAAAATTCAAAGTCAGAGATTGGATGGGGTCATCAAATTAGATCATATGTATTACACCCTTATAAAATGGTAAAAGATAATAGAACTAATTTTGAAAGTTCTAGTCCTGAAAAAGTATTAGATGGAGAAATAGATAATTTTTTAGAAAGTTCTCTATATAAATTAAATGCGTAAAATAATTTCTATAATTACAATTTCAATAATAACTGTCTTAGTAGCAATTTTGATATTTCTAACAACAACAGGAATTAGAACAGATAATTTTAATAGTTTAATAAATGAAAAAGTTAAAGAGATTGATCCAAAGATAAAATTAAAATTAAATCAACTAAATTTTAAATTAAATTTGTCTAATTTTGAATTTGAGATTTTTACCTTGGACCCTCAAATAGCAATTAATGAAAAAGATATTGACTTAGAAAATATAAAGTTTGATCTAAATATTTTTGATTATATAAGCAATAAAAACCCAATCTCTGAAATATCAATAATTTCCAAAGAAAACGATATTGATCAATTTATAGATTTTATAAATGAATATGACTTTAATTTAGCAAGAACTTTAATTTTAAAACAAATTAAAAAGGGTAAAGTAAAAGTAATATCCGATATAACATTTGATAAAAATAATCCCAAAAATATTAAGTATACTCTCAATGGATCAGTAACAGATGCAGAAATAAAATTACCTAAACAATCAAAAATTGAAAATGTTAAATTTAATTTTTTAGTAGATCAGGATGTTATAAATCTAAATGAAATAGAATTATCATTTGATAAATTCCTCATTGCTTCAGAAAAAATAAGAATTAAAAAAATTAATAATTATTTTGAAATCTCAGGAAATTTTAAAACAAATGAGACTAAAATTAATTTAAATAATTACAGAAAATTTATAAATATTAATTTAGATTTAATAGATGATAGACCTATAAATTTAAGATCAGAGAATGAATTATCATTTAAAATTAATAAAAAACTTAATATTAAGGATTTAAGAATTATATCAAAATTAAATTTTGATAAGTTATTTACAAAATCAAAATATCAAGATTTCATATATTTTAAAGATGGAAATATTTTAATTAATTATATTAAAGAAGAATTGAAAATTGTTTTAAATAGCGATTTTTTATTTAAAAATAAGAACAACAATAATAATAAAACAAAAAATTTAATTAATCTAATTTATAAAAAAAAACAAAACAAAGATGCTTTAGTCAATATAGATTTAAGTAATACAAAAAGCAAAATAAACTCTAAAGAATTTAAAAAATTTGTTAAATTTAAAAACTTTAGTCTTCAAGACCAAGATATCACATTCGCATCAAAAAATTTAATAAATTTTGAATTAAATAAAAAAAATGAAATTGAAAATTTTAGCATTAAATCTAAATTAAAAACTGAAAGTATTTTAATTGACTATAAATCACAAAGAATAAAGAAATATTTTAGTGATTTCAAAAATCAAATAAAATTTAGTAATAGTAATCTAGATTTAGATTATAAAAATAAAAAATTTAAATTTAACTTAAAAAGCAAATATTCTATTAATAATGTAAATGAAAATGTGTCTTTAAATGTTGAAAAAAAAGATAATAAGTACTTTTTTGTTTTAGATTTAGACCTAGATAGCGCAGAAATAGATATTGAAGAATTAGATTACAAAAAAAAGGCAGATATAAAATCTGAATTGAATATTAATGGAATTTACAAAAATAATAATGAAATAATTTTCAAAAATATAGATTTTAATGAAGAAGAAAAAAGTATTAATGTTGAAAATCTTGAAATTGGAAAAAACGATAAAATTAAAAATTTAGATTTATTTAAAATCAACATAACTAACCGAAACGGAAAAGAAAATAAATTAGAATTTAAGAAAGTTAATAATAATTACTACTTAACTGGCAGTCAATTTGATGGATCTAAAAATATAAAAAATTTATTAGATAATTCCTCAAAATCGATATTTTCTAATTTCAAAAATTTGAATACTTATATTTACTTAGATATCGGAAAATATTTTGTTGAAAACCTTTCTTATCTATCAAATGTTAAAGGTGAAATGCAAATAAAGAGCAACAAAGTTTTTAACTCAAATATAAATGCAAAATTAAATAATAAGAGAAGTTTCAAATTAAATATCTTTACTAATGATAAAAAACAAAAAATTACATTTTTAGAAATAGAGCATCCTGAACCTTTTATTAAAAATTTTAAATTTATTAAGGGTTTTAAAGAGGGTAAATTGATATACGAGTCATCTAATTATGAAGGTAAAACAATATCAAATTTAAGAATTAATGATTTTAAAGTCCAAGAGGTCCCAGTTCTTGCTAAACTCTTAACATTAGCATCTCTTCAAGGAATAGCTGATCTTCTCACTGGCGAAGGTATACGATTTACTGATTTCGAGATGGATTATGAAACTTTAGGAAATAACACTAAAATAAAAGAGATTTATGCAATAGGCCCAGCAATTTCACTTATGATGGATGGTTATATTGTAAAAGATGAATTAACCAGTTTGAAAGGAACACTCGTACCTGCAACAACTATTAACAAAACTATTTCAAAAATACCAATGTTAGGCGATATATTGGTTGGAAAAAAAATTGGTGAAGGAGTATTTGGTGTAAGCTTTAAAATTAAAGGACCACCGAAAAAACTCAAATCTACTGTTAATCCAATAAAAACTCTAACCCCAAGATTTATTACAAGAACTTTGGAGAAAATTTCTAATTAAGTTACTATTTTATAGTGTTTTTTCTTACCGATAGAGACCTTAATAAAATTATTTTTTTTCATAAGCTCATTTGAAATTATAAATTTCTCATCTGAAATAATTTCATTATTGATTTTAATACCATTGGATTTTATTAATCTTCTTATTTCGCTTTTAGATAAGTTTTTATCAATAATTGAGACTAAATTAACTAAATTATTATCAATATTAGATATATCTATTTTTGTATTTGGCAAATTTTCTCCAGATGAGTTCTCAGAAAAAGAATTCTTAGCTATTTCTTCTGCTTTAGCAGCTTCATTAGCTCCATGTAGAATAGAGGTAGCTTCGTTCGCTAAAATAATTTTTTGTTTATTAATATCATGATTACTTATTTCCTCGATTTCGCTTAAATTTAAATCTGTAAACATCTTAAGAAATTTCAACACATCTTTATCATCAATATTTCTCCAAAATTGCCAATAATCAAAAACAGAAAATAATTTTTTATCTAACCAAATAGCACCACTTTCAGTTTTGCCCATCTTAGCACCTGATGCTAAAGTTATAAGTTCTGTTGTTAAACCATAAACTTCGTTAGATGAATATCTTTTAATTAGTTCAACTCCGTTTACAATATTGCCCCATTGATCTGATCCCCCAATTTGGAGTAAACAATTCTCTTTCTTATTTAATTCGAGGAAATCGTAGGCTTGCAAAATCATATAATTAAATTCCATATAACTTAATGATTGCTCTCTCTCTAATCTTAATTTAACACTATCAAAACTTAACATTTTATTTATAGTAAAATGTTTTCCTATATCTCTTAGAAAAGATATATAATTCAAACTTTTTAGCCAAGTATAGTTGTTAACAAAAATTGGAGCTACTTTTTTATCTTCTGTCTCTAAAAATTTTTTAAGTATGTTCTCTATACTTTTTATATTTTTTTCTATTTCATTTTCCTCTAAAATTTTTCTTGTTTTGTCTTTTCCAGATGGATCTCCTATTCTAGTTGTTCCTCCTCCAAGCAGAACAATTGGTTTGTGTCCATGTTTTTGCATTAATCTTAAGCACATGATTTGAAGCAAGCTACCTACGTGTAAACTTTGAGCAGTGCAATCAAAGCCTATATATCCTTTTATACTCTCTTCACTCAGCTTTTTTGAAAGAGCTTTTTCGTCTGTGCATTGATAAAAATATCCTCTATCTCTAAATTCTTTTAAAAATTTATTCATAAATGGTACTTTTAATATACATATTTAAATAAAAATAATAATCAACAATGGATAATTCTTTTATATCACTGGGTTTAATGAGCGGCACATCTCTTGATGGCATTGATGCAAGTATTATCAAATCAGATGGTGAAAATAATTTAGATATAATAGATAATAAGTACTTCACTTATCCTGAAGAATTTAGAAAAAGACTTTCTACATTCATATTAAACATAAATAATAGAGCAGATATAGAGGGAAATATTAATATTTACAAATCTTTAGAAAGAGATCTAACACTTTATCATTCCAGAATATCTCAAAGTATTATTAATGACAATAATTGTAAAATTCAATTAGTTGGATTCCATGGACAAACAATAATTCACAAACCTCAAGATGGTTATTCTGTACAAATGGGAGATGCAAAATTACTTTCACAATTGTTAAATGAGAAGGTAATTTATAATTTTAGAGCTAATGATATTAAAAATAATGGTGAAGGGGCACCTTTAGCTCCTATTTATCATAAACTTTTATTAAAAAAATTTAAGATAAATGATCCCACATTAATTTTAAACATTGGAGGAATATCGAATTATACTTATTGTTTTAAAGATAAATTAATGGCAAAAGATATAGGGCCTGGCAATGTTTTAATTGATGAATACTTAAAAAAAACAAAGGGAATAAAATTTGATAATAATGGCGATATCGCATCCTCTGGAAATATTAATCAAGATATAATTAATCAATTTTATGAACATGAATTCTATAACGTCGATGAAAAACATTCCTATGACAGAAAAGATTTTGATATTAATTTTGTTAAAGGTTTAGAATTTGCGGATGCTATAGCTACTCTTACATATTTTACAGCATTGATAATCTCAAACAACATAAAAAAAATATTTAAAAATAAAATTAATATTATTTTATGCGGTGGAGGAAGAAAAAATTTGACATTAGTAAATCATCTAAAGAACTTAATAAAATATGAAATTAAGTTAATAGATGATTTTAATATAGACGGAGATTTTATAGAGTCCCAAGCATTTGCATATCTGTCCATTAGATCTTATCTAGAAAAACCAATAAGCTATCCAGGTACTACAAACGTTAATATTCCCGTTACGGGTGGTGAAATTAAAATTAACTTTTAGTATAGAGCTGTTTCTTTTTTTATATATTTATTTAAAGATTTTATTAAAGAAACATCAGCATTTGAAAAAAAATGATTTGCTTCTGAAATTATATCAAATTCAACATTTATCCCTTTTTGAGCACTTAGCCTTTTGTTTAAATCATTTATATATTCATGAGGCACTAATTCATCCTTTTTTCCATGAATAACTAAGCCAGAAGTTGGACATGGAGATAGAAAGGAAAAATCGTAAACATTAGGTTGAGGTGATATTATTATAAATCTATTTATTTCAGGTCTTCTCATTAATAATTGCATTGCAATTAATGAACCAAATGAAAAGCCAGATATCCAACATTGTGAATTATCAAAGTTTTCTCTTTCAAGCCAATCAAGAGCTGCAGCGGCATCTGCTAATTCTCCTTGTCCATTATCAAATTCTCCATCACTTTTTCCAACACCTCTAAAATTTACCCTACAAACAGAAAAATTATTATCCACAAATGTCTGAAAAGTATCTACTACCACTTTATTATTCATTGTTCCTCCATATTGAGGATGAGGATGAAGTACTAAAGCAATTGGCGAAGTATTTTTTTTACTTTTAAAATATTTTGCTTCTAATCTTCCAGCTGGACCTGGAATAAATATTTCAGATATTTTTGTTTCTGTGGATGGCATTGATTATCAGTCTCAAAAAAAAATTATATTTTTCTACCAAAATTGAGCGACAAAATGCAAGCATATTATGTTTGCATAATCTTGACTAATTTAGTCAGGTATATATAAAGCCGAAGAATTGCGGGAAATATGAAACTATCAACTAAAAGCAGATACGCTGTAATGGCTTTAGCTGACATAGCGAGGTTTAAAAATAGCGAGCCAATCTCACTAAGAGATATCTCTATAAGACAAGGAATATCTTTAGTTTACCTAGAACAGTTATTTTTAAAATTAAAAAAAAATGAAATTGTTAAAAGTATTAGAGGTAAGAAAGGCGGATATACTCTAAACAAAACTCCAGATGAAATTAAAATCTCTGATATTCTCTCTGCTGTAGAAGAAAAAGTTAAAACCATTGGATGTCAAAAGCACTCAAAGAAAGGATGTAATGGAAAGTCTGCAAAATGCATAACCCACAATTTATGGGATGAATTAGAAACACATATAAACATATTCTTTCAAGAAAAAAAACTTGGAGACCTAATAAATAAAACTGAAAATAGACTATAATGAGAGATAAACAAATTGAAGATTTAAAAGATTATAAATATGGTTTTTCAACTGATATTGAAAGTTATAAAGCACCTAAGGGCTTAAATGAAAATGTTATAAGATTTATATCAAATATAAAAAAAGAACCAGACTGGTTGCTACAGTGGAGATTAAAAGCTTTTGAAAGATTAAAAGTATTGAAAGAACCTAATTGGCAAAAACCAAAATATCCAAAAATAGATTATCAAGATTTATATTATTATTCTGCACCTAAAAGTTTTAAAGAAAAACCAAAAAATTTAGAGGATTTAGATCCTAAACTTTTAGAAACTTATAAAAAATTGGGAATACCTTTGCAAGAACAAAAAAGACTAAATGGAATTGCAGTCGATGCAGTATTTGATTCAGTATCTGTTGCTACAACTTTCAAAGACACTCTAACAGAAAAAGGAATTATTTTTTGTTCAATTTCAGAAGCAATACAAAAACATCCAGATTTAGTTAAAAAATATTTAGGTTCAGTTATACCAATTACCGATCACTTCTTTGCTACGTTAAACTCTGCAGTTTTCACTGATGGATCATTTGTTTACATACCACCAAATGTAAAATGTCCAATGGAACTATCAACTTATTTTAGAATAAATGCATCTGACACTGGTCAGTTTGAAAGAACATTAATAATTGCAGATAAAGGAAGCTATGTAAGTTATTTAGAAGGATGCACTGCACCAATGAGAGATGAAAATCAGTTGCATGCAGCAAATGTTGAACTTATTGCGTTGGATGATGCAGAGATAAAATATTCTACAGTACAAAATTGGTATCCTGGAGATAAAGATGGAAAAGGAGGTATATATAATTTTGTAACTAAAAGAGGATTGTGTAAAGGTAAAAATTCAAAAATTTCATGGACGCAAGTAGAAACGGGTTCTGCAATTACTTGGAAATATCCAAGCTGTATTTTAAAAGGCGATAATTCAATTGGCGAATTTTATTCAATTGCAATTACAAATAATCATCAGAAGGCCGATACTGGAACTAAAATGATACATTTAGGAAAAAATACGAAAAGTAAAATTATTTCAAAAGGTATTAGCGCAGGTAAATCAGATATGACTTACAGAGGTTTAGTTGATATTTCTAAAAATGCAGTCAATTCAACAAATTACACTCAATGTGATTCATTGTTAATGGGTAATAAATGTGGAGCACATACCGTTCCTTACATTAAAAATAAAAATTCAAATTCTAATATTGCTCATGAAGCGACCACATCAAAAATTAGTGAAGATCAATTACATTATTGTCAACAAAGAGGGCTAAATCAAGAGGAAGCTGTAGGATTGATTGTTAATGGTTTTTGCAAAGAGGTATTACAACAATTACCAATGGAATTTGCTGTAGAGGCTCAAAAATTAGTTGGCATAAGTTTAGAAGGAAGTGTTGGCTAAATGTTAAAAATTAACAATTTAAATGCAAAAATTCAGGAGAAATCTATATTAAGTGGTTTTAATCTAGAGATAAAGCCTGGTGAGGTACATGCAATAATGGGACCTAATGGATCAGGAAAAAGCACTCTATCAAACATTTTATCAGGTAAAAAAGGCTATGAGGTATCAGGAGAAGTATTATACGAAAACAATAATTTATTTGATCTTGAAACAGAGGAAAGAGCACACAAAGGTATCTTCTTAGCATTTCAATACCCTTTAGAAATACCTGGAGTAAATACAAATATATTTTTAAAGACTTCACTAAATTCAATTAGAAAAGCTAGAGGTGAAAAAGAATTAGATGCTTTAGAGTTTTTAAAATTAGTTAAAGAAAAAGCAAAAGAACTTAAATTTGATGAAGAAAAATTAAATAGACAATTAAACGTAGGTTTCTCTGGAGGTGAAAAAAAGAAAAACGAAATTTTACAAATGTCAATTTTAGATCCAAAATTATCTATACTAGATGAAACAGACTCTGGATTAGATATTGATGCTCTTAAAATAGTTGCAGATGGAGTTAATGCATTAAGAAAAAAAAATAATTCATTTTTAATAATTACTCACTATCAAAGACTACTTGATTATATAAAACCTGACTTTGTGCATGTGCTTATGGGTGGAAAAATCATTAAATCAGGTGGTGCAGAATTAGCTTTAGAGTTAGAAAAAAAAGGATATGAAAATTTCAATTAAATGGAACAAAAATTAAAAACAGATTTTGATAAATTTATAAGTATGTCTAATTTCTCAAATCAAGAGATTAAATTAAAAAAAAAGGCTCTAGATAATTTTTTGAAAAATGGATTTCCTAGCAGAAAATTAGAAAACTGGAAATTTTCAGACATAAACCAGATAATTCAAAAAAATATTGGTGAACTAACATTTTATAATGATTACAACATTAAAAATGAAATTAACGACGAAATTTTTATAAAGGAAATTGAACATAATAAAATTGTTATTGTTAACGGTAAAGTTGAGCGATTGAATTTCGAATATGAAGAAAGCGATAAAATTAATTTAACGACTTTAGAAAATTTTAACCAAATCCTAGATGATGATAATTCTCTTTTAAGTCTAAATAATTCTTTTTCTAATAAAACACATAATATTTTAGTTAAAAAAAATTATTCATTCAAAAAGCCTTTAATTATATATCAAATAACGAATGAGAAAGTGAGAAACACTAATATTAATTTTCAACTAAAGTTTGAGCTAGAAGAAAACAGCTCAATAAAAATTATTAATCTTTCTGACGATAATTCAGAAAAGAATTTCATTAACAATTTATTTAATTTTAATCTTAATAAAAATGCAATTCTTAAGAATTATAAAATAGATAAAAAAAGTAATACAAATATTAAGTATGATTATTCTAGTATTACTCAAAAAGAAAATAGTATTTCTGAAACATTTATATTTTCATCTGGTTCAGATTATAAAAAAAATGAAGTCAGCTGTAATCTTGAAGGTCAATATTCGTCGGCATTTATTAATGGAATACACGTATTGTCTAAAAATAGACATCACGAAATAAGAACTAATACTAACCATTTGCATGAAAACACGAAAAGTTATCAGTTAATAAAAAGTGTAATTGATGACAGTTCAAAGTCTGTTTACCAAGGAAAAATATATGTGGATTCTAAAGCTCAAAAAACTGATGGTTATCAATTAAGTAAAGCGGTGCTTTTAAATGAACAAGCAGAATTTAATGCAAAGCCTGAACTAGAAATTTATGCTGACGACGTTAAATGTTCACATGGTTCTGCATCAGGAAGTTTAGATGAAGATTCTATTTTTTATTTAATGTCTAGAGGATTAGACAAAAAAACTGCAAAAGAATTATTAATTAACGGTTTTCTTTTAGATGTTGTTGAAAAAATTACAGATGAAGAAATTAAAAAATTATTAAAAAATATGATTGGATTAAATTAATGAATATAGATGATATAAAAAGAGAATTTCCAATTTTTGACGATAAAATTCAAAATAATGATTTAGTATATTTAGATAGCGCTAATTCATCTCAAAAACCAAGAGTTGTTGTAGATAGAATTTATGATTTTTATACAAAAGAGTTTTCTAATGTAGGTAGAAGTGTTCACTATTTGGCAGTTGCTGCTACTAATTTATATGAACAAACAAGAGTTTCAGTTCAAAAATATATTAATGCTAAAGATAAAGATGAAATCGTATTTACTAAAGGTGCTACAGAAGCAATTAATTTAGTTGCGAATACTTTTGGTCAAAAGTATTTGTCCGAAGGTGATGAGGTATTATTGACCGAACTCGAACATCATTCAAATTATGTTCCTTGGCATTTTCTTAGAAAAGCAAAAAATATTAAAATAGAATTTGCTGAAATTAATGATGATGGTGAAGTTACATTAGAAGCTATAGAAAAAAAAATTACAAACAAAACAAAAATTATCAGCGTAAGTCATTTATCGAATGTAACAGGCGCAATATTACCAATCAAAGAAATTGTGCAATTAGCACATTCAAAAAATATACCTGTTCTGATTGATGGTTGCCAAGGAGCTCCACACTTAAAATTAGATATGCAGGATATTGATTGTGATTTCTATGCAATATCTGGACATAAAATGTACGGACCAACTGGAATAGGCATTCTATATGCTAAAAAAAAATGGCTTGAAGATTTACCCCCATATCAAGGTGGAGGAGGAATGATAAATGAGGTTAAAAAAGAAGGTATTACTTATGGTGAATTACCTAATAAATACGAGGCTGGCACAATGGCTACAGCTCAAGTTATAGCTTTTAATGAATCCATAAAATTTATGGAAAAAATTGGTATTCAAAATATCGAAAAACATGAAAAAGAATTATTAGATTACGGACTAGAAAAGTTAAGAAAAAATAATTCAGTTAATATTATAGGAAATCCAAAAGAAAAGGGTGGGGTTATATCATTTACTATTGAAGGTGTTCATCCTCATGATATTGCAACCATTCTTGATGAGGATGGAGTAGCTATTAGAGCAGGACATCATTGCTGTCAAATATTACATGATAAATTAAATTTACCAGCAACTGCAAGGGCTTCATTTGGAGTTTATAATACGAAAGATGATATTGATAAGCTTGATGAAGCAATAAATAAATGTAAAAAAATTTTTAACTTATAATGGACTTAAAAGATTTATATCAAGAGATAATACTAGACCATGGAAAAAATCCAAGGAATTTAGGAAAGTTTGACAATTATAATAAAGATGCAAAGGGAAATAATCCTTTATGTGGTGATAACGTTCATGTTTATCTCAGATTAAATGAAAATAAAAAAGTTGAAGATATTGCATTTGAAGGTCATGGCTGCGCTATTTCAATGGCATCGGCATCAATTATGACTGATATGGTTAGAGGCAAAGAAGAAAAAGAAGTAAAAGAAATTGTAAATGATTTTCTAGGAATGATAAAAGAAAAAGATTCTTTAGAAACTAATATTTTAAAAGATGACGAAAAAACTAAATTAATGAGTTTATCAGGCGTTAAACAATATCCTATGAGAGTAAAGTGTGCAACTTTATCTTGGCATACTCTTACATCAGCATTAGATAATTCAGATCAAATTGTAAAAACAGAGGAATGAAAATGGATCTTAAAGAAAAAGTAATTGCTGAAATAAAAAAAATTTATGATCCAGAGATACCTGTTAATATATATGAATTAGGATTGATATACGATATTATTGTTAATAATTCTGAAGTTAAGGTTAAAATGACTTTAACCACACCAAATTGTCCAGTAGCTGAAAGTTTGCCTAAAGAAGTTAAAGACAGTATATTAGAAATTAAAGAAGTTTCAAAAGTAGATCTTGATTTAGTCTGGGAACCACCATGGGACAAATCAATGATGTCTGAAGCTGCAAAACTTGAATTAAATTTATGACAAAACAAATTATAACATTAAGCGATAACGCAGCTCAAAGAATAAAAGAAATCATGTCTAATGCTGAAAAAGGTTCTTTAGGAGTTAGAGTTGGTGTTAAGTCGGGTGGTTGCGCAGGGATGTCCTATGTTATGGAGTATACAAAAGAAGCAAACCCGAATGACGAAGTAATAGAAGATAAAGGTGTAAAAGTATTTATAGATTCTGCAGCAGTAATGTATTTACTTGGAACAGAAATGGATTTTAAAAAAGAGAAATTTTCTTCACAATTTGTATTTAATAACCCGAATGAAACCGAGAGATGTGGATGTGGGGAGTCCTTTAAAATATAGTATTTAATATACGCATATCAGCATTGCGTTTATTGCATATCTATGATAGAATCATTGATATGAACACTTTTGAGCATAAAAACCTAATTAACTCTGAAGTTAAAACTCAAAAAAGAAAATCTTTATTCAGAAGTTTAATTAAACCAGTAGAAGCGGGCGCACATGGCACCCTCAACTACGTGGTTAAAAAAGGTTTAGGAAAAAATAAAATAGCTAAAAAATAAAAAAGCTATTTAACAACTATAGTACATATCAAACTCAATAGGATGAGGTGTATGTTCAAAGTTGTGTATCTCCTCAAATTTAAGAGCAATATAAGCATCAATTTGATCGTCAGTAAATACTCCACCTTGAGTTAAAAACTTTCTATCTTTATCTAAACTTTCCATTGCTTCTCTTAATGATCCGCAAACAGTTGGAACTTTTTTAACTTCCTTCTCTGATAAAGCGTAAAGATCTTTATCAAAGGATTTGCCTGGATCAATTTTATTTTTGATACCGTCAATTCCCGCCATTAACATAGATGCAAATGTTAAATATGGATTTCCAGATGCATCTGGGAATCTAATTTCACATCTTGCTCCTTTTTTGCTTAGCGTTATCGGAATTCGACAAGATGCTGACCTGTTTCTTGCAGAATAAGCAAGCAATACTGGAGCTTCAAAACCTGGAATTAATCTTTTATAACTATTTGTTGTAGCATTTGAAAACGCATTAATCGCCTTAGCATGTTTAAGTATTCCACCAATATAATAAAGCGCAGTTTGTGACAAACCTGAATATTTATTTCCAGAAAAAACTGGAGTTTTTCCTTTCCAAACTGATTGGTGAACGTGCATTCCTGATCCATTATCACCTTTTACAGGTTTAGGCATAAACGTAGCAGTTTTACCAAATGAATGTGAAACCATTTGAACTACATATTTGTATAATTGAACATTATCAGCTTGATCAACTAACGTACCAAAAAGCATTCCAAGTTCGTGCTGACTTGGAGCAACTTCATGGTGATGTTTTTCAACTGTGATACCTACGTCTCTTAAACCTTTTAGGTATTCACCTCTTATATCCTGAGCACTATCTACTGGAGGTACTGGAAAATATCCTCCCTTAACTCCGGGTCTATGACCCATATTTCCATTTTCATAACTTTTTCCAGAATTATATGGTCCTTCTGTACTATCTATCGAAAAACTTGTTTCGTTCATATCGTTTTTTATTTTTACATCATCAAAAACAAAAAATTCTGGCTCTGGACCAAAGTAAGCTTTATCACCTATACCAGTATTCTTTAAATAAGCTTCAGCTTTCTTCGCTATCCCTCTTGGATCTCTTTCATATGGATTTCTTTTAATTGCATCTAATATGTCACAAAATAAAACAAGAGTATTATGAGATGTAAATGGATCAACGATTTGTCTGTTTAAGTCTGGTTTTAATATCATGTCAGATTCATTTATCGCTTTCCATCCAGCAATAGATGATCCATCAAAAAATACACCATCGGTTAACATGTCCCCATCGACTACCGATGCATCCATAGTTAAGTGTTGTAACTTACCTCTTGGGTCTGTAAATCTTAAATCGACAAACTCAATTTGCTTGTCTTTCATCATTTTTAGAACTTTGCTTGCGCTCATATAATCTCCTGTAGAATTAAATATCTGGGTTAATTACCAATATTGTTATAATAAAGAATACATATAATGAGGATATCACCTATGCAATTTAAACATATAATTATGCCAATAATTTCAGCGCTTTTTTATCAATCATAAGTTGAATATGACTTTATTGAATAAAGAACCAGTTAAAAGAGCAGAGATGTGTCTTAAAGAATTTGATGAAAATTTATCAGTTGTAGAATTAAAAAATTCAGCAAAAACAGCTTTGGATGCAGCAAATTCATTAAATTGCGAAGTAGGAGCAATTGTTAAAAGTCTACTTATTAAGATAGAAAATGATTTTTTACTTTGTTTAGTTTCTGGTGACAAAAGATGTTCGTTAAATAAACTAAAAAAAATTTCTGAAAAAAAAAATGTAAGAATGGCTTCAGCTGACGAGGTAAAGTCTCAAACAGGATATACAATTGGAGGTGTATCTCCTGTAGGCCATATAAATAAAATTCAAATATTTATAGATAATTCTTTAAGCAGATTTAAAGATATATTTGCTGCAGCTGGTCATCCTAATGTAATTTTTAAGATCAATTATGAAAAATTAATTCAAATTACAAAAGGTGATGTGAAAGATATTACAGAATGAAACAAGCTAATTTAACAGATTATATTTTATTAACATCACTATCAATAATTTGGGCATCTGCTTTTTTTAATATAAAAATTGCAACAGAATCTTTCGGTCCAATGACAATTGCTTTTTTGAGGGTATTTTTTGGATCTATACCAGTATTAATTTTATGTTTTTATAAAAAAATAGTAATTGAAGCATTTTCAAAAGATTGGCATTGGTTCATGTTAATAGGACTAATCAATTTAGTTATACCATTCTTTTTAATTGCTTACGGGGTAAAGTCTGTGCAAAGTAATTTGGCAGCAATTTTAATGTCTACTACTCCTTTGAGTTCTACCATATTAGGTCACTTTTATACAAAAAATGAAAAATTTAATTTTGCAAAAACTGTTGGGATATTAATTGGATTTGCAGGAATTGTTTATTTATTTTCTGATAATATTTTAATAGATGAAAATAATTTTCTTTCAGCAGTACTAATTTTATTAGGATCAACATGTTATGTAATAGGTGGAGTTTTAACACTTAAAATTAGCAAGAAAAAAAATGAAAACGTTACTGGATCAATATTAATTTGGGCAACTCTGATTTTATTTCCTTTGATGTGTTTGTTAGAAACTCCATGGGAAAATACTCCATCATTAAATTCAACAATGTCAGTAATTTATCTTGGTATAGTACCAACAGGAGTTGCATGGCTTTTAAGGTTTAAAATTTTGAAAAAGAATGGTTTAATTTTTCAATCTCAGGTCTCGTACTTAATTCCAATCTTTGGTATTATTTTAGGCTATATATTTTTAAGTGAATTAATAACTTATAAGGTATTAATATCTTTATTGGCTGTAGTTGTAGGAATTTATTTTGTTAGAAAAGCAGATACAAAAATTATTATTTAAATGAAGATATAGAGCTAATATGCTCAGGTTTTGTCTCACAACATCCACCTAAGATTGTTGCCCCACCTTCTATGAATTTTTTTGATAGATTATAAAATTCATTTGCATCAAAATTATCTCTTTTTCCTAAAGATTGATTAGGATTTACTCCAATTTCATCAGGTTTTGCTGTATTAAATGTCTGTATGGGGCCTGGTTCATCAACTCCCCACAAATTTATTTTAAATCCAAATGGAACTTTACAATTTAAAAATTTATCTAACACAGATAATGATATTTCTGGAGAAACACACGCACAAACTACACCAAGTATATTTTCATGTTTAATAATTTCAATTAATTGCTCAATTTTTTCTTCTGAGGGTAGGTCACCATTTTTTTTTAAATGTATTCCAATTAAAACTTTTTTGTTTAATTTTTTAGATATATTAAGAGCGGCTTTAACTTCATTAGTGCTGCTAATAACATCTAAGTATAAAAAATCAGTAAATTCACTTAAAATATCAGCTTGTTCAAACATATCTTCCTCAATTAATTTGATATCGCGATTATCAGTCATATAAGTGTCTCTTTGGCTAGGAATTGATCCAGCTACTAATACATTTTTCTTTGATAAATCTTTAGCTTTGATTGCAAGTTTACATGCAATTTCGTTTAATTTTTTGAATTGATTACCAACATTATTTTCTATTAATCTAAATTTTCTACAACTAAAAGTGTTTGTAACAATAACATCTGAGCCTGCATTGATGTATGATAAATGAGTATCAACTAACAATTGATGATATTTTTCATCTAATAAAGCGCTTGCAGACCATAAGGTCCCCATAGATACCATTCCTTTTTCAAGTAATAATTGACCCATGCCACCGTCTAATATTCTTATTTTTTTAAAAAAATTGTTATCCATTTTTTTTATCCCTTGTAGCTATAAATACTCCAACTGTTGTTATTAAAAAACCTATTATGTCAGTAAATGTTAATTGTTCATTTAAAAATATCCATGCCATCACTGCTGAAGTAGGAGGTACTAAAAAAAATAAAGTAGTAGTTTTGCCCACAGTACCCCTTTTTATTAAAAACATAAGAATAGTAAAAGCTCCAAATGAAACTAATATAATTTGATGAGACATACCTAATATAAAACTAGTTGTAAAATTTATGTAAGCATTTTCAAATATAAACATTAATAATAGATTAAAAAGGCAACCACCAACTGCTTGATACGCATTGTTGACTGACAAAGCTAAATTTCCACTCAATTTTTTTTGCCACAATGTTCCAGCCGTTATTGCAAATAAAGCTAATACAGTAGCTAACAATCCTAAAGGAGGAATTTCTTTTCCAAAATCAATACCTAAGACAGTGACAGAACCAATGAAACCTAAACTGATACCTACCCACTGTTTCCAAGATATTTTTTCTCCAAAAATTGGACCAGATAAAATATTTGTTAAAATTGGTTGAAGTGTAACTATTAAAGCTACAATTGCAGCTGGCATTCCAATTGAAAATGCATACCAACATCCACCTAAATAAATCCCATGAAATAAGATACCTGTTGAAAGACTTTCAATAATATTTTTTAATTTTCCAAAAATTTTATCATTACTGAAATAAGCAAATACTAGAAAACCAATTGTTACAATCCCAAATCTAAATGCTAAAGCTGCAAATGGAGAAGCGTTTTGAACAATTTCTTTCCCAGATATGAATGCCGAAGACCATAATAATATAAAGAGCAAAGGAAATGATTTTGTCATGGTAAAGATATATGGCGTAATATCTAATTCTTGTTGTGAATTCTATCCATTTCTTGAAGTTCGACTTCAAGTTTGTCTAATTCTTCACCACCAGCCATCATACTAAGAAGTTTTTCTCTAGAAATATCTTTTTTTTGGAACGTTCCCATACTTTTGCCTCGGTTAAGTACAGTGAAACTATTACCAACAGGGTAAGCATGATGTACATTATGAGTAATTAAAATTACAGCCAATCCCTCAGATGCAGCCTTTACAATATATTTTAATACCATTGATGCTTGATGAACTCCTAAAGCAGAGGTTGGTTCATCTAAAACTAAAACTTTTGCTCCAAAATATATAGCCCGTGATATCGCTAGGCATTGTCTTTCACCACCAGACATAGTTCCAACTGCCTGAGATGGATCTCTAACATCGATACCTATCTGTCCCATTCTATCTGCTGCTATCTTATTTGCTTTCTCCACATCAAAAGTTTTAAGGAAAGGAATACCTTTTTGAGGTTCTCTTCCCATAAAAAAATTTCTAGTAACACTCATTAAAGGGACTAAAGCTAGATCTTGATAAACTGTTCCTATACCAATATCTAAAGCATCTTTGGGTGAGTCAAAAACAATTTTATTATCTTCAAATATAATTTCTCCTTCATCTGGTTTATGAACACCTGCTAAAGTTTTAATTAAAGTCGACTTTCCAGCTCCATTATCTCCAAGCAAGCACATGATTTCACCTTTTTTTAATCTCATAGTGACATCTTTAAGCGCTATTACCTTCCCAAAAAACTTACTAATATTATTAAATTGAACGAGATAGTCAGACATTATTTACTCTCAGTCACTTTCTTTCTTATATAGTTATTAAATACTACAGCTATCAACATCATTGCTCCTAAAAAAACTTTAAACCAATCAGTGTCAACATCTGTATAAAATATTCCCATAGATACAGTCCCAAATATAATTGCACCAAAAGCTGCACCTATTGCAGATCCATATCCACCTGTTAAGAGACAACCACCAACAACAGCAGCTGCAATAGCTTCTAGTTCTTTTAATGTACCCCTCATAGTATCTGCAGAACCAGCATCTAATACTTGAATACATGCAAAAATAGTAGAAGCGACTGCGGTACCGATAAATAGACTTATTTTTACCCTTCCAACTGGCACACCCACATTTGTTGCTCCAACTTTATCGCCCCCAGATGCGAAGATCCAATTACCGTATCTTGTTTTCATCAATATCCATGTTGCAAACAATGTTAATGCAATAAACCAAATAACTGATGGAGGTATTCCAGTTGCAAGAGGAGTTCCATCAGTTCTTAGTTCAATCAATTTTAATGATCCCAACCAAGTAAAAAGCCATTTAAATGTATCTGTAGCAAATAACCATGCTAATGGATCATCTTCAATTAATACTCTTAGTCCTGGAACTTGAGTCCTACCAGTAATCAATCTTGTTATTGCTAATGTCAAACCTCTTAAAATAAAAAGCATTGCAAGTGTTACAATAAAAGATGGCAAACCTGTTTTGACAACCATTATGCCATTAAAGTATCCAACCAATACTGCCATTGCGAAAGCAAAAACTATACTCATCCATAAAGGCCAACCCCAATAAATTGCAGGAATTGCAATACAAATTCCAGCAAAGCCAATCATTGATCCAATTGACAAATCAAATTCACCGCCAATCATTAACATCGCTGCTGCTATTGCTATAATTCCTAAATTAGCTGAAACATCGAGGAAATTAAGCATTCCATAGGCGCTAAACATACCAGTATCGCCTGCAACTATTCCAAAAAATATAAATACAAGTATCGAGCCACCTAATGCACCTAGCTCAGGTCTATTCAATAAAACTCTTAGCGGTGATATTTTTTTTAGACGTTCGTCTTCATTAAGACTACTTTTTGATGAAATACTTTTTGATTTTAATGACATTCAAATTTTGAAAAAAGGCCTGACTATTAAATTTAGTCAGGCCTTAAATATAGATTTTATCTATAACCTTGAGCTGCCCATTTAATTACTTTAGCAGCATTATCAGGAGTAACAAATCCAGGCCCAGTCATAACTACACCAGCAGGCATTGTTCCCCATCTCATGTACTGAGCAAAAATAGCTATAGGCAAATAACCTTGGAGATATTGTTGTTGGTCAATTAAAAACTCTACTTTACCAGCAGCAGCAGCTTTTAACATATTAGGTGACATATCGAATGTTCCTAATTTAACATTTCCAACTTTACCAGCAGCTTCTAAAGCTTTTAGTGCTGCTTCACCAGATAAACCAGCACCTAAAGTTAGAATAGTGTCATATCCACCACCTAATTTTGCAGCAACAGCTTTTTGAATTTCAGTTGGGTCATTTGATGTTCCAAGAATATCAACAGATCCACCAAAACCTTTTTTGAAACCTGCACATCTTCTATCAAGTGCTACGTTTCCAACTTCGTGGTTAACACATAAAGCTTTTTTTCCTCCAGCAGCTTTCATTTTTTGTCCGCCACCAACGCCAGCTTCAAATTCAGTTTGACCTACGTGTGCACTAATTCCTAATGATGCATAGTCATCTGAACCAGAGTTCATAGAAACTACAGGTATACCAGCAGCTATTGCTGCTTTAACAGATTTTCCTAATGCAGCTGCATCAGGTAAAGTAATAACAATACCTTTTGGTTTTTGTGATACAGCATTATCAATTAGTTTTGCCATTTCAACCATGTCAAAAGTTCCAGGCGCAGTGTATTTGCAAGATACACCCATGTCTTTACAAGCAGCATCAACTCCATTTTTAGCTACCGACCAAAAAGGGTCATTTGCTTGTCCATGTGAAACAACAATTATATCAGTTGCTAATGCTGATACAGACATCATTGCCCATGCAGCAACAGCTAATATAAAGTTCTTTATTTTTTTCATTTTTAATTTCCTCTCTTAAATAAAAGTTAACTTTTAAACGTTTAGGCTAACATAAATTTATTTAGATTGTAAAGTAGCAGGTTGCATTCAACCTTAAGTTGATTTTTAATATTTTATTTTTTCAAACTTTTTTGATTTTAATGACCGGATAGCACTCTCAGCAATTTGTATTGAAATCTTTCCATCAATAAAACCACTTTTAGGTCTCGAATTTGATCTGAATAATTTGGAAAGATCATTTAACTGTTCTTTGTATGCCTGATCATATCTTTCTATAAAAAAATGTTTAAAGCTTGAACGTGCATTTGTACTTTTATTAGAATACAAACTAATCTCATTTTCTTTCATATTATCTGAAATAATCATTCCTTTGCTTCCAAAGAGCTCTACCCTTTGATCATATCCAAAACTACAATGTCTCGAATTACTTATAATACATTGAACACCATTTTTTGTTTTCAAAATTGCCGTAGCAAGCTCAAAATCTTTAAGTTTATTGAAGTATTTATTAGAAATATTGCTCCCTGTAGCAAATATAGAAACAAATTCATCTTTATCCGCATAATATCTTGCTAGATCGAAATCATGGATCATCATATCTTTAAAAATACCACCTGAGGCTTTTAAATAATTTATAGATGGAGCAGCCGGATCTCTGCTAGTAATAATAATTTTTTCTAGCTTTCCTATCTTGCCTTTTATTAAATTATTTTTTAGAGAACTATGACCTGGATCGTATCTCCTATTAAATCCAATTTGAATTTTATGATTAAATTTATTTATTTTTTTTTCGTAATTTTGAATTTTTTTTAAATTTAAATCTAAAGGTTTTTCACAAAATACTGTTTTATTACTTTTTATACTTTCATATATAAATTTAAGATGAGTTGATGTAGTGGAAGAGATAAAAATACAATCAATTTTTTTATCTTTATATGCTATTTGAGGACTTTCAATATTTTGACAATTTAGACTTTTTGAAACTTTTTTTGCAAGTTTTCTATTAACATCAAAAATATATTTAAGATTAAAATTCTTATTATTTATTAAATTATTTGCATGCATTAGTCCTATTCTTCCCAAACCGAATAATGCTACGTTAATTAAATTTTTACCCATTGTTTTTTTAATGATGATTTCTTGCATGCATCAATGAATTTAACAGTCTCCAAACCCTCTTCTTCGTTTGGAAAATAAAATCTTTTTTTTGTATTTGTTTTTAAATATTCAGCAAATTCCTTATATATATTTGCAAAAGCATCTAAATATCCTTCAGGGTGACCAAATTTTACTCTAGAAAATTTTTTTGAAAAATTTGCCTTTGTATATCCTCTTTCTAAAAATTTTACTGCTCCTTTGCTTGGATTAAATTTTAGATAATTTGGATCATTTTGAACCCATTCTAAACTTCCTTTAGAACCATATACTCTAATTCTTAAACCATAAACACCACCTTTAGCTGTTACACATGTCCATACAATTCCTTTAGCACCATTATTAAAATTAACAAAAACCTGTGCGTTATTATCCATATTAACGTCCTTCGAATATTTACTTACATCGGCAATCAGTTTTTCTCCTTTAAGGCCTGTAATATAAATTGCTAGATGATATGCGTGTGATCCTATTTCATTGAGAACCGCTGATACACCAACAATTTTTTTATCAACTTTCCATTTAAAAACCTTTTTTGAATTTTTTTTTGAAATTTTATTACCATCTGTCCAATCCTGAATATATTCAACATTGATATATTCAACTTTTCCAATTTTTCCTTTTTCCACTAAATTTTTTGCTTCTCTTACCATTGGATAAGATGAATAGTTGTGAGTCAGCGCATATTTAATTTTTTTGTTATTTTTAATCGCTTTATATAGTTTTTTTCCCTGCTCAAGATTTCCAGCAAATGGTTTGTCTGAAATTACATGTATATTTTTTTTTATAAAATTCTCTGCAATAATTTGATGACTTGATGGTGGAGTCATTATTGCTACAACATTAATACCATCTTTTCTTTTCGCTTCTTTTTCAGACATCTCCTTGTAATTTGAATAACATCTCGATTTATCTAAGCCTATACTTTGTCCAAATTTCCTAGATTTATCAACACTTCTAGAAAATACCCCTGCAACGATTTCGTATTTGTCATCATATCTAGATGAAATCCTATGAACATGTCCGATCCAAGATCCAGGTCCTCCTCCAACAATTCCAAGTTTAAATTTTTTAGGTTTAATTTTTTGAAGCATCTAATATCATAACAAAACTATTATTTATGTCAGTAAAATTAGGTATAGCCCCAATAGCTTGGAGCAATGATGACATGCCTGAGCTTGGTGGTGATACTTCGCTTGAACAATGTCTTTCTGAAGCTAGTGAAGCAGGATTTAAAGGAATAGAGTCTGGTGGAAAATTTCCAAAAACATCAAAAGAATTAATTCCTATATTAAATAAATATAATTTAAAATTATGCTCAGGTTGGTATGGAGCAAATTTAAGAAAAAATACTTTTGAGGAGGAAAAATTAAAAATTCAAAACCAATTGAAACTATTTCAAGATTGTAAAGCACCCTGCATGGTTTTTGCCGAAGTTTATGGTTCTATTCAAGCTGATCCAAATATAAATTTGTCTAAAAGACCTAGAATGGATTTAGAAGAGTCTAAAAAATATTATAAAAAAATTTCAGAAATGGGAAAATATCTAGAAGATCAAGACATGCCTCTTGCTTACCATCATCATATGGGAACTTGCATTGAAAGTGAAGAAGATACAAGAAGATTATTAGAAAACACAGATGGTAGTGTCAAACTAACTTTAGATACTGGACACATGTTATTTGCAAAAGGAGATAGTTTGAAAATTTATAAAGAATTTAAAGAAAGAATAATTCATATACATTGCAAAGATATGAGAAAAAATGTTTTAGATAATTCGTTAAATCACGATTATAGTTTTAGACAGGCTTTTTTGGAGGGAGCCTTCACTGTTCCTGGAGATGGTTGCATTGATTACAAACCTTTTTTTGAACTGTTAAAACAACAAAATTATTCTGGATGGTTAGTTGTAGAAGCGGAGCAAGATCCAGCAAAGGCAAATCCTTTTGAATATGCTAAAATTGGATACAAATATCTAATTGAAACTTTAAAAAGTGCAAATTTAGAAATTGAAAATAATTAGCTATCTATATAAAGAAGTTAATTCATTATTACCAGCAGCCACACATGGAGATTTAAAACAAGTACCAACAATCCATTCTGATCCTGGTTCTGCTAGAAAATTTGATGACATTATAAAAATAACACCCATTTCTACTGACTGACCAGCTTTTCCTTCTGCTTTTATTCTCGGGTCAGGGTCTGTTTTAACTTTATTGTCATCTGAAAATGGATTTTCAATTTTAAGATTATCATTTATGTGATTAACAACCTTTTCAGCTATCCATTCAGCATTACATGGATCACCCCAAACTGTTATCTTCCCTTCATCATTATTTCCACAATTATTAATTTCGCCATTAATAAAATCGACAACTTTTTTATGATTTTCTTTTACTAAATTTGCACGAGCTTCAACTTCAGGCCTTGTACTCGCTGTCCATATCAACATTCCTACAACATAAACAGCTGATATAATGATAATAAACTCTAACAATCCAAAATTTTTTAATTTTAAGCTCATGAGATTTTTACTATTTTTGACTTTTCCAATTTATTATCAAAAAAATCAATAATATTTTGGACTGTTTCAATACCCATTCTAGACAAACATTCTTCGGTAAATACCGCTGAATGAGGGCTTAAAAATGCTTTTTCATTTTTTAGCAATGGATTATCTAAAGATGGAGGCTCCTTTTCAAAAACATCAAGCCCTGCACCAAAAATTAAATTTTCATTTAAAGCCTTATTAAGATCTTCCTCATTAATAATACCACCTCTTGCAGCATTAATTAAAATACAATTTTTTTTCATTTTTTTTATCATTTCATAATTGATTAAATGTTTTGTATTTTCGTTTAAAGGCATATGAATTGAAATTGCATCCATTTTATTTAAACTCTCATTTAAATCATTAATTTTAGTGCCACCAACTTTTTTAATTTCCTCTTCGCTGACAAAAGGATCATAAACAAAAATGTTCATTTCTAAACCCTTACATTTTTTAAGTAAGCATTTTCCAATACGACCAAAACCTGCAATTAAGATACTTTTATTCCATAACTCAATTGTTTTAGGAAGTTTAGTTCTATCGCTGAACTTTCCAGTTTTTACAGTCTCGTTGTACATATTATTTCTTTTTGCGATGCTGAATAGCATGAATAAAACATGTTCTGCTACAGCTTGAGCATTTGCTGTAGCTGTTATTGCTAATGTGATATTGTTTTGCTTGGTTGCTTCAAGATCTATGTTGTCATAGCCTACACCATGTCTAGATATCACTTTTAAATTCTTAGCCGAGTCTATGATTTCTTTTGACAATTTAGATGTTCTAATACTTATTGCATCACAGTCTTTTATTTTATCTTTCAAAAATTCTGTATCTGTATTGTCTACAACTTCAAATTCAAAATTTTTATTTACTTTTAGTAAATCAATACCGTGATTATGTATCGATCCTATTATTAAGATTTTTTTCATTCGTAAAAGTTTATACTTTATTTATTAATAGGCTTTAGATAATTCTGATTTCACTGTGCCTTTTAAATTTTCAACTGTATTTTTTGCACCCGCACTTATAAATCTGGAGTCTGCTCCAACTGTTACAAATTGAAAACCTTTTTCAATCATTTTTTTTGCATAGTCAGTGCTTCCATTATGAATTCCAGCAAATATATTGTTTTTTTTTGCATGCTCTAATATTTTAAGTATTTCTGAATAAGCTTTAGTATCTTCACCTTTGTCAAAACCAGGCTTTTCTCCAATAGCCAAACTTAAATCAGCAGGCCCTATATAGATACCATCAAGGCCCGGGGTACTCATAATTTCATCAAGATTTTCTAAAGCTTCTTTAGTTTCAATCATAGCCATTTTTAATATTTCATCGTTTGCATGATCTCCATAATCAGGTCCTCCATAGATTAACCCTCTCATTGGACCGAAACTTCTATATCCATCTGGTGGATATTTACATGCTTGAACAAATCTTTCTGCTTCTTTTCGATTACTCACCATTGGGCAAATGATTCCATAACATCCAGCATCTAAAATTTTCATAATTTGACCAGGTTCATTCCAATTAACTCTTGCCAAAGGCACGACTTCTGTCGCTGAAATCACTTGCATCATTGGCATTGCATTCGTGTAATCAATAAGCCCATGTTGCATATCAATTGTTAATGAGTCCCATCCTTGTTGAGCCATTGTTTCTGCCGAAACAGTACTTGGAATTTGTAACCAACCATTGATTACAGCTTTGCCATTTTTAATAATTTGTTTGGCTTTATTTTTTCTCATTTACTCAGGTTTTTAGACCCATATGGGTATACTTTATATTAAGGTAATCTTTTATAGCCATAGATCCACCTTCACGACCATAACCGGTTTGTTTTATTCCACCAAATGGAGCCTCAGCAACTGCAACTGCAGCTGTATTTACTGCTACACAACCGGTTTCCATCATCTCTGATGCTCTATTAGCTTTGTCCATTGAGTTTGTATATAAATAGCTACAAAGTCCCAGGTCATTATTATTTGCTCTCTCTACTACTTCGTCAAAATCCTTGAAAGTTAAAACAGGCACTAAGGGACCAAAAGGTTCTTCTTTCATAATTGTAAAATTATCCTGCACATCATCAAATACGGTTGGTTCAAAATAATAACCTTTATTAAATCCTGAAGGTCTACCCCCACCTAAAACAACTTTTGCGCCTTCACTCTTTGTCGTTTCAACTAATTTTTCAATATCCTCCAAACGTTTTGCTGTTGTTAAAGGTCCTAAGTCAGTACCTTCATCCATACCATTTCCAATTTTTAATTTTTTTGCTCTATCTACGAAAGCATTTATAAATTCTTCTTTTCTTGTTTCTTGAATGTAAAACCTATTTGGGGATATACAAACTTGACCATTGTTACGAAATTTTGCTGTTATTGCCATATCTGCAACTTTATTCATGTCAACATCGTCAAATACTATAAATGGAGAATGACCACTTAATTCCATTGTAACTCTTTGAACTTTATCTGCAGCTTTTTTAAGTATTAATTTTCCAACACGTGTTGAGCCAGTTATAGAAACTTTTTTTATTATATCTGATTCAAGTAATTCATTTGATATTTCAGCCGGGTCTCCAGATAATAAATTGACTACTCCATCAGGTACTCCAGCATCTTTACAAATATTTACAAGTTCCATAACTGCTCCAGGCGTAATTACATCTGGTTTACAAATAACTGAACAACCAGCAGCCAGTGCAGTTGAAATTTTTCTAGATGCTAAAACTATGGGAAAATTCCATGGCACAAGTGCTGCTACAACACCTACTGGCTGATAGTAAACATGAACTCTTGTTTCTGGAAATCTACTTTGTAATGTTTCACCATAAATTCTCTTAGTTTCTTCTGCATTCCATTCAAATATATCTGCTCCACCACCAACTTCTCCAATTGCTTCTTTAAGAGGTTTTCCAACTTCAAGTGTAAGCCATTTAGCTAATACATCTTTTCTTTCACGCATCAAATCTGCAATTTTTCTTATTACATAAGACCTTTGCCATGGAGTGGTATTTTTCCAAGTTTCGAGTCCTTTCTCTGCTGATTTTAATGCTTTTTGAACGTCAACAGAGGACGCTTTTGATGCTTCTCCTAAAACTTCTTCTGTTGCTGGATTGATAACTTTATAAGTTTCTTTTTTTTCTGCTTGTTGCCACTGACCATCAATGAATTGACCAAAATTGCTATACATATTTTTTAAATTGTGTTTAATTGTTAAAAGTTAAAGATTTATATATAGAATAATGAAAAAAATAAAGCTCACTTGTGCACATGCAATAATAAAACATCTTATTGCTCAAAAAATTTTAATAGATGGTAAAAAAGAGCAGCTATTTGCTGGAGCTTTTGGTATTTTTGGACATGGCAATGTTGCTTGTTTAGGACAAGCTCTACAAGAAAATCAAGATAAATTACCAACTTATAGAGGGCATCATGAGCAAAATATGGCTCTGACTGGAATAGCATATGCTAGAGCTAAAAGAAGAAAACAATTTTTTGTTGCAACTAGTTCAGTTGGACCAGGATCTACAAATATGGTTACAGCCTCGGCAGTTGCTATGAGCAATAGACTTCCAATTTTATTTTTACCTGGAGATACATATGCAAACAGAATGCCTGACCCGGTTCTACAACAAGTTGAGCATTTTAATAATCCTGGCATTACTCAGAATGATGCATTCAAACCAGTAACAAAATATTTTGATAGAATTACAAGACCTGAACAAATCTTACAAACATTACCTCAAGCAATCCAAACAATGTTAGATCCAGCAGATTGCGGACCAGCTTGCTTATCATTATCACAAGATGTCCAAGGTGAAACATATGAATATCCTGAGGAATTTTTTAAAGAGAGAGTTCATAATATTAGACGACCAAGACCTGATGATTTTCAAATAAAACAAGCAGCTGAACAAATTAAAAAATCTAAAAATCCTTTATTGATTTCAGGTGGAGGGGTTTTCTACTCTGATGCAATGGAAGATCTAAGTAATTTTGCAATTAAACACAATATACCAGTTACACAAACAGTTATGGGCTACTCTACAATGAAGAGAGACCACTCTCATTTTTTAGGTCCAATAGGTGGTCTTGGTGGCAAAGCAGCAAATAATTTAGCAAAACAAACTGACCTAGCTATTGCTGTTGGAACAAAGTTAGCTGATTTCACAACTGGTTCGTGGGCAAATTTTGAGAACCCAGACTTTTCACTTGTTAGTGTTAATGTCTCTAGATTTGATGCTAGCAAACATTTGGCGCAATCAGTAATAGGTGATGCAAAAGTAAGCTTACAAGAGCTATCAAATGCTTTGGGAGATTGGAAAGCACCTGATGAATGGCATAAAAAATCAAGAGATGAATTAAAAAATTGGAATGATTATGTAGATAAAGAAAGCGGTCCAACTAATCAAGAACTACCTAGTTATGCACACGCTGTAGGAGCAATATATCGTAATTCGGATCCAACGGACATTGCTGTTACTGCAGCAGGTGGATTAGTTGGAGAAGTTGTACAAATTTGGAGGCCGAAAGAATTAAATACACATGAAACCGAATGGGGTTTTAGCTGTATGAGTTATGAAATTTCTGGTGCATTAGGAGTTAAAATGGCAAACCCAGATAAAGAAGTTATAGCTTTTGTAGGAGATGGATCTTATTTACTTTTTAATTCAGATATTTATTCATCAGTTATAACAAATAATAAATTAATAATAGTTTTATGTGATAATGGAGGCCATGCCGTTATTAATAGGCTACAATTGTTTAAAGGTGGAAAAGAATTTAATTGTCTATTTAATAGTTCAAAAGCTCCAAATCTAGTCCCTGTTAATTTTGCTAAACATGCAGAGAGTATGGGTGCAAAATCTGAGGAGGTATCATCTATTTCTGAATTAGAGGAAGCATTTAAAAGAGCTAAAAAATCTGATGTAACTTACTTAATTTCAATAAAAACTCATTCTTATGAGTGGTTAGAAGGATCTGCTTACTGGGAAAGTCCTACTTTAGAAATGCCATCAACAAAAGAAAATGAAGAGGCATTAAAACTTCATAAAGAAGGAAAATCAAAGCAAAGACAAGGTGTCTAAAATTCATGAATAAAGTTTTTAAGGTTGGTCTCATAGGATGTGGCCATATCGCAGAAACATATTTTAGGGGACATCAATATTTTAATAATTTCAAAATCGTTGCTTGTGCGGATATTAATCAAAAAGCAGCTGAAAAATGTGCTAAATTATTCAACATCAAATCAATGACTGTTAATGAAATACTAAAAGATAAAGATATAGAAGTAATTTTAAATTTAACAATTCCTCAATCACATTATTCTGTATCAAAAAAAGTATTAAATGCAGGCAAGCATGTTTATTCAGAAAAACCATTAGCAACATACTTTCAAAAAGGAAAAGAGTTAGTGGCTTTGGCAAAACAAAAAAAATTATACATTGGTAATGCGCCAGATACTTTTCTTGGAGGAGGTGGACAAAAAGCAAAGGAATTAATTGACTCTGATTTGATTGGACAAATAAAACTTGGAAATGCAATCTTTGCATTTCCTGGTGTTGAAAACTTTCATCCAAAACCAGAATCTTGGTATAAAAAAGAGGGAGGACCTGTAATAGATATGGGTCCTTATTTTTTTACAACACTTGTTAATCTTTTAGGGCCAGCTAAACAGGTACAAGGAAGAACATTAACAGCATTTAAAAGAAGAAATTATAGAGCAGGTCCAAATAAAGGAAAAACATTTAAGGTTGAAACACCAACAACTTATTTAGCTACAATTCAATTTCATAATGAAGCTATTATTCAAGTCACTTTATCCTTTGATGTTATTAATCATCAAAGAAATCATATGGAACTTTATGGAACTAAAGGATCAATTATTGTTCCTGATCCAAATATGTTTGGTGGATCTGTTTATATTTCTGTTACTGAAGGTGGGCGTTGGGGCGAACATAAAACCGATAAAATGCATTTAGGAAAAATAAATATTACATCTGCAAGCGGTAGATCTAATGAGTCACCAACAAATGCAAACTATAGAAGTGTTGGTATGTCTGAGATGTTATATTCAATAGAAAAAAAGAAAAAACATCGATGTTCAGGAGAGCTATCTCTTCATGTTTTAGATATAATTGAATCTACTATGAAAGCCGCAACAACCGGAGTACCTCAAAAAATTAAAACTAAGTGTGAAAAACCAAAAAGATTTACAGAAGAAGAAGTAAAAAAAATTCTCTTATAGATCATGAAAGATATTGCAATTGTTGATCCATATCCAAGAACTATGGAGCTTATTTTTTCAAAACCAAAATTAAATGAGTTAAAAAATAATTTTAAGCTTATTTTCGCACCAAAAATAAATAAACATAAATTTTATATTAATAATATTCATAAAGCGAAATTTATAATTGGACAGCCTGATCTTCCTAAATTTTTATTAATAAAAGCAAAAAAGTTGAAAGCAGTAATAAATGTCGAAAGCAACTTTTTAGATAATATGGATTATAATTATTGCTTTGATAAAGGTATTCACGTTATTGCAACTTCACCTGTTTTCTCAAAACCAGTTGCAGAGATTGCGCTTGGATTTACACTCTCTCTTCTTAGAAATATTCATGGAGCAAATCAGGATTTCATTAATAAAAAGGAAAAGTATGGATTAGATGGAAATCTTAAGGCTTCATTGTTATCAGAAAAAAAAATTGGATTATTGGGATTTGGAGACCTAGGGAAAGCTTTGGTTCCATTATTGAAACCATTTTCGAGTAAAATAAATATCTATGATCCTTGGATACCAAACAAAAAAATAATTAATCAAGGATATAAACCAATTACTTTAAAAAAAATGTTTAAAGAATGTGAAGTTATTTATGTACTTGCTGCAATTACTACAAAAAACAAAGGACTGATTGATAAAAAATTACTCAATCTTATGAAATCAAACTCACTTTTTATACTAATGAGTAGAGCTGCAGTCGTTAATTTTAAAGATTTAAAAAATAGACTTAAAAAAGGTGATATTTATGCAGCACTTGACGTTTTTCCCGAAGAACCAGTTAAAAAAAATGACCCAATAAGAAAATTAAAAAATGTTTTATTCTCAGCACATAGAGCGGGTGCTTTAGACGAGGCATTCAAGGAAATGGGCAATATTGTTTTTCAAGACATGAAATTAATTTCAAAAAATCTTAATCCAAGATTTTGTAAAAAAGCTCTAAGAAAAACTGTTCATCTTTTGAGGTCAAAACCTGTTGCAATTAATTAATTTTTTTTTTAATTTAAATTAAATGACTTCAACAAATAAATTGCTCTTAGAGGCTAAAGGTATCACAAAGTATTTTGGAACAATAACTGCTTTAGAAAATGTAAATTTAAAAGTGCACGAAGGTGAATGTTTAGGTGTAGTGGGAGATAATGGTGCAGGCAAATCTACACTAATGAAAGTTTTATCTGGTTTGTACAAACCAAGTGCAGGTGCTTTATTTTTTGAGGGCAAAGAACATGTGTTAGATAGCCCAAAAGACTCTCAAAATTTAGGTTTAGAAATGGTTTATCAAGATCTTGCATTGGCAGGTAATTTACCCATTGGAGAAAATATATTCTTAGGAAGAGAGCCTACAAAAAATATTGGCTTTTTAAAATTTCTAGATTTTAAAAAAATTCAAGAAATGACAAGCGCACACTTAGAGAAACTAAAAATAAATGTTAAAAGTGCTGATCAGAAAGTAGAGGAATTATCTGGAGGACAAAGACAAGCGGTTGCAATAGCTAGGTCAACAGCATTTAATGCTAAAGTTGTTATAATGGATGAACCAACTGCTGCTTTAGCAATAAAAGAAGTTGGAAAAGTATTAGACTTAATTAATAAATTAAAAAGTACTGGAGTAGGTGTTATAGTAATAAGTCATAGAATGGATGATATTTTTACTGTTTGCGACAGAGTAATGGCACTTTTTCAAGGAACAAACTTTGCTGAGTCTCAATTAGATAAAACTTCAAGAGATGAAGTCATTGGTTGGATTATGGGAAAAAAATAAAATGGATGATAAGGAAAAAAAACAAGATAGCTTATATGTAAAACTTATTCCATATTTTGAAAAATACGGGATTTTACTATTATTAGTTATCATGATCTTGGTAATGCATATTTTGCAACCAGATGTCTTCTTGTCTTGGAGAAATGTAACAAACGTATTCAAACAAATATCTTGGCAATCAATGTTAGCTTTAGGTGTTTTTATGGTGATTGTGACTGCGGGTATAGATCTATCAGTTGGCTCAATAATGATGCTTTCATTGATGATTTTAGCAATAGTAGCTAAAGCTGGAGCACCTTGGTTTATAGTTGTTCTAGTACCTTTATTTGCTGGATTTTTATGCGGGTTGATAAATGGTTTGGGGATAACACTTTTAAGAATGCCTCATCCTTTTATAATGACTTTAGGAACTCTTTATATTTTTAGAGGAACAGGAAACTTAATATCAGGCGGAACACCCATAAGTGGATTTACCGATGAAGTTAGGTACTTAGGTCATGGTAGAATAGATCTTACTTGGTTAGGATTAGAGAAATCTCAATATCTCCCTGTAAGCTTAGTTTTAATCGCGGTTGTATATTTTGTTTTTTGGGTTTTCTTGAATCATAGTCGAACAGGAAAGTGGATTTATGCAATTGGTGGAAACCCAAGCGCAGCAAGAGCTTCAGGAATTAATGTTAATAAAATTTTAATAATTGTTTATTCACTTTGTGGATTTTTATCAGGTATTGGAGCATTAATTTTAGCAGGAAGAACAGACTCTGGTTATCCTAATGCAGGATTACAATCTGAATTGGATGCTATCGCAGCATGTATAATTGGTGGAGCTAGTTTCTTTGGTGGCAGAGGAACTGTTCTTGGAGTTTTTGCCGGAGTAATGATTATGGGAATTTTAAGAAATGGACTTAATTTGATGGATGTAAGTTCTTTCTGGCAACAAGTATTGATTGGCTCGATCATTGTATTAGCAGTTTACGTGGATGTTTTAAGAAGAGATTTCGGCACGAGGAAATAAACACGTCATAGTTGAATAGATGCTATCATAAGAGACCCTGTAAACAGTTGAATTTTTTTTAAAAATTTTATTAAATTAAGCTTTAATAATTATTAAAGGGGAAATTTATGAGAGAACTATCAAGAAAAATTGTTGTTTTAGTATCAGCAATTTTTTTATCGATAAGCATGATTTCAGCTTCTTTTGCTGATGGTCATGGTAAAAAAATCTTGTTCAGTATTAAAGGTCCTGGGTCTGGAAATCCTTTCTGGGCTTCTGTTACAAAAGGTGCTGAAGAAGAAGCTAAAAAATTAGGTGTTAAGTTAATCTTAGTTGCGCCACCTCAAGAAGGTGATGTTCAAGCACAAATTAACCAAGTTGAAGACCAACTTGCTAAAGGTGTTGATGCTTTAGCTCTTGCACCAGGAGATCCAAATGCATTTGCTCCAATTGTAGATGATGCTATCAAAAGTGGTGTTCCAGTTGTATTCGTAGATACAAAAGGGATCAATGAAGGTGTTACTTTTATTGGAACTAACAATATGAATGGAGCAGAATTAGCTGCTAAATTCATTTGTGACAAAACTCCAAAAGGTTCAGATGTTGCAATTTTGACTGGAATAGAGTCTCAATCAACAGCTTTACTAAGAAGAGACGGTGCAATTAAAGGATTTAAAAATTGCGGTTTAAATATAGTTGCTACTCAAACAGCTGAGTGGGATACTGCAAAAGGTAGATCAGTTACTGAGTCTATTATTTTGAAAAATCCTAACATCAAAGCAATATTTGCTTCAAATGACAATATGGGCTTAGGTGCTATGCAAGCTCTTAAAGATGCAGATATGAATGATGTTGTTGTTGTTGGTTTTGATGCAACTCCAGATGCTGCTACAAGTATCTTAAAAGGTGAAATGACTGCAACTATTGCTCAGTTCTCATATAACATGGGTGCTTACGGTGTTAAATATGCACTTGAGCTAGCTAATGGTGGAAGTATTGATCCAAACATTGATACTGGAACACAACTAGTAACAAAAGAAAACGCTAACGATTTTAAATAATCATTAGTCTATAACATTTAAAAAAGGGTGGAATTTTTATTCCACCCTTTTTTTTTATGTAATATAATCTTTTAATGTTAATAAATATTAACCCAGTTTTAAGCCCTGATTTACTTTTTCATTTAAGATCTATGGGTCATGGTGAGAAAATTATTCTTGCTGATGCTAATTTTCCCGCAAACTCTATGAACAAGAATGTAATACGATTAGATGGGGTAGATATTAAAAGTGCAGCAAATGCGATTTTATCCGTTTTTCCATTAGATAGCTTTATCGTATCACAAGGGGGCTCACCTGCACTTAGAATGGAAGTAGATGATAAACCAGAGGAACTAACTGAAACCCATAAAGAATTTATTGAGGCAGTAAAAAATAATTCTGGTCCCCAATGGAAAGTTGGATCAATTTCAAGACAAAATTTTTATGAAGAAGCAAAAAAAGCATACTGTATTGTAACCACTACAGATGCTCGACCTTTTGGATGTTTTATTATTACTAAAGGAGTTATTCTTCCTGACGGTAAAGTTTGGTCTTAATTAAATGAAATCTATATGTGTATTTGGAGTATTTGTTGCAGACTTATGTTTTATTGGTGAAAAAATTCCTGAAGTGGGGCAAACTATTTTAGGAACAAGACACTTAATAGGACCTGGAGGAAAAGGATCTAACCAAGCCATTGCTGCAGCAAGACTTGGCGGAAACATAAGTTTTATTACAAAAATAGGTGATGATAATAATGCTGAAATGGCACTAAATTTATATAAATCCTCTGGAGTAAATACCGATTATATTATTAAAGACAAAAATCACTCAACTGGTGTTGCTGGTATTATGATTAATGCTAATACAGGTGATAATGCAATAAACATCATACCAGGCGCTGCTGGCACTTTAAATAGTTCTGATATAGATAATAATTTAAAAGCAATCGAGAATTCAGATATATTCTTAACACAATTAGAAACACCATATGATGTTACTAGTTATGCATTACAAAGAGCTAAAGATACTGGATCAATTACTATTTTAAATCCAGCTCCGGCTTCAAAAATATCTGAGAATGACTTTAAAAACATAGACTATTTTACACCAAATGAAACTGAGGCTAGTTTTTATTTAGAAAAGAAAATAGAAACAAAATCTGAAATAGAAAATGCAGCTAAAGAATTTTTAAAAAAAGGAGTAAAAAATATTCTAATAACCCTTGGTTCTAAAGGAGTTTATTTTTCAAATGGAAACGAAAGCCATTTTGTGGATGCTCATAAATTAAATGATGATGTAAAAGATACTACTGGAGCAGGAGATGCATTTAATGGAGCTTTTAGTGTGGCATTAGCTAAATCGTTAAAAATTGTTGATGCATTAGAATTTTCTAATAAAGTTGCTGGCATTTCTACAACTAAAGAAGGGGCTGCAAATTCAATGCCAAGTATCAATGAAGTAGAAAATTATTAATTACTCAATAATTTTAAATTCTGATTTATATTTATCTGTAATCTTAAGCCCAAGACCTGGAACATTATCATCTAGATCTATCATTCCATCTATTGGAGCAGGATCACCTTCAAAAATATAATAAAATAGTTCGTTACCAATTTCTATATCATGAACTGGAAAAAACTCTGAGATAGGACAATTAAAATTCGACATTGTTAAATGATAGTTATGCATTTGACCTGCATGTGGAATTACTGGAACTTGATAAGCCTCTGCAAGAGCATTTATTTTCTGAGCGATTGTAAATCCACCAACTCTATTATTATCATATTGAATGTAGCTAACTGCTTTGAGGTCTAATAATTGTTTAAAACCAAATAGATTAAATTCATGTTCTCCCCCAGAAATTGGTATAGCGTTCATATTATTCAGTTCCGCATACCCATGAATATCATCAGCAATAACAGGTTCTTCTAACCATCTTGGATTAAATTTTACCAATTTAGGTATCATTCTTTTAGAATAATCTAGGTTCCAACCCATATAACATTCTAACATTAAGTCAGTATCATCCCCAATTACTTCTCTTACAGCCTCTACAAGTTCAATGTTTTTTCTCATACCTTCAGGACCATCTTTTGGTCCCCAACCAAATCTCATTTTAAACATTTTAAAGCCTTGTTTTTTATACTTTTCAGCTTCATTTTGTAAATCTTTGATAGGTTGGCTGTAAAGTTTTGAAGCATAAACAGGTATCTTTTCTTTTGTTCTACCTCCTAACAATTTAAATACGGGTTTGTTAGTTAACTTTCCTAGTATATCCCAAATAGCAATATCAATTGCAGATATTGCAACCATACCCAAACCTCTTCTTCCCCATGCATGAGTTCTTCTATACATTTTTTCCCAGATGTATGCGTAATCAAAAGGATCTTCCCCTATAACTAATGGTTTAAGATACTCGTCAATAGTTTTTTTTACTAACTGAGGTGCAAGAGCTGCATTACCAATTCCAATATTACCATCATCAGTTTCAATTTCACAAATTAACCATTCATGAAATCTGAAAGAACCCATGGCATCTGATTTTTCATAAAGTAAATCTGATGCATTTGTGCAAAAATTATTTTGTGGAGGAACTGTTTTGCCATTCCATTGATATACTTTTGTTCTTATATCTTTAATTTTAGACATTTAATTTAAATTTTGA
>CACBFA010000002.1 GCA_902538525.1 uncultured Pelagibacteraceae bacterium | reverse complement strand
TTAGCCCAACACCTCCAATTGTTGGCGTAGGCTTTATCCCTTTATCTTTTGTTTCGTTATAAAATGAAACATTTCCAGATACGACTGGAAAATCTAGATACTTACTTGCTTCAGTTATTCCTTCAACACATTCCACAAATTCACCCATATTTTTTTCTTTTTCTGGGTTTCCGAAGTTTAAACAATTTGTAATAGCAATAGGTTTAGCTCCAACCGAGATAAGATTTCTATAACTCTCACAAACTATTTGTTTTCCTCCAGTTAATGGATGCGAGAAACAATATAATGCAGATGAATCTACAGATGCTGCTACCGCTTTATTAGTACCATGAACTCTTACAACACCAGCATCACCTCCAGGTTTTTGAATTGTATCACCCATTACTGTGTGGTCGTATTGATCCCATATCCATTTTTTATCTGAAATATTTGAATTACTTAAAATCTTCTTCAAGCAATCTGATAATTTTAAGGATTTAAATTCGTCTTTATCAAATTTTAATTTTTGAGGTAATTTAGTTTTTTTCCAAGGACGATCATAAATTGGGGCATTTTCAGCAAGGAGATCAATTGGTATCTCGGCAACTTTTTTACTATCAAATATTAATTCTATTTTTTTTGTGTCTGTTGTTTTACCTATAACTGCAAAATCTAGGTTCCATTTATCAAATATTTTCTTTGCGTGTTCTTCTTTTCCTTTTTCAAGAACTATAAGCATTCTTTCTTGACTTTCAGACAACATTATTTCGTATGGAGTCATTTTTTCTTCCCTACAAGGAACTTTGCTTAGATCTAATTCAATACCAAGATTTCCTTTTGATGCCATTTCCACACTTGAAGATGTTAATCCAGCTGCACCCATATCTTGAATTGCAATAATTGAATTATCAGCCATTAATTCTAAGCATGCTTCAAGTAATAATTTTTCAGTAAATGGGTCTCCAACTTGAACTGTTGGTTTTTTTTCTTCTATTTTGTCATCGAAAGTTGCTGAAGCCATACTGGCACCATGAATTCCATCTCTTCCAGTTTTTGAACCTACGTATATTACTGGTTTATCTAATCCAGCTGCTTTTGAGTAAAAAATCTTATTTTTATTTACTAAGCCAAGAGTCATGGCATTTACTAATATATTGCCATTGTAAGACTCATCAAAAGTTGTTTGACCAGCAATAGTTGGAACCCCAATACAATTTCCATATCCACCTATCCCTTTAACAACTCCTCTTAATAAGTTTCTTGTTTTTTTATGTTGTGGTGAACCAAAATGAATAGAATTTAGATTTGCTATTGGTCTTGCTCCCATAGTAAATACATCCCTCATAATTCCACCAACCCCAGTCGCTGCTCCTTGATAAGGTTCAATAAACGAAGGGTGATTGTGACTTTCAATTTTAAATACAATTGCATCGTCATCTCCAATATCAATGACACCTGCATTTTCTCCAGGTCCTTGAATGACCTGTTTTCCTTTGGTATGCATTTTTTTTAAATGTTTTCTAGAGGACTTATAGGAACAATGTTCGTTCCACATTGCAGAAAATATTGCAAGCTCAGTTAAATTAGGTGTTCTCTTAAGAAGTTCACATATTTTAGAAAACTCTTCCTTTTTTAATCCGTGATCTATTGCAATTGCTTCTGTGACTTTCATTAATTAAAATTATCTAAGATATTTTTGAAAAATAATGAACCATCTGCACCCGATAAATATTTATCTATCATTCTTTCTGGATGAGGCATCATTCCCAATACATTTTTATTTTTATTAAATATTCCAGCTATATTTTTAATTGCTCCGTTTGGATTAGTTGTTTCATTTTCTGTACCATCTTCTCCACAATACGTTACAGCTATTTGATTATTATCCTCTAATGATTTTAATTCATCATTGCTGCAAAAATAGTTTCCCTCGTTGTGTGCAATGTGAAGTTCTAAAACATCCTTTTTTAAATCTTTAAAATATTTATTTTGTTTATCTTTAACTTTTACATAAACATTGCTGCATATAAAATTAAGAAACTTATTTTGTTGTAAAATTCCATTTAGCAGGCCTGTTTCAGTTAGTATTTGAAATCCATTGCAAATTCCCAGAACTAACCCCCCTGAATTAGCAAAATCAATTACTGATTTTATAATTTTTGATTTAGAAGCAATACTTCCACATCTTAAATAATCACCATATGAAAAGCCACCCGGCAATACTATTAAATCTGATTTTGGAATAGATTTATCATTGTGCCAAACCATTTGATTTTTAAAGCCAAATTTTTTTAGAGCCACATCCATGTCTCTATCACAATTTGATCCTGGAAAAATAATGACTGATGATCTCATTTATTAAACTATTTTGTAATCCTCAATAACAAGATTGGCCAATAGCTTTTTACACATATCATCTACTAAAGACTTTGCTTTTTTTTCATCTTTCTCTTTAACTTCAATTTCAAAATATTTACCTTGTCTTACATCTTCTACATTCCCAAAGTTCATTCCTTTAAGTGTTTGTTGAATAGCCTTTCCTTGAGGATCTAAAACTCCGTTTTTAAGAGTTACTATTACTTTAATTTTCATTACTTCTTTTTAATCTTTACTGCTTGTGGTTTGGTGTATTTTAATGGTCTAATATTTGATTGTTCATGAAGTATATCTAATCTTCTTGCAACTTCTTGATAAGCCTCAATTAGATTACCAAGACCTTTTCTAAATCTATCTTTATCTAATTTTTTATCACTATTTACATCCCATAGTCTGCAAGTATCCGGACTTATTTCATCTGCGAGCATGATCTCTTTTTTTCCGTTTTTCTCGTACCTTCCAAATTCTACCTTAAAATCTACAAGTTTAATTCCAACACCTCTAAACATGCCTTGAAGAAAATCGTTAATTCTATTTAATTCTTTGTTAATTAAGTTTAATTCATCTTTTTCCATCCACTTAAAAGCTAAGATATGTTCAGTACTTACTAAGGGATCTCCTAAATCATCATCTTTTAAACAATACTCTATTAAAGGATTATCTAAGACTGTTCCATCTTCAATACCCAATCTTTTAGTTAAAGATCCGGTTGCTATATTTCTTACAATAAATTCTATAGGTATAATTTCAACATGCTGAACGAGTTGTTCTCTCATATTTAAACGTTTTACTAAATGATTTTTGATACCAACATTATTCAACTGAGTTAATATATGTTCAGAAATCCTATTATTTAAAATTCCTTTACCATCCATCACTGCTTTTTTTTGATTATTAAATGCGGTTGCATCATCTTTGAAATGTTGGATAACATATTTCTTATCGTTACTTGCAAAAATTATTTTTGCCTTACCTTCGTATAATTTTTTTCCTTTTCTCATTATTTAAATACTCTTTTAAATATATAATTTACATTTTTTAAGTGTTTGTCATAAGTAAAGATTTTATCTAATCTTTTTTCACTTATTTTACCAGTGATCGATTTATCATTTTTTAAAAGTGTTAATAGGTTTGTGTTCTTTGCAAAACTAGCTTTTGCATGAGATTGAACCAACCTATACGCTTTCTCTCTAGCGATACCTGATTTAGTAAGTTCTAACATTACCTCTTGAGAAAAAACAAGACCTCTTGTTAAATTTAAATTTTTTATCATAGTTTTTGGATAAACAATCATTTTCTCTAAAATTCCTGACAGTCTAACTAAAGCAAAATCTAAAGTTATATTTGCGTCTGGACCAATATTTCTTTCAACACTAGAGTGAGATATATCTCTTTCATGCCACAAAGAAATATTTTCTAAAGCTGGTATTACGTAACTTCTTACCATCCTTGCAAGTCCTGTAAGATTTTCACTTAATATTGGATTTTTTTTATGAGGCATAGCAGATGAGCCTTTTTGATCCTTTGAAAAGTATTCTTGTAATTCATAAACTTCTGATCTTTGTAAATGCCTTATTTCTGTTGCAACTCTTTCAACAGATCCAGCAATAATCCCAAGAATTGCAAAATAATGCGCATGTCTATCTCTTGGAATAATTTGAGTTGAAATTGGCTCAGCTTTCATTTTTAATTTTTTTGCAACATAAGTTTCGACTTTAGGATTTATATTTGCAAACGTTCCTACAGCTCCTGAAATTGCGCATGTTGATACATTTTCTATTGCATCTTTTAATCTTAATTTGTTTCTTTTAAATTCTTCATAAAATGATGCTAGTTTTAGTCCAAATGTAATCGGTTCTGCATGAATTCCATGACTTCTTCCAATACATGGAGTTAGCTTATATTTTTTTGCTTGTTTTTTTAGAACAGATAAAATTTTATCAATGTCTCTTAATATAATTTTTCCTGATTGAACCAATTGAATATTTAAAGTTGTATCTAAAACATCAGATGACGTCATTCCTTGATGAAGGTATCTTGCTTTAAGACCGGCTTGTTCTGTAATTGATGTTAAAAAAGCAATTACATCATGTTTAACTTTTGTTTCTATATCATGAATTCTTTTAACTTTGATTTTACCCTTTTTTTTTACTAATGACGCAACTCCTTTAGGAATAATTTTATATTTTTCCATTGCCTCAGCTGCAGCGATTTCTACATCTAGCCAAATCTTATATTTATTTTCCTCAGACCAAATACTGACAAGTTCTTTTCTAGAATATCTTGATATCATTAATTATATGGGGGCCTCGTATAACCTTTAACAGATTCTGTGAAAATTTCATATGAATCTTCAGTGATACCAACAGTATGCTCAAATTGTGCTGATAGTGATTTATCTTTGGTTACTGCTGTCCACCCATCATTTAAAACTTTTGTGTCATATTTTCCATAATTTATCATTGGTTCAATAGTAAAAGTCATACCAGGTATTAGTTCTTTGCCAGTATTTTTAGATCCATAATGAAGTATATTAGGAGGTTCATGAAATACATTGCTTATACCATGCCCACAAAAATCTCTTACTACTGAATAACCTTTGCTTTCAACATAAGATTGAATTTCAAATCCTATATCACCAAGTTTTTTACCTGGTTGTAAAATTGATATTGCTTTCATTAATGAGTCATAGGTTGTTTCAATTAAATTTTTTGCTTTAACTGGTACATTTCCAATTTCATACATTCTACTTGTATCCCCATAATGATTATCAATGACCGCTGTCACATCAACATTAACTGCATCACCATCTTCTAAAATTCTCTCAGAGGGTATTCCATGACAAACTACATGATTCAATGATGTGCAGAGTGATTTTTCAAAACCTCTGTAAAATAATGGAGCTGAATAGCCACCATTATCTTTTATAAATTCATAACCCAATTTATCAATCTTATCTGTTGATACCCCTGGTTTAATATAATCAGTAAGCATGTCTAAAGTTTTGGATGCAAGCTTTCCAGCAACTCTCATCTTTTCAAATTTTTCTTTATAATCACTCATCTATAATATTAATTTTTTTTTCAATTTTAATCTCTTTAGAACTAAGTTTGCATCTATAAGCGAGAAATTTTACTCCAGCTTTTTTTGCTTTTTCGTAGTTTTCAAAATAAATATGATCAATATCTTTTGCAATTCTAAAGTTATTTATATTTTGAATTTGCGTTAAAAATAAGACATATGGTTTATATCCTTTTTTAATTGATTTAATTAACATATTTAGATGTTTTGTTCCTCTTGATGTTACTGCATCAGGAAATTCTGCAATATCATTTTCTCTAAATAATGTAACATTCTTTACTTCTATTAAATTATTATCACATAAAAAGTCAAATCTTGTATCATCACTGAATTTAAATTCTGGTTTAATATTTTTAATAGTTTTAAATTCTGATATTAATTTATTTTCTAATCCATGATTAACGATTTTGTTTGCTCTATGAGTATTTACCCCAACGTATCTTTTTTTTGCTTTAATAATTTCTAATGTAAATTTCAGTTTTCTTTTTGGATCATTGTGCTCTGTAACTAATACTTCATTTCCTTCATCCAAGAGACCCTGCATAGATCCAGTGTTAGGACAATGTGCCGTTATAATCTTGCTATTTACTTTTATATCGGCGAAAAATCTTTTATATCTTTTTAATAATTTTCCTTTAATAAGGCTATTTGTAAATTTCATATAAATTTACTTATATTTACATATGCAAAATAAAAAAGAGATAAATGCTGGTATTTTAATTATCGGTAATGAAGTTCTGTCAGGCAGAACACAAGATATTAATACAAGTACATTAGCTATTTGGTTAAATTCATTAGGCATACCTGTAGCAGAAGTTAGAGTAATTCCTGATGATGAAAGTATTATAATAAATACAGTTAATGAACTGAGAAAAAAATATTCTTATATATTTACAACGGGAGGAATAGGGCCCACCCATGATGACATTACAGCAGAATCTGTTTCTAAAGCATTTAATATTGAATACGGTTTTCATAAAGAGGCTTTTTCAATACTAGAAAATTATTATAAGCCAGGAGAATTTAATGAAGGTAGACAAAAGATGGCTAAAATGCCTGTTAGCGCTAATTTAATTTTAAATCCATCTAGTGGCGCGCCTGGCTTTTATGTTGAAAATGTATTTTGTCTTCCAGGAGTTCCATCTATTATGAAAGCTATGCTTGGAAGTTTAAATAACCTTTTGGTTGGAGGGGAACCAATATTGAGTGAAACAATTAATTTAAGAACTGTTGAGAGTGAAATAGCTAAATCTTTAACAGAGGTTCAAAATAATAATTCTGAAGTTGAAATTGGAAGTTATCCTTTTTTTAAAGCTGGAAAATTAGGGGTATCAATTGTTGTCAGATCAGTAGATAAAACAAAAATTGATAAATGTAATTCAGAAATACTTAAGTTTGTTAAAGATAAAGAAATTGAAATAGTTGAGAGATAATTATGCTTTATTTTGCTTACGGAAGTAATCTAAATCATTTTCAAATGAAAAGAAGATGTAAAGACTCCAAATTTATTAAAAAGATAAATTTAAAAGGATATACACTTAATTTCAGAAGCAAGTATCGTGCAGCAGATATAGAAAAGAAAAATAATTCAATTGTGCCTGGTGGTTTATATGAGATATCAAAAAGTGATGAAAAAAAACTTGATATTTATGAAGATTATCCAATTCTTTATAAAAAAATGTATTTTAAGTATTACAACAATACTGTGATGACTTATATCATGCCTAAAAAAACAATTTTTAGATATCCCACAGAAAGATATCTAAACGTTGTTAAGCAGGGCTATAAAGATTGTAAATTAGATAAAAAATATCTCAAAAAAGCTTTAGTGAATTTTTAATTAATGCTTTCAAAATCAAAAATATTTTTTAAAGGTATAGTTGCTGTTTTACCTCATATGTTATCAGTAATTCCTTTTGGGATTATAACTGGAGCTATTGGTGTTGAATTAGGTTTTGATCCAATTTTAGTTTATGCAACTTCCTTGATTATTTTTGGTGGCGCTTCACAGATAATATTTATGCAACTCTTGTCAGGTGGAGCCTCATCGTTAGTAGCCATTACATCAGTTGGAGTAATTAATTCTAGACATTTATTATATGGAGCTGTTTTATCTGAGTATCTTGAAAAACTAAGTTTTATAAAAAAATTATTTATATCTTATTTTATTGTAGACCAAGGTTTTGCAGAATCTAATAAGTATTTAAGACAGAATAAAAATTTATCCAATCCACATTATTATGTACTTGGTACAGGGATAACACTTTGGTTTTTTTGGCAATTATCTACAATTAGTGGAATAATATTGGGCTCATTTATTCCTGAAGAATTGGGTTTAAAATTTGCGATCCCTCTAACTTTTTTAGCAATTATAGTAAATGACTTAAGAAAATTAGATCATGTTTTTGTGATGTTTGTATCTGGATTTGCTTCACTAATATTATTTGATGCTCCATTCAAATCTTACATAATATTATCTCCAATTGTTGCTTTAATTTCAGCTTTTATAATGCTGAGGCTGAAAAAATGACATGGTTTTCAATTATAGTATCTGGAATTGTAACTTATTTTTCTAGGATGGCTATGGTGGCTTTAATTGATAGAGAAATGCTTGGAACCAAAGTCAAAGAGGTTCTTAATTACGTCCCTGCAGCTGTATTTCCAGCAATAATATTTCCAGGAGTTTTTTTTAATGATTTTGGTTCATTTGTTGAAATCACGGATCCAAAAATTTATGGTGCAATTGTTGCTTTAGTTGTTGGATTTTACTCAAGAAATATAATTGCTACTATTATTTCTGGACTATTATCTTATTGGTTTATTATTTTTTTCTTATTAAAATAGATATGTGTATTTATATTCTAAACTTCAAAATTTAGATAAACCTATCAGCATTGCCTTTATTGGTTGTGGCAAATTTGTTTCTATGTTCCTTGCTCAATATAATCAATTAAACAAAATCATTTTAGACACAATAGTTGAACTTGATATTGATAGAGCTAAAAAAAATAGTCTAAACAGTGGATTATCTAATGAAACTATAGACAAAATTAATTTTACAGACAATTTAGACGAAGTTTTTAACAGAGAAATTGATGTATTTATTGAAGCTACAGGCAACCCTATAGCAGGCACATTACATGCAAAGAAAATTATAGAAAATAAAAAGCATGTAATAATGGTTAATGTTGAGGCAGACGTTTTGTGTGGAAAGTATTTATCTGATTTAGCAAAGAAAAATAATGTGATCTGTTCAATGGCTTATGGTGATCAGCCATCATTGATTTTAGAACAAATTGAATGGGCAAAATTAAATGGTTTTGAAGTTATATGTGCAGGCAAAGGGACAAAATATCATCCATCATTTGAATATTCGACGCCAGAAACTGTTTGGGGACATTATGGTTTAACTAAAGAGAGAGCTGAAAATGAATCTGGGATGAATCCTAAAATGTTTAATAGTTTTTTATGTGGTGATAAATCATCAATTGAAATGTGTGCTGTTAGTAATGCTACAGACTTAAAATGCCCAAATAGTGGATTAACATATCCTCCAATTGGAGTTTATGACATTGCTAAAAAATTAATTCCAAAATCTGAAGGAGGTTTATTAGATTATTCTGGTCAAGTAGAAGTTATTTCAAGTATAGATTTAAATAAAAAAGATATCCCTAATGATCTTAGATGGGGAGTGTATATTGTTATTAAAGCTCAAAATGAGTATGTGAAAAACTGTTTCAAAGACTATGGAATGGTAACAGACTCTTCAGGAAGTTATTCAGCTATTTGGAGACCTTATCATTATATTGGATTAGAATTAGCTCAATCAATTTATTCTATAGTGCTTGATAATAAGGCAACAGGCTATACAAAAAATTTTAATGCTGAAATAGCAAGCGTTGCTAAGAAAGATTTAAAAGCTGGTCAAAAACTTGATGGGGAAGGTGGTTATTGTGCAAGAGGGAGATTAATTTCATCAAAAAAATCCAAACAAGAAAGAATTTTACCTATGGGTTATACTGATAATGCAGTCTTAAAGAATGATATATTGAAAGATGAATTTATAAGTTTGGATGATGTTGAGCTAAATTTACCAAAACAAATTATTGAAGCAAGGGAATATCAATATAGTTTAATTTAAAAAATAATTATTAATTTAATTTAAATTTATCTTGTAATTTTTGGTATATCTTATCCGTCACATCTTCCCATTGATTAAATTTGGTCTGATTAATTTTGATTAATGAATTGTATGGATTAATTCTATCTAGAGCCCCCCATCTCCAATCTGGATAAATATTAAATATACCCCAAGTTTCTTTGTTAAGTATCGAGGAAATATGCAGTATGGCTGTGTCAACTGATATAACTAAGTCTAGGTTCTTAATTATAGATACAATCTCTGAAAGATTATATTTGCCAAAATCAAAAATTCTTTTTTTATCAAAATATTCATTATCACTTTCCCAAACTTCATTTTGTAGACAATAATAATTTATATCTAATTTAAGAATTTTATTTATATTTTTTAATTGAATTGACCTAAGAGGTTGATTTGGTCCAAAAAATGATCCAGTCCAAACAAGGCCAACATTAGGTTTTGACGATACCAATTTACTCTTCCATTTTCTAATTTCACTTTGATTTAAGTTTATTAAAAAGTCGTGTCTTTCGTATTTTTCCAAATAAAAGTGCTTTATTAATGATCCAAGTGAGATTTTGAAATCAAAATTATTGTTAATAAAATTATCTTTGGATTGAATTTTTATGTTATCAAAAGTAGTTTTAAATAAATCCTTTATATTATTGTTAACTACAAAAGATACTTCCTTTGCAATTTTACCTAATGAATAAACATATTTTGAGAATTGCAATGCATCTCCAATACCCTGTTCATTAAAGACAACTATACTTTTGTTTTCAAGATTTTCTCCATTCCAATCTTTTATATTCTTTAAATATCGAGTAATTTTAGATCCTCTACTTTCATAAAATTTCCAACCTTCCTCAAAGTTTCCATTTCTAAGTGATCGAATTCCAAAATAATTATAAAAGTTAATATCTTTTTTTATATCGTTTTTAATTTCATCCAGTAAAAATTCACCATCTTTGAAATTTCCCATGTTAAAATAAAGATCAATTAATAATATTAAAAATCTTGATTTTTCCTTATTTTTTTTGAGAATATTAATAGCGTCATCAAATTTCTGTTTTAAAATATAATACTGAGCTTGATTATAAATAAAACCTATGTCTTTATTATCTAAACTTTTTGCAATTAAAAAAAACTTATCTGAATTAATTTCATCTTTAAGCTTGATGTAGTTTAGAAGAATATTATTGATTATTAGTTTATTATTATTATTTATCTCATATGCTATCAAAAAATATTTTAAAGATATTTTTGCTTTATTATTTCTTAAATATAACGTTCCAATATTATTAAGCGCTTTTATTTTATTATGACCATCCAAATTTATACATATTTCATAATTTTCTATAGCTAATATATTATTATTACTTAATTCATACGCATAAGCTAGTTGGTAAAAATATAGGTCATTTTTATTATTTAATTTGCATAACTTTTCACTAAATTTTATTGCTTCATCAAAATTTTTTTTTTTGATACTTATTAAGTATAAATTTTTTAAAGGGTCTTCAAATTTATCATCCAAATCATGTGATTTTTTAAAAAATTGCTCAGCTAGATCTTGTTTATTAAGAAGAGAATGAATAACTCCTTTGAAATTGTTAATTATATGCTCATTTTTTTCAGTAACGTTATCTTCACAAAGCTTCAGAGCAATATCTAAATTTCTTGATTTTATATTTTCGAATATAATTTTCAAATTATTCATAAATTCTTAGACAATTTATAATAAAAATTTTACTTATTAAACTTGTTCAATTATAAATATTAGCATAAATACTCATGAAAATAACTCATGCCCTCGTGGTGAAATTGGTAGACACAAAGGACTTAAAATCCTTGCCCTTTTGGGAGTGCCAGTTCGAGTCTGGCCGAGGGCACCACTAATGGTTAATCCTTTTATAGTTTCGGATAAAAATTCTAGATCAATTAAAATTAAAAATGCAGTCCTAAAAAGAATAAACATATGTTCCTTATCAAAATCTAATTTAATAATAGTTATAGGTGGAGATGGTTTTATGCTTGAAACACTAAAGAAATATAACAAGTATAGAAAACCTTTTTATGGAATAAATTCAGGAAATTATGGATTCTTAATGAATAAATTTTCTGAAAAAACAAATTATAAAAAATTAATTAAAGGAAGATTAATTTCAATATCCCCTTTAGAGATGAGTGTAAAAAATAAATCAAACATTATCAAAAAGTGTATAGCAATTAACGAAATTTCAGTTCTTAGACAAAGTAGACAAACTGCATCATTAACAATTTCAAATGGTAAAAAACAGATTATAAAACATTTAATTTCTGATGGTGTTCTGGTATCGACACCTGCAGGGAGCACAGCTTATAATCTTTCTGTCCACGGTCCTATTCTCAGCATTGACTCCAAAAAGTTAGCAATCAGTCCAATTAGTGCATTTAGACCGAGAAGGTGGAAAGGAAAGATAGTTAGCGATAAATCTAAAATTACAATTAAGAATTTAAATTATACAAAGAGACCTATAAGTGCTGTTGCTGATAATATTGAGGTAAGAAATGCAAAATCAATATCTATTAAAACAAATAAAAAAATCAAATTTAATTTAATATTTGATAAAAATAGAAGCCTTCAAAAAAAAATTAAAATTGAGCAATTAAGAAACGAAATTAATTGATGGTGCCCCCGCACGGACTCGAACCGCGGACCTATTGATTACAAATCAATTGCTCTACCAGCTGAGCTACAAGGGCATTGAGAGTTTTGTATTACGATTTTTAATATTATCAAGTTTTATTTTTATATTGATTTATATGATGAAAAACTATTGCAGCACTGTTAGATATATTCAAACTCTCAATATTTTTGTTAATGTCTATTTTAACAGAAAAATCTGTATATTTTTTTGTATGTTCTCGCATACCAAATCCTTCAGAACCAAATAATAAAATATTGTTACCGTTCCATTTAATTTCGTTAAACTTTTTCTCACTGTTTGCTTCAAAACCATAAATCCAAAAATTTTTTTCCCTTAGGAATTTAAGAGTGGTATTTATATTTGATACTTCGAATATATTTATGTGCTCCATGCAACCACTTGCAGATTTATACATCATTTTACTCTCTGATGGAAAATGTCTCTCTTTAATAATTATTCCATCTATATCAAATGATGCAGCACTTCTAACTATAGAGCCTATATTTCTAGGATCTGTTACCTGATCTAAACACGCGAAAGTTAAATCTTTCTTTATTTTGATAAATTCTTTTAATTCTTTTTTTTCAAAATGCTCTATTTCTGCAACATACCCTTGATGAGTTATTCCGTCTTTTGAGCAATATTTATCAAGTTCTTTTCGTGTCTTATAATAAATCTTTAAATCTTTAAGGAGATTTTTTCTTGTACTAACTCTATGTATATTTTTTTTACTTTCTTCAGTTAGAAAAATTTTTAAAACTTTCCTTTCAGGATTTTTTAATGCTTCTATAACAGCATGTTTTCCGACTACAAAAAAAGATGATTTGTTCATGATAAATGTTGAATTTACAGTATTTTTTTAAGCTATTTTCATATATTTCACGTATTGCATTTGTACAATAAAAATATATAAAACGCATGTTGTTTAAAGCTTTATTGAACATGGGGTGCTTCCCCCTAAAATTATATTAAGGAGGGGTACCAAAGCGGTCAAATGGGGCGGGCTGTAAACCCGTTGACTTCGGTCTTCGAAGGTTCGAATCCTTCCCCCTCCACCATTCAATAATTTTTTTTATAACATGGAGTGTACTTGGGTGTTGCGGGTGTAGTTCAATGGTAGAACGCTAGCCTTCCAAGCTGGATGTAAGGGTTCGATTCCCTTTACCCGCTCCAAAAATTAAATTAAGAAAAAAATAAAAGAGGTAAACAAGTAATGTCAAAAGAAAAGTTCGTAAGAAATAAACCGCACTGTAATATTGGAACCATAGGTCACGTTGATCATGGTAAAACAACATTAACTGCTGCGATCACAAAAGTATTAGCAGAGACTGGCGGTGCACAATTTACTGCTTATGATCAAATTGATAAAGCTCCAGAAGAAAAAGAAAGAGGAATTACAATTTCAACTGCTCACGTAGAGTATGAAACAGAGAAAAGACACTATGCGCATGTAGATTGTCCAGGACATGCAGATTACGTAAAAAATATGATCACAGGTGCTGCGCAAATGGATGGTGCAATTTTAGTTGTAAATGCTGCAGATGGCCCAATGCCACAAACTAGAGAACATATTCTTTTAGCAAGACAAGTTGGAGTACCAGCTATAGTTGTTTACTTAAACAAAGTTGACCAAGTTGATGATAAAGAAATGATTGAGCTTGTTGAAGAAGAAATAAAAGATTTATTAACATCATATAAATTTCCAGGTGATAAAACTCCGATTATCAAAGGCTCAGCTTTAGCAGCTGTTGAAGGAAGAGATGATGAAATTGGAAAAAATTCAATAATGGAACTTATGAAATCTGTTGACGAATTTATCCCACAACCAGATAGACCAAAAGATAAAGACTTCTTGATGCCTGTTGAGGACGTATTCTCAATCTCAGGAAGAGGAACAGTTGTAACAGGCAGAGTAGAGTCTGGAGTAATAAAAACTGGTGATGAAATAGAAATTGTTGGAATAAGAGAAACGAAAAAAACAGTATGCACAGGTGTAGAAATGTTTAGAAAACTTTTAGATTCAGGCGAGGCAGGTGACAACATTGGTGCACTTTTAAGAGGTGTTGAGAGAACAGATGTAGAAAGAGGTCAAGTATTATGTAAACCTGCTTCAATAACTCCTCACACTAAATTTGAAGCTCAAGCATATGTATTGAAAAAAGAAGAAGGTGGAAGACACACACCTTTCTTTACTAAATATAGACCGCAGTTTTATTTTAGAACAACTGATGTTACAGGTGAAGTAGAATTACCTGCAGGCACAGAAATGGTCATGCCTGGCGATGATGCTAAATTCACAGTAAAATTAATTACACCAATTGCAATGGCAGAGAAATTGAACTTTGCAATAAGAGAAGGTGGTAGAACAGTAGGAGCTGGAGTAGTAACTAAAATTATAGAGTAAACTCCATAGGAGTGTAGCTCAATTGGTAGAGCGCCGGTCTCCAAAACCGGAGGTTGGGGGTTCGATTCCCTCCGCTCCTGCCAAAATAAAAATTATGAAGAATCCATTAAAATTTATTCAAGACGTAAAGCAAGAAGCTTTTAAAGTTACTTGGCCAACAGGAAAAGAGGTTATTCAAGGTTCTTTAATGGTTGTCGCAATGGCTATTGTAGCTGCTTTATTTTTTCTTTTATTAGATCAAGTCCTACAATTTTTTTTAGAATTAGTTTTAAAGGTTAATCTGTAATGAAAAATTGGTATATCGTACAATCTCATTCTAGCTTTGAAAACAAAGTTGCTCAAGAAATTAAAGAAGAGGCTACGAAGGCAAATCTTTCAGATAAAATTGAGGAAATCATAGTCCCAACTCATGATATTACTGAAGTTAAAAGAGGGAAAAGAGTTCAAAGAAAAAAAAAATACTTTCCTGGATATGTATTACTTAAAAGTGAAATGGATAACACTATTTATCATATGATTAAAAATTTAAAAAAAGTAAGTGGATTTTTAGGTTCGAGAGGAACACCAATTCCTGTTTCTGAGAAGGAGATTGAAAAAATACTTGGTCAAATAAAGGATGGTGTCGTACAACCTAAGTCAGGTGTTGAATATAATGTAGGTGAGAAGGTACAAGTTATAGATGGCCCTTTTGCATCATTCAGTGGATTGGTTGAAGATATTGATGAAGACAAATTAAGATTAAAAGTATCAGTCTCAATTTTTGGTAGACCAACACCAGTTGATTTAGAATATAGTCAGGTTGAAAAGGTAAGCTAATGGCAAAAAAAGAAATAAGCGGATACATAAAATTACAAATAAACGGTGGTCAAGCTAATCCTGCTCCTCCTGTTGGACCCGCTTTAGGTCAAAGAGGAATAAATATAATGGAATTTTGCAAAGCTTTTAATGAAAAAACAAAATCTTTCGCAGGAAAACCTGTGCCAGTAATTATTACTGTATACAAAGATAAAAAATTTGATTTCATAATTAAGTCTCCACCAGCTTCTCATTTTATTAAAGAAGCTGTTAAATTAAAAAGTGGATCTAAAGAACCCGGTAGAAATATAGTTGCTAAGATATCAAAAAAACAATTAAAAGAAATTGCAGAGAAAAAAATGGCCGATTTGAATGCACATGATGTAGATGAGGCTGCAAAAATTATTGCTGGATCTGCAAGATCTATGGGTATTGAGGTGGTAGAATAATGTCATCAAAAAGATATAAAAAATTACCAGAAAAGACAAGAGATTTACAATCTGAGGCAGTTGATAAATTAATTCCTATTATAAAACAGAATTGTACAACAAAATTTGATGAATCTTTAGATCTAAGTTTGCAAATAAATAATAAGCAAAAGAAAAACGAGATCAATATTAGAACAGTTATTAATTTACCTGGTGGAAGTTCAAAAAAAGTAAAAGTGGGTGTTGTTTGTGAGGAGAATAAATTTCAAGAAGCAAAAGATTCAGGAGCTGAAGTTGTAGGTGGCGATGAACTTATAGATGAAATTAAGTCAGGTAATATAAATTTTGAAAAATTAATATGTACACCTGGTATGATGATTAAACTTTCAAAATTAGGAAAAGTTCTTGGTCCAAAAGGACTAATGCCAAATCCTAAATTAGGCTCAGTAACTAACGATGTGAAAAAAGCTGTAAATGATGCAAAATCCGGTCAAGTTGAATTAAGAAATGATAAAGATGGAAATATAGGTGTGAGTATAGGAAATAAATCTTTTGCAGACGATAAATTAATAAAGAATTTTAATGCAGTGATCGATGCATTAGAGAAAGAAAAGTTAAATAATACAATTAAGGGAGATTTGATTAAACAAATTTTCCTAACCTCAACGATGGGTGTTTCATACAAAATCAAATTAGGTAAGAGTATTTAGTTATGATGAATAAGGAACAAAAGAAAAAATATATTTCTGATATGACAAATCAGTTTGAAATGTCTGAAGCTGTAATTGTAACTCATTATCAGGGTTTAACCATGAGTCAACTCGATGACCTGAGAGCTAAAATGAGAGAACACGGAATAAAATTTAAAATTACAAATAATAGAATAACAAAATTAGCGTTGGAAAAAACCAGATGTAAAGATCTGTCTAATTTGTTTTCAGGCCCAACTGCGGTAGCACTCTCCGAAGATGCAATAACCTCTGCAAAAATTTTAACAAATTTCTCCAAAGAAAATGAAAACCTAAAGATTCTAGGTGGAATCATGGGATCCGATATATTAGACGTTGCAGGCGTCAAAAATGTAGCTACTCTACCTTCATTAGATGAAGCTAGAGCTAAAATAGTAGGAATATTGAGGTCTCCAGCACAAAAAATAGCAAGTATTTTACTTGCGCCGGCGTCAAAAATCGCTATTTTAGCGCTCGAAAAATCAAAAAAATAACCAGGGACAAGATTTAATATGGCTGACTTAAATAAAATTATAGATGACTTATCAAGTTTAACTGTTGTTGAAGCAGCTGAACTTTCAAAACAACTAGAAGAAAAATGGGGAGTTACTGCAGCAGCAGCTGTAGCAGCAGCACCAGCAGCAGCAGGTGGAGCAGCACCAGCTGAGGAAAAAGACGAATTTACGATTATGCTTACAGCTGCAGGTGATAAAAAAATAAATGTTATTAAAGAAGTTAGAGCAATTACTGCTTTAGGTCTTAAAGAAGCAAAAGATTTAGTTGAAGGTGCACCGAAAGAAGTCAAAACAGGTGTTAATAAAAAAGAAGCAGAAGAGATTAAGCAAAAACTCGAAGCAGCAGGCGCAAAAGTAGAACTAAAATAAATTAGATAGGATTTTTAGCTGGTTAAATTTATTTAATCAGTAGTTGAGATGCAATTATCTTTTACAGAAAAGAAAAATATTAGAAAAAGTTTTGGTAAGCTAAAAGAGAGTTTATCTATTCCAAATCTTATAGAAGTTCAAAAAAATTCATATAAAGAACTTACAGAATTTAAACAAGATGTTGAGCAACATCTTGTAAAAGGTTTTGATAGAGTTTTTAAAAGTATTTTCCCGATTGAAGATTTAAATGATAAAGCAACATTAGAGTACGTTTCATATAAATTAGAGAAACCAAAATTTGATGTCGAAGAATGTATTGCCAGAGGTTTGACTTATTCTGCAGCTTTAAAGTGTACACTACGATTAGTAGTTTATGAAATAGATCAAGAAAATAATACTAAAGATATTTTATCAGCAAAAGAACAAGAAGTTTATATGGGCGAAGTCCCTATGATGACTAATAGTGGAACATTTATTACCAATGGTGTGCAAAGAGTTGTAGTAAATCAAATGCATAGAAGTCCTGGTGTATTTTTTGATCATGACAAAGGTAAATCTCACGCAAGTGGTAAATTATTATTTAATTGTCGTGTTATACCAAATCGTGGATCATGGTTAGATTTTGAGTTTGATGTTAAGGATTTATTATATTTCAGAATAGATAGAAAAAAGAAAATATTAGTTTCTACATTACTACAAGCTTTGGGATATTCAAAAAATGATATTGTCGATGAATTTTATCAAAAAGAAACTTTAAGTTATGATAAAAGCTTAAATAAATGGAAAACAAAGTTTGATCCAGAAAACTATAAAGCTAAAAATTTTTCTGAGGAAGTAATAGACGCGAAAAGCAATAAAACAGTTGTAAAACTCGGTGAAAAAATAAATTTTTTAACTGCAAAAAAACTTTCAAATGATGGTTTAAAAGAAATTTTTGTTTCTAGTGAGTCTTTGTATGGAAAATTCTTGCATAGAGATATTACCGTTGGTGAAGATATATTTAAAATTGGAACAGAGTTAAATGAAACTATAATTGGCAAAATAATTGAAGCTGACATCAAAGCATTAGATATTTCTAGAACAAATCCAATAAGTAAGGGCCCATATTTATTACTGAGTATTTTTAACGATAAAAATGAGAGTAAAAATGATGCAATAACAGAAATATATAAAGTTTTAAGACCTGGTGAGCCTCCTACTATAGAAATAGCTACTCAAATATTCAACAATCTATTCTTTAGTTCTGATAGATATGATTTATCTGATGTGGGAAGAGTAAAAATGAATTCTCGTTTAGAATTATCCTGTTCTGATAAAATTACAATTTTAAGAAACGACGACATACTTGCAATTATTCAAAAAATGCTAGACCTCAGAGATGGTAAAGATGAAGTTGATGATATTGATCACTTGGGCAATAGAAGAGTGCGATCTGTGGGAGAATTGGTAGAAAATCAAGCTCGTATAGGTGTCTACAGAATGGAAAGAGCAATTAAAGAAAAAATGACAACATTAGATGTTGAATCTGCAATGCCACAGGATTTAATAAATGCTAAACCTCTTACGATTTCTTTAAAAGATTTCTTTGCAACATCTCAATTATCACAATTTATGGATCAAACTAATCCACTATCAGAAATAACTCACAAAAGAAGAGTTTCTGCATTAGGTCCAGGTGGTTTAACAAGAGAAAGGGCGGGATTTGAGGTTAGAGACGTTCATCCTACTCACTATGGCAGAATTTGTCCTATAGAGACACCCGAGGGACCAAACATAGGATTAATAAATAGCCTCTCTACTTACTCAAAAATAAACAAATATGGCTTTATCGAAAGTCCTTATAAAAAAGTAAAAGATGGTGTCGTACAAAATAACATTGAATATTTGTCAGCTATGGAAGAGACCAAATTTACAATCGCTCAGGCTAATTCTTTATTAGACAAAAATGGAAAATTTACCGAAGAATTAGTTTCATGCAGACAAAACTTAAATTTCATTTTAGCTAAACCTGATAATATCGATTACATTGATGTTTCTCCAAAGCAACTTGTATCAGTAGCAGCTTCTCTAATACCATTTTTGGAAAATGACGATGCTAACAGAGCATTAATGGGTTCTAACATGATGAGACAAGCAGTGCCTTTGTTAAAACCAGAGGCTCCACTAGTTGGAACAGGAATTGAAAGTGATGTAGCACTTGACTCAGGTGTAACAATAGTTGCCAGACGTGACGGAGTTGTTGATAAAATTGATGGTAAAAGAATAGTAATTAAAGCGTCTAGCGAAAAAGATTATTCTAAATCGGGTGTAGATATTTATAATTTACAAAAATTTAAAAGATCTAATCAAAACACATGCATAAACCAAAAACCATTAGTGCGAGTTGGAGATAAGGTTAAATCTGGTGATATCATAGCCGATGGTCCATCGACTAAAGTTGGAGAACTAGCACTTGGCAAAAATGTTACTGTAGCATTCATGCCTTGGCAAGGTTATAACTTTGAAGATTCTATACTGATCTCAGAAAGATGCGTAACTGATGATGTGTTTACTTCTATTCATATCGAGGAATATGAAGTAATGGCAAGAGATACTAAATTAGGTGAAGAAGATATAACAAGAGACATACCAAATGTTAATGAAGAATCTTTAAAGAATTTAGATGAATCAGGCATAGTTTACATAGGAGCTGAAGTTAAACCGGGAGATATATTGGTTGGAAAAGTAACTCCGAAAGGAGATACTGCATCAGGTCCTGAAGAAAAATTATTAAGATCAATATTTGGTGAAAAAGCCATAGATGTAACAGATACATCATTAAAAATGCCTAGCGGAAGTGGCGGAATAGTAGTTGATGTAAGAGTTTTTAACAGACATGGTATTGATAAAGATGAAAGATCAATAACTATTGAGAGAGCAGAAATAGAAAGTGTTCAAGAGGATAAAAAAGTTGAGGAAGAAATACTAGAGAGAAGTATTAAACAAAGAGTTTCTTCTATATTAAATGGTACCAAGATTAATAAGAAAATTAAAGACGTGGAAGCAAATACAATAATATCTGATGATATGATTAATAATTTACCTGTATCTGACTTATTTAAAATATCTATTGAAGATAAAGCAAAACACTCCTCATTGTCTCAAATTAAAGACCAGTACAATAGCGCAAAACAAGATATCCAAGACAGATTTGAGGATAAAGTTTTAAAAATTAGACAAGGGGATGATTTATTACCCAGTGTTATGAAAATGGTAAAAGTTTTCGTTGCGATTAAGAGAAGATTGAGACCTGGAGATAAGATGTCAGGAAGGCATGGAAACAAGGGAGTTGTAAGTAAAATAGTTCCAGTTGAAGATATGCCCTACAGAGAAAATGGGAAACCAGTAGATATTGTCCTTAATCCGTTAGGAGTTCCAAGCAGGATGAATGTTGGTCAAATATTAGAAACACACTTAGGATGGTCCTGCACAGAGTTAGGCGAAAAACTTAATAAATTAGTAAATGAAAATCAAAAGAAAATTGAAAAAACAGAAAAAATTAAAGCATTCTTAAAAAATGTTTATGGAAAAGAGATATATGATGAAGATATTGAAAAACTAAATCAATCAGAATTTGAAGATTTATGTTCAAATATAAGACACGGTGTTCCAATAGCCACACCTGTATTTGATGGCGCTAAAGAAAATGATGTTACAAAAATGTTAGAGCTAGCAGAACTACCAAATTCTGGTCAAACAACTCTGTGGGATGGAAGAACTGGTGAGAAATTTGATAGATCTGTCACTGTTGGAACAATTTATATGTTAAAGCTTCACCATCTAGTAGAAGATAAAATTCATGCAAGATCTACCGGACCATACAGCTTAGTGACCCAACAACCGCTAGGAGGTAAAGCACAACTAGGTGGTCAGAGATTTGGAGAAATGGAAGTTTGGGCGTTAGAAGCATATGGTGCTTCATATACATTGCAAGAAATCCTAACAGTTAAGTCCGATGATGTAGCTGGTAGGGTAAAAGTATATGAAACAATTGTAAAAGGCGAAGAAAATTTTGAATCTGGAATACCAGAATCATTTAATGTTTTGGTTAAGGAAATCAAATCTTTAGCGCTAAATGTGGAGCTAAATTAATATGAGTAAAGAATTAACAGATCTATTCAAGTCCTCAGAAATTTCTGAAGCACAAAATTTTAATAGCATTAAAATAACTCTTGCTAGTCCAGAAAAGATTAAATCTTGGACTTATGGAGAAATTAAAAAGCCAGAAACAATAAATTATAGAACTTTTAGACCTGAAAAAGATGGATTATTTTGTGCAAGAATATTTGGACCAATAAAAGATTATGAATGTCTTTGTGGTAAGTACAAAAGAATGAAATTCAGAGGCATTATATGTGAAAAATGTGGAGTTGAAGTTACAAAGTCAAATGTAAGACGTGAAAGAATGGGCCATATTAATCTAGCAACTCCAGTTGCTCACATATGGTTCTTAAAGTCTTTACCAAGCAGAATATCTCTCGCGATAGACATGAAACTTAAAGAGGTGGAAAGAGTACTCTATTTTGAAAACTTTATAGTTATTGAACCAGGCTTAACAGGACTTAAGAAAAACCAGCTTTTAGGGGAAGAAGAACTTATAAAATATCAAGATGAGTATGGAGAAGAATCATTTACTGCAGGAATTGGAGCCGAAGCAATTCTAGAAATTTTAAAATCAATAGATTTAGATCAAGAAAAAGAAACTTTGATTAAGTCTATTAAAGAAACAAAATCAAAAGTTTCAGAAGAAAGATCAATTAAAAGATTAAAATTAATTGAGTCTTTTATAGAGACTGGAAATAAACCAGAATGGATGATTTTAACAACCATACCAGTGATCCCTCCTGAGTTAAGACCTTTAGTGCCACTAGATGGAGGTAGATTTGCTACTTCTGATTTAAATGATTTATATAGAAGAGTTATAAATAGAAATAATCGTTTAAAAAGATTGATGGATCTTAAAGCTCCAGACATCATTGTAAGGAATGAAAAACGGATGCTTCAAGAGTCTGTAGATGCTTTATTTGATAATGGTAGAAGAGGAAGAGTTATTACAGGAACAGGCAAAAGGCCTCTAAAATCATTAGCAGAGATGCTGAAAGGTAAACAAGGAAGATTCAGACAAAATTTGTTGGGTAAAAGAGTAGATTACTCTGGAAGATCAGTAATTGTTGTTGGTCCTGACCTAAAATTACATGAATGTGGGCTTCCAAAAAAAATGGCGCTTGAGTTATTTAAACCTTTTTTATACGCAAGGTTAAATAAACTTGGATTAGCTTCTACAATAAAGCAAGCAAAAAAACTTGTCGAAAGAGAGAGAAATGAAGTTTGGGATGCTTTAGAATTAATTGTAAGAGAGCATCCGGTTATATTAAATAGAGCTCCGACATTACATAGATTAGGTGTTCAAGCATTTGAACCAAAATTAATTGAAGGAAATGCAATTGAATTACATCCATTAACATGTGCAGCTTTTAATGCTGATTTTGACGGTGATCAAATGGCAGTACACGTACCTTTGAGTTTAGAAGCACAACTGGAAGCAAGAGTTTTAATGATGTCTACAAATAATATTTTAAGCCCATCAAATGGAAAACCAATAATTGTTCCAAGTCAGGATATGATTTTGGGAATTTACTATCTTTCTCAACCACCATATCAAACTGACAGAGTTGAAGGATATTTTGTTAATACATCAGAGATTGAACATGCATTAGAAATTGGTCAAATTAAAGTTCATTCAAGAATTGTCTCAAGATTTGCAACAGTTGATGAAAAGGGTAATACTAAATATGAAAAACATATTAGTACAGCTGGAAGATTTTTATTAGCAAACTTAATTCCAAAAAATATAAATAATAAATTTGCATTAGTTGACAGATTATTGCCTAAGAAAATAGTTTCTGAGGTTATTGATCATGTTTTCCGATTTTCTGGACAGAAAAGTACAGTAATATTTTGCGACAAATTAAAAGATCTAGGATTTAAACATGCATTTAAAGCTGGAATATCATTTGGTAAAGATGATCTAGTAATTCCAGATAACAAACAGCAATTAATTGATGAGACAAAAAAATTAATATCGGATTATGAAAACCAATACGCAGAGGGATTAATAACTAGAGGTGAAAAATATAATAAAGTTATTGATGCTTGGTCAAAATGTACGGATAAAGTTGCATCTGAAATGATGAAAAGAATTTCTGCTACAGAGATGACAGAAGATGGTCTAAAAATTAATTCAGTATTTATGATGGCAGACAGTGGAGCAAGAGGTTCTGCAGCACAAATGAAGCAATTAGCAGGTATGAGAGGTTTAATTGCAAAACCATCTGGAGAAATTATAGAGTCTCCAATAACATCAAATTTTAAAGAAGGTTTAACTGCTCTAGAATATTTTAACTCTACTCATGGTGCAAGAAAAGGACTAGCTGATACTGCATTAAAAACAGCAAGTTCTGGATATTTAACGAGAAGACTTTGTGATGTTGCTCAAGATTTAACTATCACTCAAGTAAAATGTGATAATCCAAGCTACATAAAACTAACTGAAGTTTTGGAAGGTGGAAACATAATGGTTAGCTTGTCAGAAAGAGCTCTAGGGAGAGTAACAGCAAAAGACGTAAAAAATCCTTTAACAGGTGAAGTTTTAATTAAAAAGAATAGCATGATTGATGAAGCTGCATGCGAAAAAATAGACTCTGCGGGTGTAAAAAACTTGAATGTTTACTCAGTAATGACATGTAGTTTGAAAGAAGGCGTATGTGCTACCTGTTACGGAAGAGATTTATCAAGAGGTAAAATGGTGCATGTTGGTGAAGCGATTGGAATGATATCAGCCCAATCTATAGGTGAGCCAGGAACACAGCTTACAATGAGAACTTTCCACGTTGGTGGAACAGCTTCAGTTAAACAAGATTCTCAAATTGTATCAAATAATGATGGAATATTAAAGATTGTAAATACAAACTTATTATTAGATTCAAAGAAGAATTTAATTGTAATGGGAAGAAATACCGAATTATCAATAGAAGATGACAATGGATTACAAGTCGCCGCATATAAGGTTCCATATGGATCAAAACTTTTTTTTGAGAGTGGAGATAAAGTTAAAAAAGGTTCAAAAATATGTGAGTGGGACCCATATACAACACCAGTTATTGCTGAAAAAGATGGAATAGCAAATTATGTGGATTTGATTGATGGTGTATCAATCGCAGAAACAACAGATGATGCAACTGGAATTTCTACTAAAGCAGTTGTTGATTGGAAAACTCAATCTAAAAATACTGATTTAAAACCTAGAATTACTTTAAGAGATGCAAAAGGAAATGTTGTTAAAAAAGCCGATGATAATGAAGCAAGATACTACTTAGTTCCAGACTCAATATTATCTGTTAAAGATGGTCAAAAAATTTCAGCTGGAGATGTAATAGCTAGACTACCCAAAGAAACAACAAAAACTAAAGATATTACAGGAGGTCTACCGAGAGTAGCTGAATTATTTGAAGCAAGAAAAGCAAAAGATAGCGCAATTATCGCAGAGAATGATGGTAAAGTAATATTTGGTAAAGAGGTAAGAGGTAAGCAAAGAGTAACAATTGAATCTGAAAATGGTGATACTTCAAGTTATTTAATTCCAAAAGGAAAACATATTAATTTTAATCAAGGAGAAAAAATAAAAAAAGGTGAGTATCTGTTAGATGGTCAACCATTACCTCATGATATTCTAAGAATATTGGGTATAGAAGAATTAACTGAATACTTTGTTAACCAAGTTCAAGATGTCTATAGACTCCAAGGTGTAATTATCAATGATAAGCACATTGAAGTTATTTTAAGACAAATGTTGAAAAAAATTGAAGTTAAAACACAAGGTGACAGCTCATTACTTCCTGGAGAAATTATCGATAGAATAAGATTTGAAAATATGAATGAGCAGTTAATTAAAGATGGTAAAAATCCAGCTGTAGGAGAAAGAGTTTTAATGGGAATAACTAAAGCTTCACTTCAAACAGAGTCATTTATTTCAGCTGCTTCCTTCCAAGAAACAACAAGAGTTTTAACAGATGCTGCGATTAAAGGTAAAGTAGATAAACTATCAGGATTAAAAGAAAATGTAATTGTTGGTCGATTAGTTCCTGCTGGAACTGGATCTGTTAAAAATTTGTGGAACAAGAAAGCTCGTTTAGACGATGAAAAATTCATTGCTGAGAACGAGAAGATTGAGCAAGCAGAAAGCCCTATAAATCAATAAAAATTCGTCATTTTTCCATGTCTTTTAATTTGACAAATGGAATTTCTATAGTATTTTGTGCGTGTTTTTGGTTGGAATGTAGTGACTAGTGCACTAAACGCTGCCACAAATAACCTGACAGTTATTTCATCTAAAATCAAACTAATATAGAATTTTATGCCAACTATTAACCAGTTGTTAAGAAAAGGAAGAGAAAAACAGATCGCTAGGAATAAAGTTCCTGCACTGCAAAAACAACCTTTAAAAAGAGGTGTTTGTGTAAAAGTTTACACAACAACTCCAAAGAAACCGAACTCAGCATTAAGAAAAGTTGCGAGAGTTAGATTATCAAATGGTTTTGAAGTCACAGCGTATATACCTGGAGAAGGACATAATTTGCAAGAACACTCTGTAGTACTAATAAGAGGTGGACGAGTTAAAGATTTACCTGGTGTTAGATATCATATACTTCGTGGTAATTTAGATACCCAAGGAGTTGCCAATAGAAAACAAAGACGTTCTTTATATGGAACAAAAAAAGGTAAATAAAGATGTCTAGAAAAAGAAAAGCTCCAAAAAAAATTCCTATAGTAGATCCAAAATTTAAATCAGTAATAATACCAAAGTTAATAAATTCAATAATGCTAGATGGTAAAAAAACTATTGCAGAAAAAATAGTTTATGATGCAATTGATAAAATAAAATCAAAATCAAAAGACGAGCCTTTAACAGTATTTAATGATGCAATAAATAATGTAAGACCATCAGTCGAAGTTAGATCAAGAAGAGTTGGGGGTGCCACATATCAAGTTCCAGTTGAAGTTAAGGCTAAAAGATCACAAGCATTAGCATTAAGATGGATAATAGATGCATCTAGAAAAAGAAAAGATAAAAAAATGTCTGATAAACTATTTAATGAAATATTTGATGCTTATCAAAATAGAGGATCAGCAATAAAAAAGAAAGAAGATACACATAAAATGGCAGAGTCTAACAAAGCTTTTGCACATTTTAGATGGTAAGAAATATGTCAAAAACTCACTCATTAAATAAATATAGAAATATTGGTATCATGGCTCACATCGATGCTGGCAAAACTACAACCACAGAAAGAATTTTATACTACACAGGTAAAAGTCATAAAATTGGTGAAGTACATGATGGCGCTGCAACGATGGATTGGATGGAACAAGAGCAGGAAAGAGGGATTACTATTACCTCGGCCGCGACCACTTGTTTTTGGAGAGAACATAGAATTAATATTATCGATACCCCGGGCCATGTTGATTTTACAATTGAAGTTGAAAGATCTTTAAAAGTTTTAGATGGTGCAGTTGCTGTTTTTGATGGAGTTGCTGGTGTTGAGCCTCAATCCGAAACAGTTTGGAGACAAGCTGATAAGTACAAAGTTCCTAGAATTTGTTTCGTTAATAAACTTGATAGAACTGGTGCAGATTTTTTTAGATGCGTAGATATGATTAAAGATAGACTTGGAGCTAAACCTCTAGTTATGCAGGTTCCAATAGGAATAGAAGCTTCATTAAAAGGAGTTGTTGATTTAGTTAAAATGAAAGCAATTGTATGGAAAAACGAGGATCTTGGAGCGGAATGGGAAGAAAAAGAAATCCCAGAAGATCTAAAAGAAATTTGTGAAAAATATCGACAAGAACTAGTAGAGACAGCCGTTGAGCAAGATGAAAAATTAATGGAAGCTTATTTAGGTGGTGAAGAAATTAAAATGGAAGATTTAATAAAATGTGTAAGAAAAGGATGTTTAAATTTTGAATTCGTACCTGTTTTAACAGGTTCTGCTTTTAAAAATAAAGGTGTCCAACCATTATTAGACGCTGTTGTAGATTACTTACCAAGTCCAGAGGATCTTGGATCTATAATGGGAACAAAACCCGGATCAGAAGAAAAAATTGAAATGAAGTTTGAAGATAGCGCTCCTTTTTCTGCTTTAGCTTTTAAAGTAGCAACTGATCCATTTGTTGGAAGTCTTACATTTATCAGAATTTACTCAGGTACAGTTAAATCTGGGACTGGAGTTTATAATACATCTTCAGATAAAGAAGAAAGAGTTGGAAGAATGCTTCTAATGCATGCCAATTCAAGAGAAGACATTAAAGAAGCAAGCGCAGGTGATATAGTTGCCCTTGCAGGATTAAAAAATACAATAACTGGTCATACTTTAGCAAATAAAGAAACTCCGGTATTACTCGAGCCAATGGAATTTCCAGATCCAGTTATAGAAATTGCAGTTGAGCCAAAATCAAAAGCTGACCAAGAGAAAATGGGAGAAGCATTAGGAAGATTAGCTAAAGAGGATCCATCATTTAGAGTTTCGTCAGATGAAGAGTCAGGACAAACTATTATTAAAGGAATGGGTGAATTACATCTAGATATTATAGTTGATAGAATGAAAAGAGAATTCAAAGTTGAAGCAAATGTAGGAGCTCCTCAAGTTGCCTATAGAGAAACAATATTAAATGCCGCTGAGTTTGATTATACACATAAAAAACAAAGTGGAGGAGCCGGACAGTTTGCCAGAGTAAAATTATCTGTTGAACCACTAGAACCAGGTAAAGGTAGAGAAGTTGAAAGCAAAATTAAAGGTGGAGCCATTCCAAAAGAGTTTATACCTGGTGTAGAGAAAGGTGTTGAAACAATAGCAGATGGTGGAATCTTGGCTGGATTTCCACTTATTGATTATAAGGTTACAATCCTTGATGGTTTGCATCATGATGTCGATTCAAGTGTATTAGCTTTTGAACTAGCTTCAAGACAATGTTTTAAAGAAGCATGTGCTCGAGGAACTCTAAAGCTTTTAGAACCAGTTATGAGAGTAGAAGTAGTAACACCTGAAGACTATATGGGAGATGTAATAGGTGATTTAAATAGTAGAAGAGGTCAAATAAGTACACAGGAGCAAAGAGGTAACGCAACAGTAATAACTGCTATGGTGCCATTAGCAAATATGTTTGGTTATATAAACAGTTTAAGATCAATGTCACAAGGTAGAGCTCAATACTCAATGTTTTTTGATCATTACGATAAGGTTCCACAAAATGTTCAAGATGAGGTTATTAAGAAAACAGGTTAACTATGGATAAACAAAATATTAGAATAAAATTAAGAGCTTACGATAATAAAGTATTGGATCAGTCTACAGAGGAAATCGTAAATACTGTTAAAAGAACAGGAGCAAATATCAAAGGTCCAATTCCCCTACCTACAAAAATAGAGAGATATACTGTATTAAGATCACCACATATTGATAAAAAAAGTAGAGAACAATTTGAAACCAGAACTCATAAAAGATTAATTGATATTATTGAACCTACACCTGCAACAGTTGAAGCACTAATGAAACTTGATTTAGCATCAGGTGTAGATGTGGAGATAAAAATATAATGGATAATTTGGCTTTAATTGGAAAAAAAATAGGAATGTCTAGAGAATTTTTTAAAACAGGTCAATCAGTTCCAGTCACTGTATTGAAAATGGAAACTGGAAGAATAATAAGCGTTATAAACAAAGAAAACCGTGGATATAGTGCAGTCCAAATAGGATTTGGAAAAATTAAAAACTCAAAATTAACTAAAGCTATGAAAGGTTATTTTGCAAAAAAAAATACAGAGCCAAAAAAAACTCTTAAAGAATTTAGGTTAGAAAATATTGAGAATTTTAAAGAAGGAAATGAAATCGGATTAGAAATATTTGAGAATGTTAAGTTTGTTGATGTTAAATCTAAGACAATTGGTAAAGGTTTTGCCGGTGCAATGAAAAGACACAACTTTGGAGGATTAAGAGCTACTCACGGTGTTTCAATTTCTCACAGATCTCATGGATCTACAGGGCAAAGACAAGACCCAGGTAAAGTTTTTAAAGGAAAAAAAATGGCTGGTCATATGGGAGATAAAATGAGAACTATACAAAATATTGAAGTTATTAAAACTGATAAAGATAATAATTTGCTATACTTAAAAGGATCAATTCCTGGATCAAAAAATACTGAAGTTTTAATTAGAAAATCAGTCAAAAATATTAGTCGAATGTCAATAAATGATAAAATTGAGCAAATTGAAAAACAAAAGAAAACAGCGGACAAAAAAAAGAAGTAAATGAAAATAGACAAACTAAGCATTGACGGAAATAAACAGAGCATAGAGGTACTTGATAAAATATTTAGTGCCAAAGTTAACAATCAATTAGTAAGTGGTGTTATTTACAAATTGAATGCAAACTTTAAAGGTAGAAAAGCAAAGACAAAGCAAAGAAATGAGATTACAGGCTCAACATCTAAAATCTATTCACAAAAAGGGACCGGTAATGCAAGACACTCTAGTAAAAAAGCGCCTATATTTGTTGGTGGAGGTATAGCTCATGGACCAAAGGGCCAAGATAAATACAAAACTAGAAAGTTAAATAAGAGTGAAAAAAAAATGAGTATAGCCTCACTGATAACTGAAAAAAATAAATCAAATAACGTAATTATTTTTGAAGATTTTGCTAAAAAAATTGAAAAAACAAAAGAAATGTCTCAGTTTTTAAAGAAGTTTGATGCAAATAACTCATTACTAATTGTAGATTCAAAATCAAAAGATAACATTTTAAGGTCAACTAGAAATATTCCTAATGTCAAATTAACAGATGCAAATCATTTCAGTGCATTTGATTTAGTTAAATATAAAAAAATTATTTTTACTGAAAGTTCAGTTAAAGAATTGGAAAAAAGGTATCAATAATGGATAAACTTAGCTTGTACGATAAAATCTTATTTCCTGTTGTAACTGAAAAATCAACAAATTTGTCAGAACAAAATAAAATTATTTTTAAGGTACCTCAAAGTGCTAATAAAAAAACTTTAAAAGGATCAATTGAAAAAATTTTTAAAGTCAATGTAACAAAAATTAATATTATTAATAAAAAAACACTAATTAAATCTACTAGAGGAAAAAAAGTTAAAAAAAAGGGTTTTAAAAAAGCTATCATTACCCTTAAAAAAGGTCAAAATATTGACTTAACAACAGGAATTTAATTTATGGCTTTAAAAATATTCAAACCTTACACTAAATCCACTAGAGGCACTATTCTAACGAGTAGAGAGGGTTTATGGAAAGGTAAGCCTTATAAGCCATTAACAAGTGCAAATTATTCTTCAAAAGGAAGAAATAATTATGGTCGAATAACTTCAAGAAATCATGGTGGTGGACATAAGCACAAATATAGAAAAATTGATTTTTATAGAAAAAAAAACGATATGAAAGCGATTGTGGAAAGAATTGAATACGATCCAAACAGATCTTGCCACATAATGCTAGTTAAGTTTGAAGACAATGAAAAATTTTATTATCTTGCTCCACAAAAAATAAAAGTTGGTGATTATATTGAAAATGGTTCATCATCAGAAATTAAAACAGGAAATTGTTTACCATTACAAGATATTCCAGTTGGTATTGATATACATAATGTTGAAATACAGCCAGGTGCCGGTGGTAAAATAGCAAGAGCAGCTGGTTCTTCTGTAACGATTTCAGGTATTGATGGAAATTACTCAATTATAAAAATGACTTCAGGTGAAGTTAGAAAAATAGATTCAAGAGCGTTGGCTACAATTGGAGTATTATCTAATCCAGATCAAAAAAACATTAAAATTGGTAAAGCTGGCAGATCAAGGTGGTTGGGAAGAAGACCACATACTAGAGGGGTTGTTAAAAATCCAGTAGATCACCCACATGGTGGTGGCGAAGGAAAATCTGCCGGTGGTAGGCATCCTGTTTCTCCAACTGGACAATCAGCTAAAGGATTAAAAACTAGAGATAATAAGCGAACTGATAAATTTATAATAAGAAGAAGAAAGAAGAAGAGAGCTTAATTTATGGCAAGATCTGTTTGGAAAGGACCGTTTGTTGAGGAAAGTTTAATTAAAAAAGTTGAAAAAATTAAAAACGATCCTAATAAAAAACCAATTAAAACCTGGTCTAGAAAGTCTACAATAATACCTGACTTTGTAGGATTTAGTTTTTTAATTTATAACGGTAAAAAATTTATACCAATAACTGTATCTGAAGACATGGTAGGACACAAATTTGGAGAATTTGCTCCAACAAGGCAGTTTTTTGGTCATACACCAGCTGATAAAAAAGCGAAAGTTGAGGGTGGAGCTAAGGGAGCTGATAAGAAATAAATATGAGTAAAAACAAAGATATAGATTTAAAACAAGTTAGGTCAATAAATAAGAACGTAAGGTCTAGTGTAAGAAAGTTAAAACCTATACTCAAATCAATAGTTGGTAAAAAAGTAGATATTGCGATTAGAGATTTATCTTTCTCTGAAAAGAGAATATCTAAAGATGTAAAGAAAACAATCTCATCTGCTATTGCGAACGCTGAAAACAATTTTCAATATGATATAGACAATTTAGTAGTTAAAGAAGCTTTCTGTGGAAAACAAGTAATAATGAAAAGATTTAGAGCTAGAGCAAAAGGCCGTGCTGCCGAAATTATGAAACCATACTCAAACGTAACAATAGTTTTGAGTGAGCAAATGAAACAAAAAGAGAAGGAACATGGGACAAAAGGTTAATCCAGTAGGTTTAAGATTGGGTATCAATAGAGGATGGGATTCTGTTTGGTATGCAAAAAAACAAGATTTTGGAAATTATTTAATTGAAGATTTTAAAATTAGAGAATTCATCAAAAAAAATGTTATCAATTCAGGAGTTTCAAAAGTAATGATAGAGAGATCAGCAAAAAAATGTTTCGTAACAATTTATACATCCAGACCTGGATTTGTAATTGGAAAAAAGGGGAGTGATATAGAGAAAATTAAAGGGAAATTATCAAGATTGAGCGCAAATGAAATCGTATTAAATATTAAGGAGGTTAAAAAACCTGAAACAAATTCATTTTTAGTTGCCGAGAACATTGCTCAACAATTAGTCAAACGTGTTTCATATAGGAGAGCAATGAAAAGAGCAATGCAATCTGCATTAAGATTAGGAGCTAAAGGAATTAAAGTGTCTTGTAGTGGAAGACTTGGTGGAAACGAAATTGCAAGAACAGAATGGTTAAGAGATGGAAGTATTCCATCCCATACTTTAAGAGCAGACATTGATTATGCTGAAGCGGAAGCTTTAACCACCTATGGAATAATTGGAATAAAAGTTTGGATATATAAAGGAGAAATTTTTACAAAAGAGTTCAGCCAAGAAAGGAACAAAGCATAATAATGTTACAACCAACTAGAACAAAGTTTAGAAAAGCACACAAAGGAAGGATTCACGGCAATGCTTCCAGATGTAATGCTATGAATTATGGTTCATTTGGATTGAAAGCAATTCAGCCAGAAAGAATTATATCCAGACAGATAGAGGCAGCTAGAGTAGCATTAACGCGGCACATGAAAAGACAAGGCAGAGTTTGGACAAGAATGTTTCCTAATATACCTGTTTCAAAAAAACCTACAGAGGTAAGAATGGGTAAAGGAAAAGGTTCACCTGAATTTTGGGCATGCAGAGTTAAACCAGGAAGAATTTTATTTGAGGTTGATGGCGTAACAGAAGAAATTGCTAGAGAGGCTTTATATAAAGCTTCGGCAAAACTGCCAATTAAATGTAAATTTATTAAGAGAATATAAATGAAAAAAAGTGAGATCAAAAAAATGACAAAAGAACAAGCTTTAAAAGATATTGAAAAATTAAAAAAAGATCTTTTTAACTTTAGATTTCAAAAAATTAATGGTCAGATAAAAAGTCCATCAAAAATTAGCGAAACAAAGAGGAATATTGCAAGATTAAAAACATTAGTAGTGAGAAAAAATGCCTAAAAAAATATTAAATGGAATAGTTGTCAGCGATAAGCCAAATAAAACTATTACAGTTTTAGTTGAGCGAAAATATCAACATCCAGTATTAAAAAAAGTAATTAAAGCTAGAAAAAAATATAGTGTTCATGACGAAGAGAATAAATATAAAAACGGCGATCAAGTATCGATACAAGAGTGCAAACCTCACTCAAAGTCGAAAAAATTTGAAGTGATAGGAGTTTCCAAATGATACAAGTTCAGACAGAATTATTCGTAGCTGATAACACTGGTGCAAAAAAGATTGAATGCATAAAAGTGTTAGGTGGATCTAAAAGAAGATATGCGAGTATTGGTGATACTATCGTCGTAGCAGTCAAAGAAGCAATTCCAAAAGGAAAGGTTAAAAAAGGTGCGGTTCATAAAGCTGTTGTTGTTAGAGTTAAAAAAGGAATTCACAGGAATGATGGATCCAAAGTAAGATTTGATAACAATGCAGCTGTTCTGACAGATGATAAAGGGGAGCCTATAGGCACTAGAATTTTTGGACCAGTTACCAGAGAATTAAGGAATAGAGGTCAAATGAAAATAATTTCGTTGGCACCAGAGGTATTATAATGATTAAAAAAGGTATTAAAGTAAAGATTCTGACTGGTAAGGATAAAAATAAAGATGGTGATGTCATTGAAATTGATAGAAAAAATAATAGGGCGAAAGTTAAAGGTATTAACATGGTAAAAAAACATGTGAAAACTACAAAAGAAAAGAAAGGTGGAATAGTTTCAAAAGAAAACTTTATACATCTCTCAAACCTAGCAATTTTTGATACCAAAAATAAAAATGAGGCTAAAAAATAATGATACCTAGATTAAAATTAACTGTAACTAAAGATATTGAGCCAGCATTAAAGGAAAAGTTTGGTTATAAAAATTTATATATGGGTCCAAAAATACAAAAAATTGTTTTAAATATGGGTTTAGGTCTTGATGGAAATGATCAAAAAATTTTGAAATCCTGTCAAGAAGATCTAGCAAACATTACAGGTCAAATGCCTGTTGTAACTAAATTTAAGAAATCTATTGCAAATTTTAAAACTAGAAAAAATACTAACTCTGGTTTGAAGGTAACATTAAGAAAAAATAAAATGTACGAATTTATTGATAGGTTAACAAATATAGCCTTACCTAGAATAAAGGATTTTAGAGGATTAAGTCCTAACGGCTTTGATAAATACGGAAATTATACTTTTGGTGTAAAAGAGCACATTATTTTTCCAGAGGTAAATTTTGATAAAGTTGATAAAATTAGAGGTTTAGACATAACAATTGTTATTAAATCTCAAAAAGTTGAACATAGTTTTGAATTATTAAAACATTTAAATTTTCCATTCAGAGAAAAAAGGAGTAATTAATGGCTAAATTGAGTGCAATTAACAAGAACAATAAGAGAATAAAATTATCAGATAAATTTTATAAAAAAAGAATGAAGTTAAAAAAAATAATAATGGATAAAAAATTATCTCTAGAAGAAAGATTTAAAGCTCAACAAAAATTGTCAAAATTACCACGAAATTCTGCAAAAATTAGAGTTATGAATAGATGTCAAATTACAGGCAGACCACATGGAGTATATAGAAAATTAAAAATTTCAAGAATAGCCCTTCGACAACTTGGTTTAGAAGGTAAAATTCCTGGAATGGTAAAATCGAGTTGGTAGAAAGGAAAATATGAGTTTAAGTGATCCAATTGGAGATATGTTAGCAAGAATTAAAAATGCTCAAGTGAGAAATCATAGAAAAGTTTCATTACCATCATCAAAATTTAAAGCCAAAATTGCTGATGTGTTAAAATCTGAAGGCTATATTATAGATTATAAAATCAATGATGAAAAAAAACCTTTAATTGAAATTAATTTAAAATATAATTCTGGAAATCCAGTTATAAATACTATTGAAAGAATTTCCAAACCAGGGAGAAGAATATTTTCTAGCGCAAGTAGTCTTCCAAAAATTAATAATGGTCTTGGTATAGCTATAATATCTACTCCACAAGGTGTAATGACAGATATCGATGCAAGAAAGAAAAAACTTGGTGGTGAAATTATTTGTAAGGTATTTTAATGTCTAAAATAGGAAAAATAAACATACCCATACCAGAAAAAGTAAAAGTTTTATTAACTGGCAGCACAGTTAATGTTGAAGGACCATTAGGCAAGCAATCAATTAAATTAGATTTAGAAATGTTTGAACTTAATATTACAGAAGGTAAAGACGTATCTATAAAACCAAAAAAACTTGATGATACATCTAAAAGATTATGGGGAATGAATAGAAGCTTACTTAATAATGCCATTATTGGTGCAAGTAGCGGTTATGAAAAAATACTTGAACTTACTGGAGTTGGTTTTAGAGCCGCTCTTAAAGGAAATATTTTAAATATGCAGCTAGGGTTTAGTCACGACATTAATTACGATATTCCAGAAGGTATTAAAATAGCTGTCGAAAAACAAACAACATTAAAAATAAGTGGATCAAATAAACAACAAGTTGGTATGGTTGCTTCTCAAATCAAAAGTATTAGGCCACCCGAGCCTTACAAAGGAAAAGGTATAAAGGAAAAGGGTCAATATATTTTAAGAAAAGAAGGTAAGAAAAAATAATGAGATTAAATACAACAGAAAGAAAAAAATTTAGAATAAGAAAAAAACTTAAAAGTGTATCAAAAGATAGATACAGATTAAGTGTTTCAAGATCTACGAAAAATATAAGCGCTCAAATAATAGATGATGTTAAAAATATTACCTTAGTTTCCGCCTCATCAATTGATAAAGAAATTAAAGGGCAAAAAAAAAATAAATCTGAACTATCAACTATTGTTGCTGAAATGCTGGCAAAGAAAGCAAATGAAAAAAATATTAAAAAAATTTACTTTGATAGAGGAATTTATAAATATCATGGTAGGGTTAAAATTTTTGCTGAAACATTAAGAAAAAATGGAATGGAATTTTAAATTATGGAAAAAAATACAGAATTTGTTGAAAAATTAGTTCATATAAATAGAATCACAAAAGTTGTGAAAGGTGGAAGAAGGTTTGGTTTTTCTGCACTTGTTGTTGTGGGAAATCAAAATGGAAAAATTGGAATTGCACATGCGAAAGCAAAACAAGTACCTGATGCAATCAAAAAAGCAAACGAACTAGCCAGACGGAAATTAATTCAGATACCTTTAAGAGATGGAAGAACAATACATCACGATATTTATGGAAAAGATGGAGCTGGAAAAATTAAGCTAAGATCTGCACCCAAAGGGACTGGTATTATTGCAGGTGGTCCAGTTAGGGCTGTATGCGAAGTTCTAGGAATAAAAGATATTGTAGCTAAATCTTTAGGAACAGCAAATCCACATAATGTAATAAGGGCATGTATAAAAGCTTTATCAAAACAAAATTCACCAAAAAATATATCAAATTTAAGAAATAAAAAAATATCAGAGATAATTGAAAAAAGAGGATGATGACATCTTTAAATACATTAAAAAATATTAAAACAAAAAAAATTCGAGTTGGAAGAGGCATAGGTTCTGGTAAAGGAAAAACTTCTGGTAGAGGAGTGAAAGGACAAAAATCAAGATCTGGTGTAGCCATTAAGAGTTTTGAGGGTGGTCAAATGCCATTATACAGAAGACTTCCTAAAAGAGGATTTAACCCTATAGCTAGCAAGAAGGGTGTAGCTATAATAAATCTTAGTGATTTACAAAAATTGATTGATACTAAAAAAATTAGTGCGGATGCAAAAATAAATATTAATACATTTAAAAAATCTAAATTGTTTAGAAAATCAATTAGTAAATTTAAAATATTATCAAATGGTGATTTGAATTCTAAAATTGATATTGAAGTAGATTATTCTTCAAAGAACGCTAAAGAGAAGATTGAAAAAGCTGGTGGACAAATTACTATTAAAAATCAAGTGAAATAATGAGTGCCTCAACACAATCTAACGATTTAAGAAATAGAATACTATTTACACTTTTTATCCTTGCTGTTTATAGATTAGGTACTTTTGTTCCTCTTCCAGGAATTGACCCCGAACAACTTCAAATAATGATGGAGGGAAATCAAAAAGGTTTATTGGGAATGTTCAATGTTTTCGCAGGGGGTGCTGTAAGTAGAATGGCAATTTTTGCTCTTGGAATAATGCCATATATATCATCTTCAATTATAGTCCAATTACTTACTGGAGTTTCGGAATATTTTAAAAATTTAAAAGCTCAAGGTGAAGTAGGAAGACAAAAAATTACTCAAATAACAAGATATGGAACTGTTTTATTAGCAACTATACAAGGATATGGATTAGCAGTTGGATTGGAGTCCTCAGCAGATCTAGTTATAAATCCGGGAATATTTTTTAAAATTTCAACTGTTACAACAATTGTTGCTGGAACTATATTTTTAATGTGGCTCGGCGAACAAATAACACAAAGAGGAATTGGTAATGGTATTTCATTAATAATTTTTTCAGGAATTGTTGCTGAGATCCCTAGAGCGTTGGTAACAACATTTGAACTAGGAAGAACTGGAGCAATTTCAACTGTAATGATAATTTTTATATTTCTACTACTTGTTGCTACAATAGTGTTTATAGTATTTATGGAAAGAGCATTAAGAAAAATTCTTATAAATTATCCTAAAAGACAAATGGGTAACAAAATGTATGGAGGAGATTCTTCACATTTACCTTTAAAAATTAATTCTGCAGGTGTAATACCTGCAATCTTTGCTTCAGCATTATTATTGTTACCAGTAACATTCTCAAACTTTAATGTTTCTCAAAATGAAACATTCTTAAACATTTCATCATATTTTTCTCAAGGACAACCTTTATATATGTTGCTATATGCATCAGGAATAATATTTTTTACTTTTTTTTATACTTCTATAACTTTTAATCCTACTGAAACGGCAGAAAACTTAAGAAAATATGGTGGATTTATTCCAGGTATAAGGCCTGGAGAAAGTACTGCAATATATATAGACACAATACTCACAAGATTAACAACAATTGGTGCATTGTATCTTGCTCTTGTTTGTTTAATGCCTGAATTTCTAATTGCAAATTATCCTATACCATTTTATTTGGGAGGTGCTTCAGTGTTAATTGTTGTTGTTGTTGCAATTGATACTGTTACACAAATTCAAACTAGGATGATGAGTTCTCAATATGAGCAACTTATAAAAAAAACAAAATTTGGTAGGTAAGTGAATATAATTTTGTTTGGACCTCCAGGCGCTGGCAAAGGTACTCAAGCTAAACACTTAGTAAAAAAATTAAACGGATTTCAAATATCCACAGGTGATATTTTAAGAGAGGAAATTAAAAAAGATACTGAAATAGGAAAAAAGATAATAAACAATATGAATGAAGGCAAGTTTGTTAGTGATGAAATAGTAAATACTCTTTTAAAATTTCATGTTTTTGATCCAAAAAAAAGAGAAAAATTAATTTTTGACGGGTATCCTAGATCTATAAATCAAGCAAAATATTTAGACACATTGTTAAAAAATTCTAATCAAAAAATAGATTTAATTTTTTTTTTAAATGTTAATAAGGAAACAATAATTAAAAGAATTGAAAAAAGAAAAATTATGGAAGAAAGATCTGATGATGATTTGGATACTATTCTCAAAAGATATGATAAATATATTGATACAACGAAGCCTGTACTGGATTATTATTCAAAAAATTCAAATTTTAATGAAATAGACGGATCTATGGAAATTGCTCAAATTACAAGTAAAATAGATGATTTTATCAATGTTTAAGTCGTTGACTTTGATTTATCTTCTTATATAAAAGGCACAATTTATCACAAAATTATGGCTCGTATTGCAGGTGTAAACATACCACAAAATAAATTAGTTCATGTCGGACTTACTTATATTTATGGAATTGGAAATAAATTTTCCAATCAAATATGTACTGCATTGGAAATACCAAAATCAAAAAGAGTTAATGAATTAACAGATGATCAGATTTTGAAAATAAGAGAATATATTGATCAAAAATTTACTGTCGAGGGCGATTTAAGAAGAGAAACTTCATTAAGTATAAAAAGACTGATAGATCTAGCAACATATAGAGGTTCTAGACACCGAAAAAAATTACCTGTAAGGGGACAAAGAACTAGATGTAACTCTAGAACTAGAAAAGGTAAAGCAATCGCAATTGCTGGAAAAAAATTAACACCACTTAAAAAATAATGAAAAAAGATACAACTGAAAATAAAGACCAGAATTTAACCACAAAATCTAAAAAAAGTTCTTATTCAAAAAAGAAAAAAGGCAAAAAAAATATTTTAAATGGAATTGCGTATGTGCAATCAACTTTTAATAATACAATTGTTTCAATTGCAGATACAAATGGCAATGTAGTTTCTTGGGCTTCAGCTGGCCAGAAAGGGTTTAAGGGTTCAAGAAAATCTACCCCTTATGCAGCACAAGTTGCTGCAGATTCTGCCGCGGTTAAAGCTTTAGAAGTCGGAATGAAAATTTTATCTGTGGAAGTAAAAGGACCAGGCTCAGGTAGAGAGACTGCATTAAGAGCCTTACAAGCAAGAGGTTTTAAAATTATATCTATAAAAGATACTACACCAATGCCACATAATGGAACTAGACCACCAAAAAAAAGGAGAGTTTAATGGAGCAAACCGAAGTAAATACAAAAAATTGGAAATCACTTATAAAACCAACTAAGTTAGATGTTCAACTGAGTGATGATAAATCATTCGCAAAAATAATTGCCGAACCTTTAGAAAAAGGTTACGGTTTGACACTTGGCAATTCTTTAAGAAGAATATTATTGTCTTCAATAAGAGGTACAGCAGTCACTTCAATTCAAATTGATGGTGTACTCCACGAATTCACATCTATCAAAGGTGTTCGTGAAGATGTTACTGATATAGTTTTAAACGTTAAATCATTGGCGTTAAAGAGCTCATCTGATGTGCAAAAAAAATTAGTTTTAGATGTAAAAGGACCAGGTGAAATTAAAGCTTCAAATATTATACCTGTTGCAGATATAGAAATTTTAAATCCAGATTTAGTAATTTGTAATTTAGACGAAAATACAAAATTTCACATGGAAATGACTGTAGGAACAGGAAAGGGCTATGTATCTGCTGAACTTAATAAACCAGAAGAGCCTCCTTTAGGTTTAATAGCAATAGACTCATTATTTAGCCCAGTTAAAAAAGTATCATACTCAGTCAGTACAGCTAGAGAGGGAAAAGCTTTAGATTATGATAAATTGACAATGGAGGTTGAGACAAATGGATCAATTTCAGCAGAGGATGCAGTTGCATACTCAGCTAGAATCTTCCAAGATCAACTTGGTATGTTTGTGAATTTTGACGAACCTCAGGAGGTAATAGTTAAAGAGCAACCTTCTGAACCTGAATTTAATAAAAATTTATTGAGAAAAGTTGATGAATTGGAACTTTCTGTGAGATCAATGAATTGTTTAAAAAATGATAATATTATTTATATCGGAGATCTAGTCCAAAAATCGGAGGGAGAGATGCTAAGAACCCCAAATTTTGGTAGAAAATCATTGAATGAGATTAAAGAGGTCTTAACCGGAATGTCTTTGTATTTAGGAATGGAAATACCAAATTGGCCGCCAGATAATATTGCCGAATTGTCAAAAAAACTTGAGGAAGCTATCTAATGAGACATAAAATGGGCTATAAAAAGCTCAACAGAACTTCAGAACATAGAAAAGCTTTAATAAAAAACATGCTAAATTCTTTAATAAAATATGAGCAAATTACAACTACTTTACCAAAAGCAAAAGTGTTAAAGCCTCAAGCAGACAAAATTATTACATTAGGTAAGAGTGATACGTTATCTAATACTAAAACTTTGATCTCAAAGCTGCAAGACGTAAAATCTACAAATAAAGTAAAAAAAACTCTTTCTAAAAGATATGAAAATAGAAAAGGTGGATATACAAGAATTATTAAGGCTGGATTTAGATATGGCGATAATGCTCCTATGGCTGTAATTGAGTTTGTTGATAGAGATGTTGAAGCTAAAAGAGTTGATAAAAAGAAGAAAGATCCATCTAAAGACCAAAAAAAAGAATCTCCAAAAGAAGTAACAGCCTAAATTTAAATAAATGAAAAAACTATTAAACGTTGATAAGACGTTCAATGGTATGCGTATTGATAGATATTTAAGAAATCATTTTGGTCAAATTCCCCAAAGTTTAATTGAAAAAAACCTAAGAAACGGAAGGATTAAGTTAAATAAAAAAAAAATTAAAAGTTCAAAAAAAATCCAATTTAACGATAAAATTGAATTGTATAACTTTGAATTTAAAAAAATTATAAAGCAAAAAAAAGAAAAATTTATACCAAGCAATGAAATTATAAAAGAAAATGAGGATTTAATTATTGAAAATAATGACAATTTTGTTGTTTTAAATAAACAAGCAGGAATTTCGGTTCAGGGTGGTACAAAATCAAAAAAAAATATAATTGATATATTTACAAAAAGTAAGTTATTTAGAGATGATAAACCATTTTCTGTTCACAGATTAGATAAGGATACATCAGGTGTTTTTATAATTGCCAAAAATAGAGAAACAGCTCAACTGCTTACTTCACTTTTTAGGTTAAGAAAAGTTTACAAAACTTATTTAGCAATATGTAATGGTGAATTAATTTTAACTGACAAAGGGATGTTAAAAGATGATTTAATAAGATTTGATAATAAAAAAAAAATTGTTGAAAAAGCTGAAACTAAATATGAAATACTAGATAAGAATAATAATGCAACTTTTATTCAACTAAATCCAATTACAGGAAGAAAACACCAATTAAGAAAACAATTATTCAATTTAGGAAATTCAATTATTGGTGATAAAAAATATAATTCCACAAGTAATTCAAAAATGAATAATAAAAATTTAATGTTACATTCATATGAGATAAAATTTAAAATAAATGAGAAAAAATACACATTTAGAGCTACTCCTCCAAATTATTTTAGAAATATGTTGAAAACAAAAAGACTTAATTTTTAATATTTGATAAAAAATTATTTATTAAATCATTCTCAATATTTTTATAATTTTGTTTTTTAATCTTATTTAAATTTGAAACTCCTCTATCTCTGATCCCACAGGGAACTATCTTCTTATATACATTAAGATCATTAGATATGTTTAATGCAAAACCGTGATAAGCAATCCATTTCTTTACTTTTATGCCTATTGCAGCAATTTTATCTATATTACCAGATTTTTGCTTAAACCAAATTCCAATATTTTTTCTGTCAGCAAAACATTTTATATCGTATTTTTTTAAAGTATCTATAATTGTCTTTTCGATTGCAGTTATAATTTTTTTTATATTCTTACCTCTTTTGTTCAAGTCAATCACAAAATAAAAAACTAATTGACCAGGACCATGATATGTTATTTTTCCTCCTCTATTCGTTTTAATAAAGTTTATGGATTTATCTAAAATTTCATTATCGTTATAACTTGTTCCTCCAGTATAAATCTCTTCATGTTCAAGTATCCAAATAAATTCTTTATTTTTATTTACTTTGATTTGCTCCAATCTATCTTCAAGTATATCTATTGCAGATTTATATTTTATTGGTTTTACTGACTTTTTGATCTCTATTGTCATTATAAATTTGTATTATTTCTATTTTGTATTAATAGTGCCAACTAAATTATAGGTAAATTTTATGACTATAGTGAAAAAAATAAAAGATAAAAAAGTTAATTTTGAATTTAATAAAGAATTCATTAAAGTTGTCACAGATAAAATTGCCTCAAATGATGCAGAATTTATTACAAATTCCTTCAATGCTATGCATCCAGCGGATGCTGCTGATATAATTGAACATTTAAGTCAAAATGATAGAGAAAATTTAATAAAGTTAAATAATTTCAAAGTTGATCCTGAGGTTTTTGTTGAATTAAATGAGTCAATTCAGTCTGAGATGATTACCTATTTATCATCTGACTCAATAGTAAATATACTAAAAAATTTAGAGTCAGATGATGCAATTAAGATTTTAGAAAATGTAGATGAAAAAGATAAAAATACAATCCTTAGCTCATTACCACCAAAGGACCGATTTGCATTACTTGAAAGCTTAAGTTATCCAGAAGACTCTGCTGCTAGATTAATGCAGCGTGAATTTACTGCTATACCAAGTAATTGGTCTGTAGGACAAACGATAGACTATCTAAGAGAGAATAAAGAACTTCCTGAAGAATTTTTAGAAATATTTATAGTTGATCAAGAATTCAAACCCATCGGCACAGTTCCTTCATCAAGAGTATTAAGAACTCCAAGAGACACAAAAATGATGTCTATAATGGCTGAATCTCAAACTTTAATACCAGTTGATATGGATAGAGAGGAAGTCGGTAATTTATTTGAAAATTATAATTTGAGTTCAGCCGCTGTAGTTGATAAGTCTGAAAAATTAGTTGGGATGATAGCTTATGATGATGTTCTAACAGTATTAAAAGAAGAAGCTGAAGAGGACGTACTTAGATTAGCTGGGGTAGGTGATGAAGAAATAACAGATGGAGTAATAACAAAAACAAAAAGAAGATTTAATTGGTTGTTATTAAACTTATTTACTGCTTTTCTAGCAACATATTGTATTAGTCTATTTGGTGCTACTATTGAGCAAATGGTAGTATTAGCTTTTTTAATGCCAATTGTAGCATCAATGGGTGGTAACGCTGGAATGCAAACCTTAGCTGTCACAGTAAGATCTTTAGCAACACAGGATTTAACAAAAAATAATTTTACGAATAATATTATTAAAGAATTTAATATTGGAATTTTAAATGGAGTTATTTTTGCAGTTATAAGTTCTTTGATAGTTCAACTATGGTTTAATGATATTCAGCTTTCTCTAATAATTTCAATTTCAATGATTTTGACTATGATTGTCGCTGGTCTCTTTGGTATTTTAGTTCCTGTAACATTAAATAAAATGAAAATTGATCCTGCAATTTCTTCAAGTGTATTTGTTACAACAATAACAGATGTTATTGGATTTGTATCCTTTTTAGGCGTAGGAGCTTATTTTTTATAATCAAAAATTATCAATCAATCTTACTCCATTAATATGATAGGCAATAAATAGTCTATATTTAGATTTAAAATTATCTAATTTCATTTTTTTCTCATCTCTAAATTCAAGATAATCAATTTTAATTTTAAATTTGTTTTCAAGCTCATATTTGGATTTTGATAAATCTACAAATTTATTAGTTTGTGACAGCCTTTTAATCTTATCCAAATCGATTGCTATTTTTGATGCTTTTTTTAAAGATAATTTATTTAACAATTTGTTTCTTGTGGATAAAGCAATTTTATTATTTTCTCGAATTGTAGGGCAACCAACAATATTTATTTTATATTTTTTACCTAATATTCTTTTAATTAACATGTATTGTTGAAAATCTTTTTCACCCATATAAACATGCTTAGATTTAATAATAGATAACAATCTATTCATTACATTTAATACACCCTCAAAATGACCTTTTCTATATTTAGCACATAAAATTTTATCAGATTTATTAAGTTTAAAATTTTTCATTCTATTTTTATATATTTCATTGACCTCAGGTAAGAACAAATAATTTACTTTGAGTTTTTTTAATATTGAAATATCTTTTCTTATGTTCCTAGGATAATTCTTAAAATCTTTTTTTTGATTAAATTGTGTTGGATTGACAAAAATACTTACTAATGTTTCTTTGTTATTTTTTTGTGAAATTTTTATTAAAGATACGTGGCCTTTATGAATTCCCCCCATTGTAGGCACAAATCCAACATTTTTGAAATTTTTTACTGCCTTATTTAGTTCAAAAACGTTTTTTAAAATTTTCATTTTTAATAAATATGATTATAAGTAAAACATCTTAATGATTAAACAAGCTATAATTCCTCTTGCTGGATTAGGTACACGTTTGTTACCTTTGACAAGTGTTTTTCCAAAAGAATTGCTCCCTATGAATGGTAAACCAGGAATTGAGTATATTCTAGATGAATGCATAAATGCTGGAGTAAATGAAATTATTTTTGTCATTTCTAAAAAAAAAGAAATAATAAAAAAATATTTTAATAATGATAGTTTTTACCGTTCAATAATAAAAAAAAAGAATGATCCAAGAATAATTAAAGAATATAAAAAAATTCTTTTCTTTAAAAAAAAAATTAAATTTGTTTACCAAAATAAACCAATGGGTACTGGAGATGCAGTACTTAAAGCAAAGAAATATATAAAAAGTAAATATTTTTTAATGTTATTCGCTGATGATTTAATAATGAAAACAAACTGTTCAAAAGCAATGATCAAAGCTCATAAAAAATATAATTGTTCTGTTATGGCAAGTATGAATGTTAATAAAAATACTGTTAATCGTTGGGGCATTTATTCTGTAGATAAAAAACTTGATAAATTTAACTTTAAAATATCTGATGTTATTGAAAAACCAGATCTACTAAATGCTCCTTCTAATAATGCTGTTATAGGTAGATATATATTGTCCAAAAAAATTTTTACTTATTTAAAAAATCAAGCAAAAGGTAAAGATGGTGAAATACATATTACAGATGCAATAAGAAGAATGATATTAGATCAAAATTTATTTATTGGCCATAAATTTAAGGGCAAATATTTAGATTGTGGCTCTATGAATGGTTTTATTAAATCAGGGATTGAGATTTTTAAATTATGAAAATTTGCATGATAGGATCTGGTTATGTTGGATTGGTGAGTGGTGCCTGTTTCTCAGATTTAGGTAATACAGTTACTTGTGTTGATATTAATAAAGAAATTATAGAAAAATTAAATAAAGGAATAATTCCAATTTATGAACCTGGTCTACAAGAATTGGTTGTAAGAAATTTAAAAAAAAAGAGACTTTTTTTTTCAACAGATATTTCTAGCTCAATAAAAAAATCAGATGTTATTTTTATTTGCGTTGGAACTCCTACAAAAAATAATAAAGCTGACTTAAAATATGTATTTAATGTTATTAAAACTATAAAATCTAATCTTAATAAGTATAAAATAATTGTCACTAAATCTACAGTACCAGTTACCACTGGTGATAAAATTACTAAAATCTTAAAATCAAATAAAAATAAAAATAAATTTGATGTTGTGTCAAACCCTGAATTTTTAAGAGAAGGTGAGGCTATTAGAGATTTCCAATTTCCAGATAGAGTAGTAATAGGTACCAGCAGCAACAAAGCAAATAAAATTATGAAAAAATTATATCTTCCTTTAATTAAAAAGGGTGGAAGATATTTTCATACTTCTAGAAGGTCAGCTGAATTAATTAAATATGCATCAAACGCTTTTTTAGCAACTAAAATAACATTTATTAATGAAATAGCTAATTTATGTGAAAAATCAAACATAGATGTAAAAGAAGTCGCGATAGGCATGGGTTTAGATGAAAGAATTGGAAGTAGATTTCTACGTGCCGGCCCAGCTTATGGTGGATCATGTTTTCCAAAGGATACAAGGGCACTCGTTTCAACTGGTAGAATGTTTAATACAAATCTTTCAGTTGTAAAATCAGTAATTAATTCAAATGATAAAAGAACTAATTTATTATTAAATAAAATTAGCAAAATAATGAATAACAAAATTAAAAATAAAAATATTACATTTTTGGGTGTTACCTTTAAACCAGGTACAGATGACATGAGAGAGTCCTCTTCATTAAAAATGATACCATCTTTGATAAGGAAGGGTGCACATATAAATTATTACGAACCAACTGGAAAAAAAAAAGAATTTCAATCCAAAAACATAAATTTTTTTGAAAATATAAAAGATGCTTGTAAAAGCGCAGATTTAATAATTATCCATACAGAATGGAATGAATTTAAGCAACTAAACTTTAAAAAAATTACAAAAAAAAGAAATTTTAAAGTTTTTGATATGAGAAGTCTTTACTCAACTTCTGAAATGAAAAAAAATAAAATAAATTATTTTAGTATTGGTAGATAATTAATTAAGATCAAATATTGCATCAACTTCAACTGCAACACCCAATGGAAGGCTATTAGTGCTGACAGCAGCTCTTGCGTGTGAGCCAGCTTCATCAAATACACTTTTTATTAGATCTGAGGCTCCATTTATGACTTTTGGCTGCTCAGTAAAATCATCAGTAGAATTAACATATCCAGTAAGTTTCAAACATGATTTAATTTTGGATAAATCATCACCACATGATTTTTTTGCTTGAGATATTATGCTTAATGCACATCTTTTAGCTGCCTCATAACCTTGTTCGGTATTATAGTCTTTTCCAAGCTTTCCCTTAATTAATTTTCCATTCTCATCAATTGATATTTGACCAGATATGTATAGTAAATTTCCAGATATTCTTGTAGCAGCATATGATCCAACAGGATCATTAGCTTTTGGTAATTTGATATTTAAATTCTTTAAATTTTCATCTGCTGACATTATTTGCCTTTCTTTTTCTTTTTATTTCTATCGTATTCTTTTCTTTTCTCAATTAAAATTAATGCTTCTTCCATAGTTAATTCAACAGGATCTTTTTCTTCAGGTATAGTCGCGTTTAAAGATTTGTATTTAATGTAAGGTCCATACTGACCTTTCATGACTCTAACTGGCTTTTTATCTTCAGGGTGCTCTCCTAAATCTTTTATCATAGATGATGAAATTCTTCCTGGTTTAGCTTCAGCAATTAATGTAACAGCTCTATTTAATCCAATTGTGAATAATTCGTCCACATTTTCTAGCCTAGCAGATTTATTTTCACATTTAAGGTAAGGACCAAATCTTCCAACATTCACAGTAATATCCTTATCATTTTCAGGATTTTTACCTAAACTTAATGGTAATGAGCATAAGTATTTTGCCTTTTCTAAATCAAGATTTTCAATCTCAATTCCTTTAGGGATAGAAACATTTTTTAAATTATTTTCTTCTTTCTTTAATTTTCTTTTTTTCTTTTTAGTTTTTTCATCTTCCTCTATGACTTCTTTTTCAAATTGCAAATATGGGCCAAATCTTCCATTTTTAAGATAAATATCTTTACCTTTATCATTTTTTCCAATGAATTTAGGTTCTGCTAGTGTCAATTGTTGTGCTGCTTTAGATTTTGATAGTGGTCTTGTAAATTTGCAGTCTGGATAATTTGAACACCCAATAAAAGCACCACCTCTAAAACTATTTTTTAAACTTAATTGCCCAGATTCACAAAGCTTGCATTTTCTATCAATATTTCCATCCTTATCGACCTCAAATATTAGTGATCCAAGACTTTCATTTAATAGGTCTAATACTTCTCTGGTTCTTTTTTCTTTCACACCTGAAACATTAGAATTAAAGTCTTTCCAAAAATTCTCTAAAACTTTTATCCAATTTTCTTTACCTGAAGTTATATCATCTAATTGATCTTCTAATTTTGCAGTAAAATCATAATCAACATATTTGGTAAATAATTTTTCTAAAAACGCAGAAAGTAATTTCCCTCTATCAGTTGGGAAAAATCTTTTATTATTTATGTCAGCATAACCTCTATTAGCTATTACTGAAATAATACTTGCATAAGTAGATGGTCTTCCAATTCCTAGCTCCTCTAATTTTTTAACTAGACTTGCCTCTGAATATCTAGGTGGTGGTTGTGTATAGTGCTGTTCATCAATATGATCTTCAAAAATTACATCACCTTTTTCAACATCTGGCAAAATATTTTCATTGTCATCATCATTTTCATCGATCTTATATAGTTTAAGGAAACCATCAAATTTTAATGTTGAACCACTAGCTTTGAATATATTTTTATCATCATCTGAGTTGATGGTAATAGTTTTTCTATCAAATTTGGCTGACTGCATTTGTGATGATAAAGATCTAGACCATATTAAATTATAAAGTTTATATTGATCAGTACTTAAGTATTTTTTCATATCTTCTGGTTTTCGAATTATTTCTGTTGGACGTATAGCTTCGTGAGCTTCTTGAGCATTCTTTGCTTTTTTGCCACTATAATTTAGAGGTTGTTCAGGTAAATATTTATCACCATAATTCTGCATTATAAAATCTCTGAAAGATGTTATCGCATCTTTTGAAATATTAGTTCCATCTGTTCTCATATAAGTAATTAATCCTACGGTTTCACCTTCAATATCAATTCCTTGATATAGTCTTTGAGCAATTTGCATTGTCCTTGATGCTCCAAAACCAAGTTTACTCGATGCTGTTTGTTGTAATGTCGATGTAGTAAAAGGTCCTGATGGATTTCTGTTATAAGTTTTTGAACTTATATCTGTTATATTATATTTTTTATTTTTTATTTTTGATAAAGCGTCGTTAATATCTTGTTTGTTTTTAAATGAAAATTTCTCAACCTTATTTCCATCTAATTGTGAAATAGTTGTATTTATTTTTTCATTTTTGTTATTTTTAAAAATTATATTTAAAGTCCAAAATTCTTTAGGTTGAAAAACTTCTATTTCCTGTTCTCTTTCGGTTAAAAGTCTTAGAGCTACAGACTGAACTCGACCAGCAGATTTAGAACCTGGTAATTTTGTCCATAGAATGGGGGAGATATTAAAACCTACTAGATAATCTAGAGCTCTTCTTGCCATATAAGCATCAACTAAATGTGGCTCTATTTTTCTTGGATTATCTATTCCATTTGTAACTGCTTTTTTTGTTATTTCGTTGAAAACAACTCTTTCAACTTCTTTATCTTTTAATAATTTTTTTTCTTCAAGAAACTCTTTTACATGCCAAGCTATTGCTTCACCTTCTCGGTCAGGGTCAGTAGCTAGAATAATTTTTTTTGAATCTTTAGCACTATCTGTAATTTCTTTTAAATATTTTTTTGAAAAACTATCTACTTCCCAAATCATTTTAAAATCATTTTCAGGATCAACAGAACCATTTTTCGAAGGCAGATCTCTTATATGTCCATAGCTTGCAAGAACTGTATAATCTGATCCTAAATATTTATTAATTGTTTTTGCTTTTGCTGGACTTTCAACAATTACTAGATTCATATTTAGAGAACGTACTTAAAACAGTTAAACTGTCAAATTATTAAATTTTTGTCTTAGTTTCTTCTTTATTTATCAAGCGTTTAACGTTTTCTCTATGAGTGTAAAAAATTAAAATAAACATTATGAAGTAAAACATAATGTTATCATTACTATAAAAAAATATAAAAATAGGAACACTTAATGATCCAAGAATTGATCCTAATGATGAGTATTTAGAAATTAAATATGTAATTACCCAAACAATACCAAAAACAATACCCAAAAAATAATTTAAAATAATCAACATTCCAACATATGTTGCAACACCCTTACCACCTTTAAATTTTAACCATATTGGAAAAACATGTCCTAAAAAAACAGATAATGAACAAATGTAAATAAATTCTGGATAATTTAACTTAACATAAATTATTGGCAAAACCGCTTTTAAAATGTCTAGTAATAAAGTTGAGTAACCTAAAAATTTATTGCCAGTTCTTAATACATTGGTGGCGCCTATATTACCCGATCCTGTTTCTCTTATGTCTTTTTTTAAAAAAATTTTTGTTAATAAAAAACCAAAAGGAATAGAACCTAATAAATATGATAAAAGTGATAAAATAAATATTTCCATTTAAATATTGTAAAGCTCTTGTCCTTTTACGAATGTATTGGTTACTTTTCCTTGTAATCTCTTATTTTCAATTGACGTATTTTTTGATTTAGAAACCAAATTTTCTTGCTTTACTATCCAAGGTTTATTTATATCCACAATACAGAAATCTGCATCATTACCTACAGATAAATTACCTTTATTAATTTTCAAAATTTTTGATGGATTGGAGGTTAATGCAGCAATAATTTTTTCAAGTTTTACAGATCCATTGTGATATAATTCTAATGACAAAGATAATAACGTTTCAATACCAGTTGCCCCTGTTGCGGCTTGAGCAAATGTTAATCTTTTTTGCTCTTCATCTTCAGGTTTGTGATCTGAAACTATTACATCGATTGTACCATCATTTAATCCTTGCACTAAACTTAATCTGTCGTCTTCAGTCCTGAGTGGCGGAGACAATTTTAAAAAAGTTCTAAAGTCACCAATATCATTTTCATTTAAAGATAAATTATTTATTGATACCCCACAGGAAAATCTTACTTTATCTTTTCTATCTCTGATAATTTCAACTGCTTTTCCTGATGAAATCTGAGAAATGTGATAACGACAATTATATTCTTCTAATAATGTTAAATCTCTCTCTATAATTATTAGTTCAGCTATTTCTGGGATACCTTGCAAACCAAGTTTTGTCGAAATTATTCCATCATTTATCATGCCATTTTCAGCTAATTCTTGATCTTCCGCATGTTGCATTATTAAAGATCCTAAATCTTTTGCTGAATTCATTATTCTGGACATAACTCTTGTATTCTGAATTGTTCTAATTCCATCTGTAAATGCTATTATCCCTTTACTTTGCAGAAGACCAAACTCTGTCATATTTGTACCTTCAGTACCCTTCGTTAGAGATGCTGTGGGAAATATATTTATTTTTGATTTATCTCTGCCTCGTCTTTTTAAAAAATCTACTATTGAAACGTTGTCGATTATTGGATCAGTATTAGGCATTGTTACAACTGAGGTTACTCCCCCGGATAATGCAGCATTGCTCAAAGTTCTGAAATTTTCTTTATATTCATAACCTGGTTCACCCACAAATACTCTCATATCAACTATACCTGGGAAAATATAATTCTCTTTTAAATCAATAACTTTTTCTCTACTAGGAATGTTGTTTTTATTCACCTTTTTTCCAACACCTTCAATTTTTCCATCTTCACCTATTATTAATCCTCCCATCTCACTTATGTTGTTATGAGGATCAATAATATTTGCGTTAATAAAGTATTTCTTTTTCATCATTCACAAAAAATTTTTAAACATGCCATTCTTATCGCAACACCTAATTCAACTTGTTCTTTTACAACACTCATATTGGTGTCATCAGCTAGTTTTGTATCAATTTCAATACCGCGGTTCATTGGACCAGGATGCATAATAATTGAATCTGATTTTGCATATTCTAATTTATCCTGTGTTAGTCCATAGTATTCATAGTACTCTCTATTAGATGACAGGAATGAACTACTCATTCTTTCATTTTGAAGTCTAAGCATCATTACTATGTCGCAATCTTTTACACCTTTCTTCATATTTGAAAAAATATTAACCCCAAATTTTTCTATATCTTTTGGTAAAAGGTTTGAAGGAGCTACAATATTAACTTCGGCACCCAACATGTTTAGCAGGTAAATATTAGATCTTGCTACTCTTGAATGCAGAATATCTCCACAAATTGCAACCTTTAATCCTTGAATTTTTTTTTTCCTATTCAATATAGTTAATGCATCAAGTAATGCTTGGGTAGGGTGCTCTCTCCTTCCATCACCAGCATTTAAAACAGCACAATTAACTTTTTGAGATAAAAGATTACAAGCTCCTGAATCTTGATGTCTAATAACTATTATATCAGGATGCATTGCATTTAATGTCATTGCAGTATCTATTAACGTTTCACCTTTTTTAATTGCTGAGTTTGTTATATTCATTGACATAACATCTGCACCTAATCTTTTTCCTGCTAGCTCAAATGAGCTTTGTGTTCTTGTTGATGGTTCAAAAAAGAGGTTAATTTGAGTTTTCCCCTTAAGTAAATCTAATTTTTTATTTTTGCTTTTGTTTAATTCAATAAATTTTTCAGCTTCTTTTAAGATTAAATTAACATCATTTATTGATAAATCTTGAATACCTAGGAGATGTTTTTGAGAAATTTTAATAGCTTTGGTTTTAGTTGCCATTAAAACCAACTCTATAGCCACAAAGGTTGATTAATGCAAGTATTAATTATTAATAAAATCTATGGCACCCTGTAAGATAAATGCAGCAGCATTTTTATCTATATTTTTTTCTCTTTTAGTTACGTTAATACCTAAATTTTCGGTTAATTTAAACGCTCCAACTGTTGATAATCTTTCATCCCAAAGACTTATTGGAAGATTAATTTCTTTTGATATTGCTTTTGACACATCATTGACTGATTGAGAGGATTTACCTAAGCTACCATCCATATTAATTGGATTTCCAATAATTATTCCTTTAATATTATTTTCTTTAATAATATCCTCTAATTCATTGATAAGATCTTCAAATTTGGATTTGTTTATTGTTTTAAGCGGTGTGGCAATTTTTTGATTTTCATCACATATAGCTACACCAATTCTCTTTGAACCTAAATCAAGACCAATTAATCTAGATGTATTTAGCTGTTTCTTTTTAAATTCCTCAATTGTGATCATATTGTATATTATTTACTTAAGTGATAGTTTGCGGCAATATTTTTACCATATGAGTATAGATCTTAAAACAGTAAAGCACATTTCGAAATTAGCAAGAATTTCTATTGATGATGAAAAAGCTAATAAATTAAAGGGCGACTTAAATAATATATTTGAATTTATAGAAAAATTAAATGAATTAAATACTGATAATGTTCAAGCCTTAACATCAATTGCTGAAACCACCCTAAGATTTAGAAAAGATGAAATTAAATCAGAAAATATTAGAGAAAAAATTTTAAAAAACTCTCCTGAAGAAAATAAAGATTTTTTTGTTGTACCAAAGGTTGTTGAATAATGTCAGATATAACAAGTCAAAGTTTATTCGAATTAACATCGAATGTAAAAGAAAAAAAACTATCTTCAGGGGAAATTACAAAAGCATTTATAGACCGTGCTGAAAAATCAAAAAAATTAAATGTTTATGTTACGGATAATTTTGAAAAAGCAATAGATCAATCAAAGAAATTTGATTCTAATCCTAACTTTGATTTAAAACTACCAGGTATTCCCATCGCTGTTAAAGATTTATTTTGTACAAATGGAGTTAGAACAACAGCAGGTAGCAAAATATTAGATAACTTCGTTCCCACATATGAGTCTACAGTTACTCAAAATTTGTGGAGTCAAGGAGCAATACTTCTTGGTAAACTTAATTGTGATGAATTTGCTATGGGCTCTTCAAATGAAACTAGTTTTTTTGGAAATGTTCAAAATCCGGTAGGAGAAAATTTAGTCCCTGGTGGATCTTCAGGAGGTTCTTCTGCAGCTGTCGCTGCAAATTTAACTCCAGTTACCATTGGAACAGATACTGGTGGATCTATTCGTCAACCAGCATCATTTACAGGAACTGTTGGACTTAAACCTACATATGGAAGTTGTTCTCGTTATGGAATTGTAGCATTTGCTTCATCTTTAGACCAAGCAGGACCTATGACGAAAAATGTAAGAGACTGTTCTATGCTTTTAGAGGTGATCTCTTCATTTGATCAAAAAGATTCAACCTCAATTGATTACAAAAGAAATTGTTATTCAAAAGAATTATCAAAAGATATTAAAGGAAAGAAAATTGGTATTCCTAAAGAATATAGAGTTGACAATATGCCTGACGAAATTGAACAGCTATGGAAAAATGGTATCTCACATGCAAAAGATTGCGGAGCAGAAATTATCGATATTTCGCTTCCACATACTAATTACGCATTACCAACTTATTATATTGTTGCACCAGCTGAAGCATCTTCAAATCTAGCAAGATATGATGGTGTTAAATATGGATTTAGATCTCCTGGTCAAAATTTAATAGAAATGTACGAAAAAACTAGATCTGAAGGTTTTGGTGATGAAGTTAAAAGAAGAATTATGATTGGAACTTATGTTTTATCTTCTGGTTACTATGATGCCTATTATCTAAAAGCGCAGAAAGTAAGAAAATTAATAAAAAAAGATTTTGATGATGCCTTTTCTAAAGTTGATGCAATTTTAACTCCATCTACACCAAGCTCAGCATTTAAAATTGGTGAAAAAACAAATGATCCAGTATCAATGTATTTAAATGATATATTTACAGTTCCAATAAATCTAGCAGGCTTACCAGGTATTTCTATACCAGCTGGTAAAGATAAAAATAATTATCCTTTAGGCCTTCAAGTAATTGGAAAACCTTTTGATGAGCAAAATATACTTAATATTTCTTATGCATTAGAGGATAAGATTAATTTTAAAAATGATATTTCAGACTGGTGGTTAAGTGAGTAAAAATAGTGAATATCTTATTGAAAGAGAAAATAAACAATATGAAGTGATAATTGGTTTAGAAGTACACGCTCAAGTTACTTCAGTGTCTAAACTTTTCTCTCAATCATCAACAAAATTTGGTGCAGAACCAAACACACAAGTTAGTCTCGTAGATGCAGCATTTCCAGGAATGTTACCAGTTATAAATGAATTTTGTATTGAACAAGCAATTAAAACTGGAATAGGACTTAAAGCCAAAATAAATAAAAAATCTGTCTTTGATAGAAAAAATTATTTTTATGCAGATTTACCCCAAGGATATCAAATCTCTCAATACAAATATCCAATTGTCGGTGAAGGAAAAGTAATTTTGGATATGCCGAATGGTCAAAAAGAAATTGGAATTGAAAGATTACACTTAGAGCAAGATGCAGGTAAAAGTATTCATGATATTGATCCAAATAATACATTAGTTGATTTAAATAGATCTGGAGTGGCTTTAATGGAAATAGTAAGTAAACCTGATTTGAGATCACCAGATGAAGTCAACGTTTATATAAAAAAATTAAGATCGATAATGAGATATTTAGGAACATGTGATGGCAATATGCAAGAAGGTTCTTTGAGGGCAGATGTTAATGTATCAGTAAGATTAAAAGGGGAGACTGAATTCGGCACCAGGTGTGAAATTAAAAATGTTAATTCAATAAAATTTATGCAAATGGCAATAACATCCGAAGCAAATAGACAAATAGATTTGTTAGAGGAGGGGAAAGAAATAGATCAAGAGACAAGACTTTTTGACACTAAAAGAAATGAGACAAGATCTATGAGATCAAAAGAAGATGCGCATGATTACAGATATTTTCCTGATCCAGATCTATTACCGCTTGAAATAAGCCAAGAGTTAATAGAAAAAATAAAATCAGATATACCTGAATTACCAGATGAAAAGAAAAAAAGATTTATAGATAAATTTAATCTTTCACCATATGAAGCAACAATTTTGGTATCTGATATTGAAACATCAAATTTCTTTGAAGAAGTTATAAAAAATTCAGATGTTAAATTAGCAACAAACTGGATTACAGGTGAATTATTTGCAGTTTTAAATGAAAAAAATTTAGAAATATCTCAAAGCCCAGTTAGTGCTAAAAATCTATCAAAACTTATAAACCTTATAAAAGATGGAACCATATCAGGAAAAATAGCTAAAACGGTTTTTGAACAAATGATAGATGGAGATCAAGATCCATTAATAATAGTAAAAGAAAAAGGTTTAAAACAAGAAAGCGATCCAAAAGCGATAGAGGAATTGATAAATAAAGTTATTGAAAATAATTCAGATAAGGTTGCTGAATATAAATCTGGCAAAGATAAATTATTTGGTTTTTTTGTTGGTCAAGCCATGAAAGAAAGTAAAGGAAAAGGCAATCCTCAATTAATAAACAAAATATTAAAAGAAAAGTTGAATGGATAAAAATTTCATAATTGATCAAAATATGATCAATTATATTTTTTCACATACAAATAATCTTCACAAAGTACAAAAAAAATTATTAAAATATAACGAAAAACTTGGTCATATTAAAAAATTACAAATTTCAATTCTACAAGCTAACTTCATACAATTTATCATAAAAATTAATAACTATAAATCATATTTAGAAATTGGCACTTTTACAGGTTACAGCATTTTATCTGCTGCTCTTGCCCTACCTAAGAATTGCAAATTAATTGGTATAGATAAAAATTTAAAAACTAACAATGAGGCAATTAAGTTTTTTAAAGAAGCAAAGCAAGATAAAAAAATAAATCTTCTTTGTGAAAATGGAAAAATTGCTCTTGAAAATCTAATTAAGAAAAAGGAAAAATATGATGTGATATTAATTGATGCAGATAAAGAAAATTATATAAATTATTTTAATCAGTCTCTTAAATTAAAAAGCAAAAAGGGTATAATTTTAATTGATAATACACTTTGGAAAGGAGATGTTGCAAATCCAAAGATAAAAGACAAATTAACTATAAAATTAAGAGAATTTAATAAATACATAAAAAAATCACCTATTAATAAGTATATTTTACCAATTGGCGATGGTTTTACAGTTTGTTGGTAATTATGTTTGAAATCCTATCTTTTTATAAAATATCAAAACTTAATAAATTAAAAATTATTAAAAAAAATATTTTAAAAGAAACTAATAAGCTTGATATTAAAGGTCTTATAATATTATCTCCTGAAGGAATTAATGGCACAATATCAGGTAGTCATAAAAAAATTAAACTTACAATTACAAAAATAAAGAATATCTTATCAATTGATAGATTTGATATTCAAAATAAATTTAACTCAAAAATATTACCATACTCAAAAAATAAAGTTAAAATAAAAGATGAAGTAGTTCCAATTAATGAAAAAATTAATTTTAAAAATTTTTTTAATAAGAAATATTTATCACCTAAAAAATGGGACGAATTTATATCTAAAAAAAATATTAAACTGATTGATGCCAGAAAACCTTTTGAATATAAGATTGGTACATTTAAAAATGCTCTTAATCCAGAGACTAAAAATTTTAGAGATTTTAAAAATTATTTATCAAAATTTAATAAAGATGAATCAATAGGGATGTTTTGCACCGGAGGTATCAGGTGTGAAAAAGCGTCTAATTATCTTAATAATAAAGGTTTTAAAAATGTTTATATGCTTAAGGGTGGTATCTTAAATTATCTTAACAAAACTGATCCAAAAAAAAGTAAGTGGAATGGTGAATGTTTTGTTTTTGATAAAAGAGTTACTATTAAAAAAAACCTAGAAATTGGAAATTATACTGTTTGTGGTGGTTGTAGAATGCCATTGCATAAAAAACTAACCAAATCAAAAAAGTATAAAGTAGGCCTATCATGTCCAAATTGTTTTGATAAATTGACAAATGATCAAATAAAACGTTTCACAATGAGGCACAATCAAATGATAAATTCAAAAAAATAATATCATGAATATATTAAGTGATGACATCAAAGAATTAATTAAAAAATTAGCGATACCTGCATCTGTAGGTACACTCTTTCAAACGTTATATAATATTGCTGATACATATTTTGCAGGAAAAATATCACCTGAAGCTTTGTCAGCTTTAACAAAATCTTTTCCAATTTATTTTATTATTATTGCCTCATCTATTGGTATCACGGTTGCAGGTACATCACTGATAGGTAATAGCATTGGAGAAAAAAATAATAAAAATGCTTCAATTTATTTCTGCCAATTAATTTTCTTTTCTTTTTTGATAATTCTGTTGATTACTTTTATTGGTTTAAATTATGCATCAGACCTTTTTTCAATAATGGGTTCAACTAACGAGGTAATAAATCTTGGCTTACAATATACTGATATCATTTTCCTTGGTTCGTTTATTTTTATTTTAGTTGTTGCATTAAATTCATTACTTCATGCAGAAGGTGATACGAAAACTTATAGAAATGCTTTAATATTATCTTTTTTTTTAAACATATTGTTAAATCCAATTTTAATATTTGGATTTTATTTCATACCAGCTTTGGGTATGAAGGGTATTGCAATAGCAACTCTAATTGCTCAAACGGTCGCTTTTTTAATCATATTTAAAAAAGTTTTAAAAAGTAAATTAATTAAAAACATACTTATTTCTTATTTTATTCCTAAATTTTTTTTTTTAAAAAATATTTTTTTTCAATCTATGCCAATAATAATTTCAATTTGCGGTTATTCTATTGCTTCTGCTATTGTATTCAAATATGCAGGTTTATCGGGAGAATATGCAGCAGCTGGTTATGGAGCTGGCACCAAAATAGAACAAGTGGTTTTATTGCCAATCTTGGGAATAAATACAGCAATTATCACAATTATTGCTCAAAATTTTGGTGCACGAAATATTTTAAGAATTAAAGAAACGTATTTCCAAGCTATAAAATATGCTTTCATTATAATGATTATTTCTTCTTTTATTATTTATTTTGGTGCTGAAATGATAACAAAATTATTTTCAAAAGATTTAGAGGTCGTTGAATTTGGGAAATTATATTTAGAGATTTCAGCCTTTGTGCTACCAGCTTATCCAATATTTTTTTTATCAAATGGTTTTTTTATGGCTTTAAAAAAAGCTGAAAACGCATTAATTGCTAATATTTGCCGAAATGGAATTTTTCCATTTGTCGTATTTTATACTGCAATTTATTTTAATTCTGACTTTTCTGAATTTTTTTGGTTATGGGTAATATTCAATTGGATTTTCTCTCTGATGTATCTTGGTTATACTTATTTTTATTTGAATTATAAATTAGACAAAATTAGAGCTATCAACTAACCATTCATAAAGGTGTTCTGAAAACGATCTTCTTACAAATAAATTAACATTATTCTTTGACTTGTGATGAAGAATTACATCAATATGATTTACTATTGTTTGTGTTGATGAACCAACATTATTTTTAAATTTTTCGAAATTAAAAGGTGATCCAGATGATAATAATTCAAATATATTTTCTCCTTTTATATTTATGCAAATTAATTGTGAAGAGACATCAGTAATTGATCCAAAATTTAAAGACGAAATATCTTTATAAAGTTGATCAAAAATATTTGAATTTTTATTTTCATCAAAATATATCATCCATTCATCCGGACTTAGCCACAAAACATCATAGTTTTCATTTGATGAACTGGTATTTGACTCAGAAGGTAATATAATAGATAGAATTTTACCCACTTTGGTAAAAAATTCTTTATTTTTTCCCCTGATATTAATTTTAATTTTTTCTTCAGATAAATTAATATCGATATTGTTTTTATTAATATTCGAAATATTTGGATGTAAAATGTCAAGCATTTAGTCTTTTATTCTCCTTATCTAAAAAAATTGTGTCAGAAACGGTCACATTAATATTTTTGTTTTCCATTGGAATAATTAATTTTTGACCTTTCATTGTTTTTCCACTCCTAACTACAGCTAAGGCAATTGATTTATTTAGGTTTGGACTAAAATAGCTGGAAGTAACATGTCCTAGCATATCTATAGGCTTTGATTTAACGTCTGAAACAATTTGAGCACCTTCTTCCAAAATTTCTTTTGGATCATCTGTAAGTAGTCCTACCAATTGCTTTCTATCTTCTCTAATAGTATCACTTCTATATAAAGATCTTTTGCCAATGAAGTCATATTTCTTTTTACTTACAATCCAATCCATCTGTAAGTCTGAGGGAGTCATTGTGCCGTCTGTATCTTGTCCAACAATAATGAAACCTTTTTCAGCTCTGAGTAGGTGCATTGTTTCGGTACCATAAGGTGTCAAATTAAACTCTTTCCCAGCTTCTATACACATTTTCCATAATGAATGTCCATATTTCGACTCTATGTTAATTTCATAGCTTAGTTCACCTGTAAAACTTATTCTCATTATTCTACAATTTATATTTTTAAGTTTATCTTCTTTAAATGACATATGAGGGAAGTTTTCATCACTTAAATCTAAATTTGGAAAAAGTTTGTTAAGGATTTTTTTTGAATTTGGACCACAAATACTTGCTGTAGAATAATGATCTGTCACTGATGTTAAATAAACATCTAACTCTGGCCACTCCGTTTGTAAATAATCCTCAAGTTTGCTTAATACATTTGCGGCCCCCCCAGTGGTGGTTGTCATTAGATAATGATTTTCAGATATTCTTGTAGTAACACCGTCGTCATAAACCATACCATCCTCGTTTAACATAAGTCCGTATCTACATTTTCCGATTGCAAGTTTTGACCAAGCATTTGTGTAAACTCGATTTAAAAATTCTGATGCATCTGTTCCTTGGATATCAATTTTTCCTAGAGTTGATGCATCTAAGATTCCCGCACTGTCACGTGCCGCTTTACTTTCTCTTTGAACAGCATCATGCATATTTTCACCATTTTTTGGATAGTACCAGGGTCTTTTCCACTGACCAACATTTTCAAATTCTGCATTATTTTCCACATGCCATTCATGCATGGATGTTTTTCTTACTACTTCAAAAAATTTTCCAACATTTCTTCCAACTAGTGTTCCGAAAGTTAATGGTGTGAATGGAGGCCTAAATGTAGTTGTTCCCAATGTACCCATTTTTACACCAGCTGTATCAGCTATAATCCCAAGTGCGTGCATATTAGATAACTTTCCCTGATCTGTTGCCATACCAGTCGTTGTATATCTTTTTACATGTTCAATTGATCTAAAACCTTCTTTTAAGGCTAATTTAATATCTTTTGCAGTTGAGTCATTTTGAAAATCTATAAAGCATTTTGTTTTACCTAAAGGTATTTTATTTGGTAAAAGCCATATATTTCTTTTATCATTTTCTTTAGAGCAAATTATATTTGTATCCTGGTAATCTTGATTATCTATATCTAAGAATTTATTAATTTTATTGACTGTTTTATCTATAATATTTTCTAAATCAAAATCTCCATTGCATGAACCAACAGAAATTTGATCTTCACTATTTTCTTTTGGTAAGAATACTTGGTCTTCATCTCTAAAATCTAATTTACCTCCAGATTGAGTATGCATATGCACCATAGGTGTCCATCCACCACTCATTCCTAAACAGTCACAACTTAATCTAATTTTATTGCCTACAGTTGTATTTCCATCTTCCGATAGTTTCATGATTTCTAATGAATTTATTTTTCTGTATCCAAAAGTATTTGTTACAACATGATTGAAGTAGATTTTTATTCCTAGACTTTCTGCTTGTTTGATTAATTCAGAGCTAGCAGATTTTCTTAAATCAACAATTATATTCTTTATACCTTTTTTATGAAGTGAAATTGAAGTTTCGTATGCACTATCATTATTTGTAAATAATATTATATTTTCTCCACAGGTAACGCCGTAATAATCTAAATATTTGTTTATAGAATTAGATAATAATATTCCTGGTCTATCATTATTATTGAATACAAGTGGTCTTTCAATTGATCCAGTTGCAATTACAACTTTTTTTGCTCTTATTTTCCATAATCGTTGTCTAATCTTATTTTTCTTTTTTTCCTCTGGTAAATGATCTGTTAAATTTTCTTTAGCTAAAAGAAAATTGTATCCATGATAAGCTGCAATACTTGTTCTTGTCTTAATTGTTAAATTACTTAATTTTTTAATTTCTTGAATTTCATTTTTTAACCATTCACTTGATAATTTATCATCAATCTTAATAGACTCATTGTTTTGATAAATTGTAGAACCACCTAGTATTTTTTTGTCATCTACTAATAAAGTTTTTAAATTATTTTTTGCAGCCATTTTTGCAGCAATAATACCTGAAACTCCACCACCGATTACCAATACATCGTAGTGAACATATTTGTGATCATAGATATCAGGATCTGGTTCTGTAGGAGATTTTCCTAAACCTGCAGATAATCGTATTAATGGTTCATATACTTTTTTCCAAAAACTTTTTGGCCACATAAATGTTTTATAATAAAAGCCTGCAGGAATTAACGGCGATATAAAATTATTAATACCTCCAATGTCAAATTTTACGTTAGGCCAGCAATTTTGAGAACTTGCTTCTAATCCTTCATACAATTCTAACTCGGTAGCTCTTACATTTGGTTCAGTTAAGTCTTTTTTACTACCAATTTGACAAATTGCATTAGGCTCTTCTGCTCCACAAGAAACTATACCCCTTGGTCTGTGATATTTAAAACTTCTACCGACTAAATGAATACCATTTGCCAAAAGTGCAGATGCTAAAGTATCACCTTCATATCCAAAGTAAGTCTTACCATCATATTTAAATGAAACTCTTTTAGTTTCATCAATATATTCAGTTTTATTTATTCTATAATTGGGCATTACTTATAATTTAAAGGAGGTTTTTCACCCATTTTATAAACAGATAATATTTTATCATTAGATGTATCTCTAACTGCGTTGAACCATTTTCTGCATCCGTGAGCATGATTCCATCTTTCAAACTGAATACCTTTAATATTTTTTCTCATAAATAGATATTCCGCCCATTCATCATCGCTAAGTTCAGTTGGTTGTTTTGGTCTAACTATATGAGCCTCGCCACCAGAAGAAAATTCACTTTGATCTCTCTCCCCACAAAATGGACAATTAATTAAAAACATTATTAATGTGCAACTGCTGCAGCACCATGTTCATCAACAAGATCACCGCTTACAAATCTATTTAAATTAAATGCTGCATTTAATTTATGTGGCTCATCATTTGCGATTGTGTGAGCAAATAAATCTCCCGATCCCGGAGTAGCTTTAAAACCACCGGTACCCCAACCACAATTAAAATATAAACCTTTTATATTAGTTTTACTTATAATGGGGCTTGCATCTGGACATATATCAACAATTCCTCCCCATTGTCTTAACATCTTCATTCTACTAAAAATAGGGTAGAGTTCTAAAATAGCCTTTAAAGTTTCTTCAACAATATTATGACTACCTCTTTGAGTATATGAAACATATGAATCTGTGCCTGCACCTATAACTAATTCGCCTTTATCTGATTGACTTACATAAGCATGAACTGCATTTGACATTACAACAGTATCAATAATTGGTTTTACTGGTTCTGAAACTAATGCTTGTAATGGTTTGCTTTCAAGAGGCAGTTTTAATCCAGCCATATTTGCAATTACACTTGAGTGACCTGCAGCTACAACTCCAATTTTATTAGTTTTTATAAATCCTTTAGTTGTTTCTAATCCTTCAACTTTATCACCATTTCTTTTTATTCCTTTAACTTCACAGTTTTGAATTATATCAACACCCATATCGCTTGCGCCTCTTGCATAACCCCAGGCAACAGCATCATGTCTTGCTGTTCCTGCTCTTCTTTGTAATGTTCCACCCAGAACTGGGTATCTGATATCAGGTGATGTATTTATAATTGGGCAAAATTTTTTAACTTCCTCAGTATTTAGCCAAACAGCGTCAATTCCGTTTAGTCTATTAGCATGTGTTCTTCTTTTTAAATCTCTTACATCTTGAAGGTTATGAGCTAAATTCATTACACCTCTTTGACTGAACATCACATTGTAGTTTAGCTCTTGAGATAAATTTTCCCATAGCTTAAGCGCATGATCATACAAACCAGCACTAGCATCCCATAAATAATTTGATCTAATGATTGTAGTGTTACGCCCTGTATTTCCACCACCAATCCAACCTTTTTCTAAGACTGCAATATTTTTTAAATTATGTTTCTTTGCTAAATAATAAGCAGTAGCTAAACCGTGTCCGCCACCACCCACAATAATAGCATCGTATTCTTTTTTTGGCTCTGGATTTCCCCAAGCTTGTTGCCAATTTTCATGCTGTGATAAAGCATTTTTTATTAGAGAGAATACTGAATATTTGTTTTTCATATTTTGGAGAAATTACTTGAATATGATTGAATATTCAATGATTTCAAGTTACACATATTATCGTGGAAGGATGGGTGAGCTGGTTTAAACCAGCGGTTTGCTAAACCGCCGTACGCTTGAAAAGGTGTACCGAGGGTTCGAATCCCTCTCCTTCCGCCATTAATAGAGTGGATTATTTCTAAAAAAATCTTTTAAAAATATTGGTTTTTGAGACAAAATGTATCTATAAACATTGTAATTCTCCATAACCCTCTGAACATAGTTTCTGGTCTCTTTAAACTTAATAAGTTCTACCCAATCAACATAATCGATTTGTTTCTTTTGAGGATCTTTATTTATCTTTCTCCAATACTTCACTCTTTTTGGTCCTGCATTATATGCAGCTACAGCGAACGGGTAGGATCCATCATAATCAAGAATTAAACCTGCAATATAAAAAGATCCTAAATTTATATTATACTCAGGACTTGTTGTTAAACGAGATTTTGAATAAGAAACTTTTGCCTGCTTAGCAACTGTCTTTGCAGTGTAAGGCATCAATTGCATTAAGCCTTGTGCTCCAACTCTACTTCTAGCAGATATATCAAACTCACTTTCTTGTCTTATAATAGATAATATTAAAGCTTGTTCAGGGATTTTTCTTGATCCAACTTTATTCGGAGTGCTTATTACTGGATAATTATATTTGTTATGAAACCTTTTTTGATAAGATGCTATTTTAGAAACTTGAATAGCAAAATCAAATCTAGAGATGTCAGTTGCTAGTTTTGCTGCTAATACCTCGCTCCCTGCTGAAACATTGTCATTTGCTAGAAATCTTAAAATATGTTTCGTATATTTATCTTTTTTTACTTCATCTAATAAATGTACTATTGCCACTAATTTATTTTTGTAAAAACTTTCAGCATAATTTTTATCAACTTGAGTACTTTCTTTAAGTTCAAAAGTTTTATTTGGATATATTTTCATATGAGATAATTGACCATAATAGGTTGTTAAATATTTTGAACCTTCTTTAAACCATTTATCTGCTTCTTCTTTATTATTTAGTGCTAAATTCGCTTTTCCAAGCCAATAAGCTCCTCTTGATAAACTAATTGGATAACCAACATTATTATAAAATTTAGTAAAATGACTTTTTGCTAAAATTGGGTCTTTTAAAAAACTTAAAGCAATCCATCCACTCATCCATTCAGCCTCAGCTAATTCGGCACCCTCTGAAAGACCATGTTTACTTGTAATTTTATAAGCTTGCTCATATCTTTTCTTATAAATAAGTGATCTTGCAATTATTGATCTTTCAACCCACCATTTATCTGGGCGAACCATATAGTCTTTATTATTTTTGATGCTTAATAAAATTTCTAGAGAACTATCAACTCTACCTCTTTTCCTTCTCCATTTGAGTCTATCATAATTTAAACCTGCATCTTTTTTTAAACTTTCAGGCACATTCGAGATAGCACTATCAACACCATAAGATCTGCTCATTAATAGTTGCCTTGCTGTATATAAAAGTTGATAATCTTTAGGTAGATATCTTAACATTCTTTTAAGGTCCCAATATTTATTCTCCCAAGCTAAATAATCAGCTCTTTTAATATAATCACTACTGTTCAAATATTTTTTAAATTTCTTTCTAAAAAAAATAAGATCATTTTTACTTAAATCAGCTGTAATAAATCCTTCTTTTATTAAATTTATAGCTGTCTCTTTATTTTTTGATAACAAAGCATCGCCTAGCATCATTTTTCCAAATCCACTTAAAGGAGGGTGTTTATCGAACCACTGTATAATTTCATTTTTAGTATGATTTTTAGAATTTATTTTATGCTCTCCTAAGTAACGAACTCTATCTATCCTTGGATAATTTTTTACTTTTTCGATAAACTGTTTATATTCTGTAAAAGTAGCCCTGTTACCAGTAGTAAGTAGATGTCTCCATTGAATAAAATCATAAATAGATTTTGCTCTTGCTTTACTTGCGGCTTTTTTTGCATCCTTCCAATTACTTTTCTCCATAAACGAAATAGCTTGTTTTGCATATCTCAAATCTCTATCGCTATAAAATTTTTGTTTTTTTATCTTTCTTAATTTTTCCTTAACTATTAGAGGCTTATTTTTTGGAATTATTACACCATCAATTTTTTTAAATATTTCAGTGGTAGTAATTTTTATTTCTTTTTGAATTTCATCTTCTTTTTCAGATGGTTTTGGTAGTGGAATGATTTCAGCTATTTTTTTTGTTGTATTTTTTTCATTTAAATCTGGTTTTTTAATAGGAAGTATAGTTTCATTTGAAAAAGCAGATTGAAACGATAAGAAAAAAAGGATAATTGTTGTTAATAATTTTAAATACATTTTATTAAATCAAACAACTTATGTTATAAATAATTATGTTTAAAGGATCAAATGTAGCATTAATTACACCGTTTAAAGACAACAAGCTTGACGAAGAAAGTTACATAAAAATAATAAATCATCATCTGGAAAATGGAACAAATGGGTTAGTTCCAGTTGGAACAACAGGTGAGTCACCAACATTATCACATGATGAACATGAGAGAACAATTGAATTGTGTATAAAAGAAGCTACCGGTAAACTTCCTATAATAGCCGGCACAGGATCTAATTCTACAGAAGAAGCCGTATCATTAACTAAACACGCTGAAAAAGCTGGTGCAGATGGTGCTTTAGTTGTTACACCATATTATAATAAACCCACTCAAGAAGGATTATATCAACATTATAAATCAATCAATGATAACTGTGGAATTCCAATTATAATTTATAATATTCCAAGTCGTTCTGTAATCGATATGAGTGTTGAAACAATGGCTAGATTATACGAACTAAAAAATATAGTTGGAGTTAAAGATGCAACTGGTGATCTAAATCGTGTTGATCAACAAAAAGAAAAAATGGGTAATGATTTCATTCAACTTACTGGAAACGATGATAATGCTTTTGAATTTAATAAACGAGGAGGCGTTGGAACAATTAGTGTTACAGCAAACGTAGCTCCTAAATTATGTTCTGAATTTCAAAAATTATCAAAATCTTCAAATGAGGATGACTTAAAAAAGGCTCAACAAATTGATGATATGTTGCAACCGTTGCATAAAAATTTATTTATAGAAAGCAATCCTTCACCAGTTAAGTATGCTGCTAAATTACTTGGTCTATGCGATGATACTGTAAGATTACCTTTGGTAAAAATAACTGAAAATACAAAAAAGGAAGTCGAGAAAGCATTGAAAGTAGCAAAACTTATTGATGAGTGATAAATCTACATCTGGCATTAAGATCATTACAATAAATCGAAAAGCATCTTTTAATTTTTTCTTTAAGGAAATCTTAGAAGCAGGAATTGTACTAAAAGGTTCTGAAATAAAATCTGTAAGAGACGGAAAAGTAAATATTGCAGAGTCATACGCAGTAGAAAAAGAAGGAGAAATTTTTTTAATTAATTCACATATACCCATATATAAACAAGCCAGTTATTCAAATCACAATCCTTACTCAGAAAGAAAATTGTTATTTAACAAAAAGGAAATTAACAAACTAATTGGTAAAATGAATGAGGATGGCCTGACTTTAGTTCCAACTAAAATGTATTTCAAAAAAGGTAAAGCTAAAGTTGAAATAGCAGTTGCAAAGGGCAAAAAACAATACGATAAGCGACAAACCAAAAAAACTAAAGATTGGAACCGTGAGAAAGCTAGATATTTCAGACGCTCAAGTTAATTATGTATATCTATCAATAGGTTCTAATTTAGGAAATAGAATACATTTTTTAGAAAAAACTAAATATTTATTGGAAGTTCAAGATATTAAAATTATCAAAACATCTAGTTATTATGAGACTGAGTCATGGCCAGATCCTAGTTTTCCAAAATTTATTAATGCTGTATTGCTGATAAAAACAAAATTAAATCAATTTCAGCTGTTTAAAATAATTAAGTCTATAGAAAAAAAATTAGGCAGAAAAATAGCTCCTCAAAATCATCCAAGAAATTGTGATATCGATATATTAGACTTTAATGGAAAGATAACTAAATCAAATAAAAAATTGATCAATTTAAAGATACCTCATCCAAGAATGCATAATAGAAACTTTGTACTTTTGCCACTGTTTGAAATATGTAAGAATTGGTCTCACCCAAAATCAAAAAAAAATATAGTAAAACTCTTGTCTTCTTTAAAAAAAAATAATTTAAGAAGTATTAAAGTTATCTAAATAAGTGATATAATAAACCAATGCTAAATTCTGACGAATTAATAAATAAGGTTAAATCATACAATAAGTTTCTTAACCCGGAAACTTTAAGTAAAGCATATGATTTTGCAGTAAAAGTTCATAAAGATCAAACACGGCAATCAGGAGATCCCTACGTAATTCATCCTGTTGCTGTTGCAAATATTTTAACCGAACTTAAGTTGGATAGTGCAACGATAGCAACTGGTTTACTTCACGACACTATAGAAGATACTTATGCAACTTACAAAACTATAGAAGAGCAATTTGGAAAAGAAGTTGCTGATCTAGTTGATGGAGTTACAAAAATTTCAGTTTTTGAAAATCAAGCTATATCTAATTCAAAAGCTGAAAATTTTAGAAAGCTCATCTTAGCAACATCTAAAGATATCAGAGTCCTTCTTGTGAAACTTGCAGATCGTTTGCATAATATGCGAACTTTGAAGGCTATTGATAAAGAGGAAAAAAGAAAAAGAATTGCTAAAGAAACTATGGAAATTTATGCTCCTCTAGCTGATAGAATGGGAATGAATAGAATAAGAGATGAACTTGAAGATCTTTCTTTTGATATTTTAAATCCTGAAGCAAGAAAAATGATCAAAGATAGATTAGACACAATAAAAGATAATAATTTAATTAATTATAATTCAGTTCTTAGTGAATTTGAAAATCTATTAAATGAAAATGATATCGATTTTAAAATTTATTCTAGAGAAAAAACTCCTTTTTCTATTTGGAGAAAAATACAAAAAAAAAGGACCTCACTAGAACAAATTACAGATATTATTGGTTTTAGAATAATTTTAGATAACGTTGATAATTGTTATAAAACTTTAGGTGTGATCCACAATAAATGGAATTGCATACCTGGTAGATTTAAAGATTACATTTCATCACCGAAAATAAATAATTATAAATCTCTTCATACAGCTGTGATCGGACCAAATAAAAGACCTATTGAAATACAACTAAGAACACAACAAATGCATGAATTTGCTCAAAGAGGTATAGCTTCTCATTGGAAATATAAATCGTCAGAAAAGTTTAACTCTTTAACTTGGAAGGAATATGATTGGCTAGCAGATTTAGTAGAAATTATAGATAAAAATGAAAATCCTGAACATTATTTTGAGTATACAAAACTCCAAATGTTTCAAGAAAATGTTTTTTGTTTTACACCAAAAGGCTCAGTAATAAAATTACCCAAAGAGGCAAGTCCAATTGATTTTGCTTATGCTGTGCACACTAAAGTAGGTGATACTGCGATCGGATGTGAAATAAATGGAAAGGAAAGTCCTTTACAATCAATATTGCGAAATGGAGATGTAGTTAAAATATTAACATCAAAAAAAGATTCACCATCTCTGCATTGGATAACAAGCGCTAAAACTGGCAAAGCTAGAGCTGCTATAAGAAGATACTGGCAATATAAAGAAGACAGCAAGCCTACAGAAAAAAAATACAACACTACCCTTTGGATGTCTTTACCTGACAGACCTGGAATATTAGGTGATGTCACAACGATGATTGGAACAAATAATGTAAACATTTCAAGTGTTGAAATGGTAGAAAAGACTAAAAGAACTATAAATTTCAGGTTCAATCTAATTATTCAAGATTTGAAAAACTTTACAAAACTTATTAGTGAGCTAAAACAGAAAGAATATAACTTCAAAATAATTAGACATAAAAACAAAAAATATGCTTTCTTTAAAAGATTCTTTAGCGGTTTTAAAAAAAACTAAGGCACTTTTAGAGGGACATTTTGTTTTATCTTCAGGATTACATTCTCCTCAATATGTTCAGTGTGCTAAATTATTAAGTTATCCAAAAAAATCAGAAAAATTTTGTAAATCCTTAAGCTCCAAAATTAAAAAAAAATTCAAAAAAATTGATATAATTTTATCACCAGCTATGGGTGGCATTGTGATAGGTTATATCGTTGGAAATTTATTGAACAAGGAGACAATTTTTTGTGAAAGAGTAAATGGTAAATTTACTTTAAGAAGAGGTTTTTCAATAAAAAAAAATTCTAAAGTTTTGATTGTAGAAGATGTAATTACTACAGGTAAGTCAAGTTTAGAATGTGCCAGACTTGTAAAAAAATTTAAATCAAAAGTAGTTGGATATGCGTGTTTGATTAATAGATCTAGTAAACCAAGTTTAAAAATTAAAGATAAAAATATTGTTTCCCAAATTAAATTAGAAATACCAACTTATAAAAAAAATGATTTACCAATTGGGTTGAAAAAAATTCCAATTACAAAACCTGGAAGTAGATATTTAAAATGAAGTCTAGACTCGGTGTTAACGTAGATCATATTGCAACATTAAGAAACGCCAGAGGCGAGGGACATCCTGATCCTATATCATATGCAAGACAAGTTATGAATTTCGGTGCAAATTCTATTACTATTCATTTAAGAGAGGATCGTAGACATATTCGAGATGAAGACTTAGCCATGTTTTCAAAAATTAAAAGAATTCCAATAAATTTAGAGATGGCTGCTAACAATGAAATGCTTAAAATTGCATTAAAATATAAACCTAATTTTGTTTGTATAGTTCCTGAAAAAAGAAATGAAATAACCACAGAAGGAGGTTTAAATATTAAAAAAAACAAAAAAATAATAAAAAAAGTAATTAGTCAATTAAATTCAAAAAAAATTAGAACAAGTCTTTTCATCAATCCAAATATTAAAGATGTTTTTGCATCAAAAGAATTAAATGTAAAATGTGTGGAACTTCATACAGGAAAATTTGCTTTAAAAGTTAAAAACAATAAAAATTATTTAGTCGAGTTCAAAAAAATAAAAAATTGTGCCGCGTTAGCAAAAAAACTAGGAATTGAAGTTCATGCAGGGCATGGCCTAGATTATAAATCAACTAAAATTCTAAAAAACATTAAATCTATAGAGGAATTTAATATTGGACATTTTATAATAGGAGAGTCCATCATGTTTGGTATGAAAAAAGTAATAAGTAATTTTAGAAAAATATTAAATTAATGATAATTGGTAACGGTGTTGATATTATTGATAATAAGAGAATAGAAAGATCTTTAAAAATTAAAGGTTTTAAAAAAAGACTTTTTACATTGAATGAAATCAATCAATCAAAAAAATATAGAAACAAAACAAATTATTTTGCAAAAAGATTTGCTGCTAAAGAAGCTTTCGTTAAATCAATGGGCACAGGATTTAGAAATGACATTAATTTCAATGATATTGAAATATACAATAATAAGAAAGGATCTCCTAAAATTAAAATTTCGCAGAAAATAAAAGAAATATTGAAAAAAAAATTTAAAATAAAGAATTACGATATTCATCTTTCACTTTCAGATGAAAAAAACCACTCAATTGCATTTGTTATTTTGAATAGAAAAAAATGAAAAATTTCATAATTGATAATACAAAAACATTATTTTATGCATTAATAATTGCAGTATTCATAAGATCAATATTAATCCAGCCATTTTATATACCATCATCATCAATGGAAACTAATTTACTTGTGGGTGATAGATTATTTGTAACAAAGTTTTCTTACGGATATAGCAAACATTCATTTCCTTTTAGTCCTCCTATTTTTAAAGGACGTATATTAAATAAAAACCCTAAAAGAGGAGATGTTATAGTATTTAAAACACCTGCTGATAATCGTACAGATTATATAAAAAGATTGATTGGTTTACCAGGAGATACAATACAGTTTATTGATGGAGATTTATATATAAACTCTAATCAAATATTAAAAACAATTAAAAGTAAAAATGATAAGTTATATTGCGGATCATCCCAAATTAATGTCAATATATTTGAGGAAAAGCTTCCTAATGGAAAAAGCTATTTAGCTGCATATAGGACCGACATAACATTTTCTAATTCAGATAAATACATTGTTCCTGAAAACCATTATTTTTTCTTAGGTGACAATAGAGATTGTTCTAAAGACAGCAGATTTCTATCTGAAGTTGGTTATGTTAATCAAAATAATTTAGTTGGAAAAGCTCAAATTTTATTTTTCTCATCTAATCCAAGAAAAGGAAGTATTTTTAATATTTTCAAATGGAATGAAATAGTTCGATTTGAAAGATTTTTTAATAAAATAATTTAAATAAATGAAATTAAATAAATTACAAAAGAAAATAGGTATCAATTTTAAAGATGATAAACTATTGATACAAGCCTTAACACACAAAAGTTTTGATACAAAAAATAATTATGAAAAACTAGAATTTTTAGGTGATAGAGTTTTAGGATTTGTTATATCAAAGAAACTTTTAGAATTATATCCAAATGAAAAAGTAGGTATGATTGATAAAAAACTAGCAAATTTAGTTAATAAAAACAAGTGTTATGAAATTGGAAAAGAATTAGAGTTAGATAATTATATTTCAACAGGAAACACAGAAAAGAAAAAAAAAGTTAATATTGAAAAAAAAATTATATCTGATTGTTGTGAGTCTTTGATAGGAGCAATTTATATAGATAAAGGTCTTGAGGTTTCATCAAAATTTATATTAAATTATTGGAAAAATTATTTAAACTTATCAGATGTTACGGTAATTGACTCAAAAACAAGATTACAAGAATATTCATTAAAGAAATTTAAAACATTGCCAATATATAAACTTATTTCTAATACAGGACCAAGACATAAACCGAATTTTAAAATTAGTGTAAAGATTAAGGATAGCAAAACAGTTATCGCTGATGGTAGTTCAAAAAAAAATGCTGAACAAGCTGCTGCTATGAAACTTTTAGAAACTATTAAAATATAATGAATTGGCAAGATAAAGGTTACTTACTTTCAAAAAATAAATATAACGAAAATTCTGTAATCTCAGAATTTTATACTGAAAATCATGGAAAAATTTCAGGAATTATTTTTGGAGGAACTTCAAAAAAAATAAAAAATTACTTATTCGAAGGTAATAAATTGCATATAAATTATAATTCAAAATCGCAATCTAAGGTTGGTTCTTTAAAAATTGAAATTGATGAATTTAAAACCCCATACTTTTTAGAAGATAAGCAAAAACTGCTTTGTATTATCTATACAATGAATTTGATTAAAATTTTAACAGTAGAGAATGAAAAAAATAGTGAGATTTTTTTATTAATAGATAAATATTTTGAAATATTAAAAGATGAATATTGGCTTTCAAAATTTGTAAATTGGGAATTAAACTTTTATAAATTAATTGGATATGACATAGATTTTAATGATTATGTAGAAGAAGTTTACGAAGGTAATAAAATTAATTATAAATTAAAAAATTCCGACAAAATTATACCAAATTTTTTAGTAAATAAAGATGAAGCAGATATAAGCTTTGAAGATACTTTTGATGCTTTAAAAATTGTAGGAGACTTCTTAGATAAAACAATAGTTAAACCAAATAATCTTAATTTTCCTAAAACAAGATTTAATTTTCAAAATTCTTTAAAATTAATCTAGTTTAATTTGATCAGCAAAATACGTTATAATTGCATTCGCACCAGCTCTTTTAAAAGAAACTAGGCTCTCATATACTGATTTTTTATCTAATATTTTTTTTGAAATTGCATTTTGTATTAGGCTATATTCTCCTGATACTTGATACGCGATAACTGGAATTTTAAAATTATTTTTAACTTCCCTAATAATATCAAGATATGGCATTCCTGGTTTTACTATAATCATATCTGCCCCTTCTTTTATATCTAATGCAACTTCTCTTAATGATTCATAATTGTTTTTAAAATCCATTTGATAAGTTTTTTTGTCTCCTTTTAAGAGATTTTTCGAACCAACAGCATTTCTGAATGGGCCATAAAAACTTGATGCATATTTAACTGCATAAGATAGAATTTGAACATCTTTAAGATTATTTTTATCTAAAGCTTTACGAATTTTTAAAACTCTACCATCCATCATATCTGAGGGTGCAATCACATCGCAACCCATTTTTGCCTGTAATATTGATTGTTTAATTAATATTTCTAACGTTTCATCATTTAAAATTTCATTTTTTCTAATTATTCCATCATGACCATGTGATGTATATGGATCTAATGCAACATCACACATTATTCCAATTTCGTTTTTATAATTTTTTTTGATGAATTTTATTGCTTGGCAAACTAAATTATTTTCATTTAATGCTTCATTTCCATATTCATCTTTTTTTTTTGGATTTGTATAAGGGAATAAAGCTACCATTGGTATTCCCAATCTTAGTGCTTTATCAACTACACTTTTTAATTTATCAATAGAGTACCTAAAAACATTTGGCATTGAATTAATGGGAACTTTTTTTGCTTTTCCTTCAGTAAGAAAGATAGGTAAAATAAAATCATTGTAAGATAAATCATTATCTTGAACTAATCTTCTAGACCAACTGAATTTTCTTGATCTTCTTAATCTTAAATTAGGATAGCTACCTGTGATAATCATTATCAATTAATTTTTTTGATGCGACAATAGTAATATTTAATATAATAGTCTATAAGATAGTAGAGCTCCGATGTCACAATTATTCAATGATTTCCAAAAACAAGATGTAAAATTTGATATCATAAAATTAAAGCAAGCTTGCGATGAAGTATTAAAAATAAAAGGTTTTGATACAAGTCTTGGAATACCTCACTTCGCCGGTATACCACTAAATCAAATTCCAGGTGATCCAGATTCTATTAAAGGAAATAATGTAAGAGGCATTTATTGGACTAAACCAGATAGTACAGGTGTTGAGGTACAGAGGGAAAGTAAAATTGATGAACATAAATATACAGAATTTGTCGACGATTTTAAAAATACTTATTTCAAAGAAGTTTATGATCAATTAACTAAAAAGTATAAATTAGGTAGGACGAGACTTCTTCTTAAAGAGCCAAGATCAACATTGAGTTGGCATAGAGATCCTGAACCAAGGCTTCATATACCTATATACACAAATCCTGGCGCAATAATGGTCGTTGATAATGTTGCAAAACATATGCCAGCAGATGGCTCAGTTTGGATTACTAATAATACTAAATATCACAATGCATTTAATGGAGGTGAAGAAAATAGAGTTCACCTTGTTGCTTGTGTTTTAAATTACAAATTTAATTAAATTGAAAAAAATTTTTATTGCTTCTGATCATGGTGGTTTTAATTTAAAGATGAATATTTTAAGATATTTTAATAAAAATTATCCAATAAAAGATTTAGGGCCGAAACAAAATAAGAAGTCTGTTGATTATCCTGATTTTGCACATAAACTTTGTAAAGAAGTGGTGAAAAATAAGAATCATGTAGGAATACTTGTCTGTGGTTCAGGAGTTGGAATGTCTATTGCTGCAAACAAAAATAGGGGAATACGCGCAGCTTTATGCTATTCAGTAAAAAATGCCAAATTATCGCGATTGCATAATGATGCAAATGTTATAACATTGGGTGAGAGGCTTATTAAAAAAACAGTTGCCTTAAAATGTGTTGAGAGCTTTCTAAAAACTGAGTTTGAGGGCGGTAGACATATTAAAAGAATTAAAAAATTATAGGTAAATAAATGTCTAGTGAAAAAAAATATTTAAATACTCAATATGAAAACTTTTTTGAGAAAAAATTGTCTGAAGCTGATCCAGAAATATTTGACGCAGTAAATAAAGAATTAATCAGACAACAAAATCATATCGAATTAATTGCATCAGAAAACATAGTTTCACAAGCTGTTTTAGAAGCACAAGGTTCCGTTCTTACAAATAAGTATGCTGAAGGTTACCCAGGTAAAAGATATTATAACGGTTGTGAACATGTTGACGTTGCCGAGTCTCTAGCTAATGATAGATTAAAAAAACTCTTCAATTGTAAATTTGCTAATTCACAACCTCACTCTGGTGCGCAAGCTAACGGAGCAGTTTTTTTAGCCTTATTAAAGCCAGGTGACACATTTATGGGAATGAGTTTAAATTCTGGAGGCCATATTACTCATGGTCTTAAAATTGCAATGTCAGGCAAATGGTTTAATGCAATAAGTTACGATGTGGACAAAACATCTGAATTAATCGATTATGACGAAGTTGAAAGATTAGCAATTGAAAATAAACCTAAACTTATAATTGCTGGAGGTAGTGCATATTCTAGGGTGATTGATTTTAAAAGATTTAGAGAAATTGCTGATAAGGTTGGAGCATTCTTTATGGTAGATATGGCTCACTTTTCAGGTCTTGTTGCTGGTAAAGGCTATCCAAATCCTGTTGATCATGCTCATGTCGTTACATCTACAACTCATAAAGTTTTTAGAAGCGCCAGAGGTGGAATTATTTTAACAAATCACGAAGATATTTATAAAAAAATTAATACAGCTGTATTTCCTGGTTATCAGGGTGGCCCTCTGATGCATATAATAGCAGCAAAAGCAGTTGGATTTAAAGAGGCATTAGAACCTTCTTTCAAAGAATATATATCTAATGTTTTAGCTAATGCAAAAATTCTCGCAGAAACATTAAAATCAAATGGTTTTAAGATTTATTCTGGAGGAACAGATACTCATTTAATGTTGGTAGATTTAAGACCTTTTGATGTAAAAGGTAATGCTGCAGCTGAAAGTTTATCACGTGCTAATATAACGTGTAATAAAAATGGAATTCCATTTGATACAGAAAGTCCAATGGTAACGTCAGGTATAAGACTAGGTTCTCAGGCAGCAACTACTCGAGGATTTGGTTTAAATGAATTTAAAATAGTTGGTGAGTTAATTACTAAAGTAATTAAAGGTTTGTCATCCAACCCTGATGATAATACTAAAATAGAAGACGAAGTAAGAAAAGAAGTTGTTGATTTATGTTCAAATTTCCCAATTTATAAAAATTTGGGATAATGAATTATGATTTGTCCCTGTGATAAAAAAGGTGAAACTTCAGTTGTAGATTCTAGACCTACTGAAGATGGAACAGCTATAAGAAGAAGGAGGCTTTGTAGCTGTGGTCAAAGATTTACTACATTTGAAAGAGTTCAATTTCGTGAGCTAACAATTGTAAAAAAAAATGGAAGAAAATCTCCATTTGATAGAGATAAATTGTCTAAATCCATTTATGTAGCTCTAAAAAAAAGACCTCTTGATACTGAAACAGTAGAAAAATTTATTTCTAAAATTTCTCGATCATTAGAAGAATTTGGTCAAAGTGAAATTTCTTCGAACACAATAGGCACAATGGTAATGGACGGATTAAAAGAATTGGACCCAGTTGCTTATGTAAGATTTGCATCAGTATATAGAAATTTTAGAGAAGAAAAAGACTTCGTTCAATTTGTTGATAAAATCGATGTCTTTAAGAAAAGATAAATCATCAGAAAAAAATAAAGCATTCATGAGATTGGCACTTGAACTTGCCAATCAAAATAAGGGACTAACAGGACTAAATCCATCAGTCGGATGTGTAATAACACACAAAGATGAAATCATTTCTTACGGAAAGACAGATATTAACGGCAGACCTCATGCTGAAGTAGTAGCCTTAAAAAATAATAAAATAAATTTCAAAAATTCAAATATGTATGTAACATTAGAACCCTGTATCCATTATGGAAAAACACCCCCTTGTACAAACATTATTATAAAAAATAAGATTAAATTAGTTAATTATTCGATTGAAGATTTTGATAAACGAACAGCAAAAAAAACAAAAAGTGTTTTAAAAAAAAATAATATTTTGGCTAAAATTGGTTTAATTAAAAATGAGGCAAATCATTTTTACAAAGATTATAAATTCTCAAAATTTAATGATATTCCATACGTTACTGGAAAATTAGCTGTTTCTAAAAATAATAAAATTTATTTATTTAAAAAAAAAATTACAAATGAACATTCTCATAAAGTATCTCATTTATTAAGATATAGAAATCAAGCAATTTTAACATCTTATAAAACTATTAACTCTGACAATCCTAATTTAAATTGTAGAATTCAAGGTTTAGAAAAGTTTTCACCAGTAAAATTTATTATTGATAAAGACTTGAAGACTAAAATAAATTCGAAAGTATTAAAACCTAACTTAAATAAAACTTATATTTTTCATAATAAAAAAGATAAAAATATTATTAATAAATTTAAAAATAAAAATGCAAAACTAATTTTTATGGAAATAGAAAATAATAGTTTTGATTTAAGTACCATTTTAAAAAAAATATACACATTAGGTTATGCAAATTTATTACTTGAGTCGGGTCCAAATCTTTTAAAATCTTTTTTAAACAACAATTTAATAAATGATTTCTATTTATTCAAAGCTGATAATAAAATTAATTTAAAAAATTCAGTTGCTTTGAATTCTTTTATTGAATTATTGTCTAAAAAATTTAAAAAAAGATCGCAAATTAATACTTTTTTAGATAAAGAAAAACTTTTTAGGTATCAGTAAATGTTTAATGGAATAATTTTTAATAAAGGTAAAATTACAAAAATTACCAAAAGAGCTAAAGGAATAAACGTCTTTATAAAGTCAAAATTAAAATTAACTAATAAGCAATTAGGAATATCTATCTCCTGTGATGGTGTCTGCTTAACATTAATATCATATAAAAAAAGTATATCTGAATTTTATTTATCAAATGAAACTATTAGAAAATCAAAATTTAAGAAATCTAATGTTGGTGATTATGTTAATTTAGAACTACCTTTAAAGTATGGACAAAATATTTCAGGTCATATTTGTCAAGGTCATGTTGATACAGTAAGCAAAGTTACAAATTTAACAAATGTAGATAAATCTACAATTTACGAATTTAGTATTGATAAAAAATTTTATAAATTTTTAGTTGAGAAAGCATCAATCTTGATAAATGGTGTATCTTTAACCATAGCCAAGATAAAGAAGAATAAATTTGAAATTTGGGTTATTCCACATACACTAAAACTTACAAATTTAGCAAACATTAAAAAAAATGATTTGGTTAATATTGAAATTGATATTTTATCTAAGTATGTAAAAAAATTTATTAATGATAAAAAATAAATTTAGCCCAATAGAAAAGATTATTTCTATCTCAAAAAGAGGGGGAATGTATATTCTTGTAGATGATGAAAATCGAGAAAATGAGGGCGATTTAGTATTTAATGCCAGTGATGTTAGTTCTAAAAAAATTAACTTTATGGCAAAAAATGGTAGAGGTTTAATTTGTCTAACACTAAATAAAAATCAAGCAAATAAACTTGGACTAACATTTATGGCTCCTGTTAATCAATCGAGGAACCAAACAGCTTTTACCATTTCTATCGAGGCTAAGAAGGGTATAACCACAGGTATTTCAGCTAAAGACCGATCACGAACAATAAAAGTTGCCACAAAAAAAAATGTATTAAAAAAAGAAATAGTTTCTCCTGGTCACGTCTTTCCAATCATTTCTCGAGAAGGTGGAGTGCTAGTTAGAGCCGGTCACACAGAAGCATCTGTTGACATAGCTAGACTTGGCAACAAAATTCCAGCTGCTGTAATATGTGAGATTATGAATGAAGATGGTTCGATGGCAAAAGGCGATGACTTATTAAAATTTGCAAGTAAACATAAACTTCATATTGCTAAAATCGAAGACTTAATTTCATACAGACTAAGAAAAGAAAATCTTATTAAATTAAAAAAAACTTCTACAATTAATTTAAATAATCAAAAATTCAAAATTTATGTGTTTGAGAATTCAATTGATGGTTCTGAACATTTTGCATTAGTTAAGGGCAAAGTTAATAAAAGTAAATCACCAAGAGTTAGAGTTATTTCATCTAATGTAGTTCAAAATTATCTAATTAATCAAAAACTTCCTAACTCATTTGAAAAAACTTTAAAATATTTTAAAAAACATAGCAATTGCGTTATGATTTTTATAAGAGATCCAAATTTAAAATCTGTTACTCAAACACTTAAAGAATTTAAAGTTAAAAAGTCTAAGACTAAAGAAAAGGATCAATTAATAAAAAGTTATGGTATTGGAGCTCAAATAATTAAATCTTTAAAAATAAAGAAAATGATATTAGTTACTAGAACTCTAAAAAAGGTTGTTGGGTTGGATGGTTATGGTATCAAGATTATTAAACAAGAAATTATAAAATGAAAAATAAAGTTTTAATTATACAAGCAAACTATTATAAAGATATTTCAACTGCTCTTCTTAAAAGTGCTAAGAATGAATTAAAGAATTTTGCAAAAATCAATATAATCTCTGTTCCGGGTGTATTTGAGATACCAGTAGTTATTTCTAAAAATTTAAAAAAATATGATGGTTTTGTAGCACTTGGATGTGTAATTAAAGGTCAAACTCCTCATTTTGATTTTATATCTAAATCAACAACTGATGCAATTATGAATATATCTGTGGAGTCAAAAAAACCTGTTGGCAACGGAATAATTACTTGTTTAAATAAAAACCAAGCTATAGCACGTGGAAAAAAGGGTAAAGAGGCAGCCAACGCAGTAAAAATAATATTATCGTTATAAAATGCCACTTCATTTTAGTAAAAAAAATAACCCAAGAGTTATTATAATACAGAAGCTATACAGCAAATATTATAACAATGAAGTAGAATTAAATTTTCCAAAACATCGTTTCAAAAAGTTTATTAAAGACGTGGTAAATGGCACAATTGAAAGAGATGATATAATTCATGAAGAAATTACCAAACATTTAAAAGAAGATCTAAAAATTTCTAATTTAGATAAAGTATTTCAATTAATAATTAAAAGCGCAATTTTTGAATTAATGTATAAACCAAAAATATCATCAAAGATAATTATCAAAGAATATCTTAATGCTTCCAACTTCTTTATAGATTTATCGCAAACAAAATACTTAAATGCTTTGCTTGATAAAATTTCAAGGAAATTAAGAAACTGATGAATGAAGAATTCTTAATAGATAATTATTTAAAAAAATTATCCAAAAATAATCCACCTTCACTTAACTTAAATGATGATGTTTTTTTTGATAAAAATAAAAAATTAGTTGTCTCTATTGATACTTACAATGAAGGTGTACATTTTTTAAATTTCAAAAAACCAGATCTTGTAATAAGGAAAATAATAAGATCATCTATTTCAGATATTTATGCTAAAGGAGTAAAACCAAATTATTTCTTTATAGCTTCCTCAGGTAACAAAAAACATTTTACAAAAAAAAATATGTCATTAATTAATAAATCCTTATTTAATGAACAAAATAAATTTAACATCAAATTATCAGGCGGTGATACTACATCCTCAAAAAATCTAAGTTTTACAGTTATATCTTTAGGATATTCAAATAAAATTGTTTATAGAAATAAAGCAAAAATTGGAGATGATATTTATTTAACTGGTAATGTGGGTGATAGTTACATTGGTTTAAAAGTTTTAAAAAATAAAATTAAGCTAAACTCAAATAAAAAAAAATATTTTATTGATAAATATTACTCGCCTAATCTGCCTATAAAGTTTAGTTCACATCTTTTTAAAATGGCAAACTGCTCTATGGATATTTCTGATGGATTGATAATTGATCTCAACAAATTAATAAATAAACAAAAACTTGGGTATTTAATCGATATAGATAAGATCCCAATATCAAATCATTTAAAACTATTAATTAAACAAAAAAAACTCAACAAATTGGAGTATTTTTTCAATGGTGATGATTATCAAATTTTATTTACAGCTTCTAAGTCAAAGAGAAAATATATAAAAATATTGTCCTCTAAAATGAATCAAAAAATTTCTATTATTGGGCAAATTAATAGTAAATCAAAAAATTACCTATTAGATAATAGGAGAATTCCATTAAAATACCTTAAATACCAGGGTTATTCTCATAAATTCTGATAAGTTAAATATTGCCTTTTATCATCTTTTTTGTAATGTCCGCATTTTAAAAAATAACTAAAACACTTATTTAAGGAATTATATGTCTGTTGATACTATTTTATTATACACAATTTTTGCTGGAATATTATCCATTGTATATGGGTTTATAACTGGATCTTCAATTTTAAATGCAAGTGCAGGAAATGCAAAGATGCAAGAAATTGCTTCTGCTATTCAAATAGGTGCAAAAGCTTATTTAAACAGACAATACAAAACAATCGCCATAGTTGGTGTTGTAGTTTTAGTTATTATTAGTTTTGCATTTTCGTTATTAGTTGGAATTGGATATTTAATTGGTGCAGCATTATCTGGAATAGCTGGATACGTCGGAATGTTAGTATCTGTTCAAGCAAATGTCCGTACAGCGGAAGCCTCAAGAAAAGGTTTATCTCAAGGTCTTTCAATAGCGTTTAAATCCGGAGCAATTACAGGAATGTTAGTTGCTGGTTTAGCTTTATTAGCTATAGCAGTTTATTATTATATTTTATTATCTGCTGGTGTTGATGAAAGAGAAATTGTAAATGCATTGGTGGCTTTAGGTTTTGGTGCTTCTTTAATATCTATTTTTGCAAGATTAGGAGGTGGAATTTTTACAAAAGGTGCTGATGTTGGTGCAGATTTAGTTGGAAAAGTTGAGGCTGGTATTCCAGAAGATGATCCAAGAAATCCTGCTGTAATTGCAGATAATGTTGGTGATAATGTAGGTGACTGTGCGGGTATGGCTGCTGATTTGTTTGAAACATACGCGGTAACTATTGTTGCAACAATGGTTCTTTCTTCAATATTCTTTGTTTCAGATTTAAATATGATGGTCTATCCATTATCAATTGGAGCTGCCTGTATTTTAACATCAATTGTAGGAACCTTTTTTGTAAAACTAGGTCAATCAAAAAATATAATGAATGCATTATATAAGGGTTTTGTCGCTACAGCTATTCTGTCATTAGTTATTTTATATCCAATAACTGACCATGTTATTGGACTAGACACCAGTTATTCAGTTAATGGAGTATCATTTACTGGAATGAGCTTATACTATTGTGGTGTTATTGGTTTAATTATTACTGGCTTGTTAATATGGATTACTGAGTATTATACAGGCACTGATTATAGGCCAGTTAAAAGTGTTGCAGAATCTTCTACCACTGGACATGGAACAAACGTTATCCAAGGTTTGGCAATTTCTATGGAAGCTACAGCTATCCCGGCAATAATAATAGTTGCTGGTATTTTATTAACCAATTCGATAGCTGGTTTATTTGGTATTGCTATAGCTGTAACAACCATGCTTGCTCTTGCCGGTATGGTGGTTGCTTTAGATGCTTATGGTCCAGTGACAGATAATGCAGGTGGAATAGCAGAAATGTCAAATTTGCCAAAAAATGTTAGAAAAACAACTGATGCTTTAGATGCTGTAGGCAATACAACTAAAGCTGTAACGAAGGGTTACGCAATAGGATCAGCTGGATTAGGAGCTTTAGTATTGTTTGCTGCATACACAGAAGATATAAAACATTTTTCAAAAGAAGCAGGATCTAAATTAGAAGGGATTGTTGTAACTTTTGATTTATCTAACCCTTTTGTTGTAGTTGGTTTGTTGATAGGAGGTATGCTGCCATATTTATTTGGATCTATGGGAATGCAAGCAGTAGGTAGAGCAGGAGGCGCTGTTGTTATTGAGGTTAGAAGACAATTTAAAAAGATACCTGGTATCATGAAACGTAAAGCTAAACCAGATTATGGTAAATTAGTAGATTTATTAACAAAAGCAGCAATCAAGGAAATGGTTATACCGTCATTGTTACCAGTTCTTTCGCCTATAGTGCTATATTTGATAATTCTACCTATTGGAGGTCAAGTAGCAGCTCTTTCATCAGTTGGTGCAATGCTGTTGGGAGTAATTATCACAGGTTTGTTTGTTGCTGTTTCTATGACTGCTGGAGGAGGAGCATGGGATAATGCCAAAAAATATATTGAAGATGGTAAATTTGGAGGAAAAGGTTCAGAAGCTCATAAAGCTGCAGTTACAGGTGATACGGTTGGGGATCCATATAAAGACACAGCTGGTCCAGCAGTAAATCCAATGATAAAAATAACAAATATTGTTGCTCTATTATTATTGGCAGTCATTGCAGGTTAAATTTATTATTTTTTACGATTTCGTGCTGGAGCATTAATTTTTTCTCTCAAGCTTGAAAAAACGTTATAGATTACGTTATTATTTTTGAATTCTTTTTGAGTTTCTTTATTAAAATACTTTAAATCATTCATGTTATTAAGATTTAATATTTGTTTATTTTCTACTAGTCCATTTTCACTAAATTTAACAATAAGTATGTTATTTTTTTTAATTTTTTGGGTGCCTAGTTTAAAAATTGATTGATTTGATTTAAGTCTTTCAAAGTAAAACCATTTATTTTTATCAAAGTCACTAACTGTCGAAGGAGGACCTATCAACTTCATTATATCATTTTTATTAGTTGTTTTTTCTTGAATTTTATCATATTTGCTCTGGAGAGATTTTGTTCCGTGATAATTTGAGACTTTATTTCCTGAACAGTTAATTATAAATATTAGTATAAAAGATAGTATAAACTTCATGATTAATAATTATTTAAATATTTATAATAATTTAATTAAACTAACTAGAAATAAAAATCTATATAATAATAAACAAGACACATTTTATGATAGGTTAATTATTCTTTTTTTTCACATAAGTTTTTTATTGAAAAATTACAAAAATATTGAAACAAAACAAAATCTACAAAAATTTTTTGATTATTGTATCAGACAGATTGAACTTTCTATAAGAGAAGTTGGGTATGGAGATGCAACAATAAATAAAAAAATGAAAGATTATGTTAATCTTTTATTCTCTATAATTGATAAAATAGATAATTGGGAGAATGAAAAAAATCATAAAAAGATCGAAATTATAGAATATTATATAAATGATGTGCCAGATTACGATTTTTACTTAGAATATTTCGAAAAATATAGGAAATTTTTAACAAAAAATACTTTCAATAATCTTACAAAAGATATATTAACCCTTTAAATTATTATGGCTGTTCCAAAACGAAAAACAACTAAATCTAGAACTGGAAAAAGAAGATCTCATATGAAACATCGATCTAAAAACATTATAGAGGATAAAAAATCAGGAGAGTATAGACTTTCTCATCATTTGGATCTTAAAACAGGTTTTTATAAAGGTAGACAAGTAATAGACCCTAAAGAGTAAATATTATTATGAACGACCCAATAAAAATTGCAGTAGATGCAATGGGTGGTGAAGATTCTCCAAACAAAGTTATCTCTGGAGTTGAAATTCATCACTTGAGTTCAAGAAATACATTTTACAATATATTTGGTGATAATAATAAAATTGAACCTCTTATAAAAAGGTCAAAAGTTTCAAAAGAAAATTATAAAATTTTTCACACAGACAACAAAATTGAAGATGAAGATAGTCCTTTGTCAGCAGCTAAAAAGGGTAAAAATTCGAGTATGTGGCTGTCAATAGAAAGTCTAAAAAAATTTGAGTCTGATGCAACAGTTTCAGCTGGGAATACAGGAGCATTATTTGTAATTGCAAAATTAAATCTAAAAATGATTGAAAAAATTGATAAACCGGCATTATCAGCACTTTGGCCCAATAGAAATGGAATGAATATAGTTTTAGATTTAGGAGCGAATATTGAATGCAATGAAAAAAACTTAGTTGACTTTAGTTTAATGGGTTCGGCATTACATAAATCTTTATTCGAAAAAGAAGAAGCTAAAGTTGCATTATTAAATATAGGATCAGAAGAACTAAAAGGTCATAATATATTAAAAAATACTTATCAAATTTTAAATGAAAAAAAAAACTCATTATTTAAATTTATGGGATATATCGAAGGTAATCACATAATGGATGGAAAAGTTAATGTCATTGTAACAGATGGCTTTACTGGAAATATAGCTTTAAAAACGGCAGAGGGTACTGCTAATTTTATAACATCTGAATTAAAAAAAGCATTTAATACAACTTTAGTTGGTAAATTATCTGCATTTTTAAATATTAAAAATTTAAAGAAATTTAAAAAAAAGTTAGATCCAAGACTATATAATGGTGCAATATTATTAGGTTTAGATAAACCTGTAATTAAAAGTCATGGTTCTACCGACTCTCTAGGTTTTGCAAATTCTTTAAAAGTTTGTGAAAAAATAATAAAAGGTAATTTGATTGATAAAATTAAAAAAAATATAATTTAAGATGAGAATTAATTTAACAAAAAAAGAAATAATCAATTCAATTTACATGCAGATAGGTTTTTCAAAAAAAATTTCAGAGAATTTATTAGAAGATTTTCTGTCAATTATTTTGGAAGAAATTATTATAAATAAAAAAGTGAAAATACCAAAATTTGGAACTTTTATTTTAAAAAAAAAGAACAGTCGTATCGGAAGAAATCCAAAAACACTTGAAAAAAAAATTATCAATGAGAGAAATGTTATATTATTTAAAGCTTCGAAGTATTTAAAAAATTATATAAATAACAATGAATGAAAAATATAAATCTTATAAAACAATTGGTGAAGTGGCTCAAATTTTAGAATTAATTGATAAGAAGTCTGGCAAATTATCAACTCACACTATCAGATTTTGGGAAAAAGAATTTAAGCAAATAAAACCTCATATTTTTAATGGTAAAAGAAGATATTATGACAATGCATCTATTAAAATCTTAAAAAAGATACATTATCTATTAAAAATTAAAGGTATGACCATAAAAGGTGTAAAAAAAGAACTATCAAATCAAGATTCACAACTTGACCTTATCGATAATAAAACTATAAACAAAAATGTTATTAAAAATAAAGTAGATAAAATATCAAAACTAATTAAAATTATAAAAGAAAATGGCTAAAAAAACTCATGTAAAAGTTCGATTGGTTCCAGAAGAAAAACCGGACAGTCCATTTTTTTACTATGTTAAAAAGCCAGCTGGCGGCGAAAAAGCAAAAGTAAAATTAAAAATAAAAAAATATAATCCAGCAACTAGAAAGCACGAAATTTTTGTTGAAAAAAAATTACCACCACATAGCAAGTGACTATTTTTTTTTGAAATTTCTTCTCTCATAATCAATATAAGAATAGATCATATTCCTCCATATTCTATTAGTTATCTTTGGATCAATTTTATTCATAATTGATTTTTTTTTAATATTTTTAAGAATTAGAGATATTCTTTTTTTATCAACAATTTCATGTTTGTATGTTTTCAGTTTAAGAACATTTTTAACTATATTTGTTCTTATTTTAATTAGTTTAATAAGCTTATTATCAAGCAGATCTAATTTTTTTCTAAGGATATTTAATTTTTTTCTTTTATCAGGCGACATTTGATCAATTGGATTTATAAATAAATATTATATTTAAGCAATTATGTATACCGAAATAAATACAAAATACAGAATATACATATCTAATTGGTTGCTAATTATGTTTATTTTGATCTCAGCAATGATAGTAGTTGGAGGTTTAACAAGACTTACAGACTCTGGACTATCAATTACTGAATGGGAATTTTTTAAAGGCTTTCTTCCACCAATCAACAATGATGCATGGATAGCTTATTTTGAAGCTTATAAACAAATACCTGAATTTAAACTCCAAAATTATTCAATGACTTTAAGTGAATTCAAGGTAATATTTTGGTGGGAATGGGCACACAGATTTTTTGGGCGTGTCATTGGTTTAGCTTTCCTTATACCTCTAATATTATTTACTATCAAATTGGGCTTAAAAAAACTTTATAATTTTTATTTTATCTTTTTTTTGATTTGTATTCAGGGGCTTCTAGGTTGGTACATGGTCCAGAGTGGTCTAGTGAATAATATAGATGTAAGTCATTTTAGGTTGTCAATTCACCTTTTATTTGCATTTATTATTTTATCATTAATTTATTGGAATTATTTAAGTTTAGTAAATTTAAATAAAAAGGATAAAAAAATTAACAATTATATACCTGAATTTTTTCTATTTTTAATTTTCTTACAAATAATTGTTGGCGCATTCGTCTCAGGTATGGATGCAGGAAAAATATATAACACATGGCCACTAATGGGTAATTCATATTTTCCAGATGACAATAAATTTGTAAGTTTATTTAAATTATCTGCTTTTAGTGATCCATCTCTAGTTCAATATTTACATCGAAATTTAGCTTATTTAATATTGATTATCTTCATAGTAATTACATATATAACTTATAGGAATAAAATTTTTTATTTATTTAAAGCTGTATCTCTTTTAGGTCTAATTATTTTATTACAAATTATATTGGGGATTCTTACCGTTTTGTCTGGTGCTAGCATTTTAGTAGCGTCTTTACATCAATTTAGTTCAATATTATTAATAACATCATCATTATATTTTTTGTATAAGAATAGATTTAGTTGATTACTTTTTTTCAATTACAAATAGTTCATTGTTAAAATATAATCCTTTATTTTTATTGACAATATCTTTTACAACTTTTTGGTAATACTTCTTTCTTTCTGCATTCATTATTTGTTCATCAGATATTTGGTTAACATATACTGCAGCATTCCATGCTGAAAATATTAATGAAGTTGCAATACCACCACTAATTTCATTTGGTAGTGCACGCAGTACATATTTAATAGTTTGTTTTTTATTAAATTTTAACCTTTTTAGAATTTCATTGTCTGTATTATTTTTTATATATCTTATTATTGAATTGTATAGAGAAGGAAATGGCTTTTCTTTTGGCCAGATTTTCTTGATAATTTTATTTCCTGGATCATTTCCACATGCATGAACTACCACCAATTTACCTTTCTTATCTAAAGATTTTATCATTGGATCAATTACATACTTTACTTTTTTCTCTGCAGATATTCTTGATCTATAAGGTTGAGATGCAATGATTAAGTCGTAACTGTTTTTCCCATTATTTTTTTTTGGAATAACATTTTTTAATGAAAATTCCTGATCTTTTCTATAAATCACTATAACAGAAGGTTCTTTATATGTAGGATTACCATTTTTAGGGTTTCTTTCTATTTGCCATTTTTTATTTAAAAATTCTTGATTAAGTTTTCTTAATTGATTTGAAAAATCTAATGAAGAATTACCTTTTAACTTAACTATTTTCCAATTCATTTTTTTTTGTTTTTTTTTGTCATTTGATTTTAGCGCTGTGGACTCAACATAATTTAGATTTGAGATTACAAATACCGTGTTTTTATGTTCTATAAATCGATCTGGAAGCTTTTCAAGTCCTAATCTAACATCTTCCATACTTATTTCCTTTGTACTTACTAGTAAAGGGATTTGAGGCAGTTTTTGATGACATTGCCTCATTACACTCATCAATAATGATCCATCACCCATACCTGCATCAAATATTTTTAATGCTGGAAATTTTGGTTTTAATTTTTGAACAATAGGTTTTAACGCATCAGCAATTTTGTTCTTTTCGTTAGTTGTTGTAACGAAAAGTAAATATTTTTGTCTATTATCAAAAAATCTAAAATTTTTTTTCATAAATGCAAATTTGGAATTACTAATTTGCTGGATAATTTGTTGTTATGAATTTTTTTAAAACATTTAATACTCGATCTGCTTCTTCTAATAACATCATATGTCCGCAATTATCTATTATATCTATTTGACTTCCTTCAATTAAATTAGCTAGTTTTTTACCTTCTTTTACTGGACACATTTTATCGTCTGTGGCAAGTATGGAAAGGGTAGGTATCTTAATTTGTTTTGCAGCCTCAAAACCATTTTTGTAATTATCACATGCTCTAAAATCTACACCGAGGGTATTTTTTATTGTTCTAGTTTTAGCTAACATTGAACCAGTATTAATATGATATAATCCTGGTACAGGATGACCACCAAAATGGCCAGCTGGCCCATGTGCCCAGTCCATCATTAGTTCAACGGCCTTAGGATCATTATTTTCCGCTAAAGATAATAATTCAGGATTCATCGGAATTGCACCAGCTCCACCCATTAAACTTAAAGTTTTTATTTTATCAGGATTTCTCGCTGTACACTCCACAGTAACTAAACAACCTTGAGAATGACCAACTAAAGAAGCTTCCTTGTATCCAACTGCATCAATAACATCACTAACCCAATCAGCCATATCCTCAATTGATTTTAAACTTTCACCTCCAGATAAACCATGACCTGGCATATCTAAAGCTAAAACGCTATATCCATGGAATGCAAAATATCTTGTTTGCAAAACCCACGTCATATGAGTTAGTCCACTACCATGCACAAATATTATTAATGGCTTATTCTTATCGAAAGGTCTACCTCCCGTAGAAGCATAAACCTCGTTATTATTTACCTGAAACTTCATTGATTGGATACGAGTCTAGGTTTCCTAGCAGCTCTAAATCCATTTTCAAAGTCATTTTTGATATCATCTATATCTTCAATACCGACTGATAATCTGATCATATCATGAGATAAACCCGCAAATTTTAATGTAGCTTCATCCATTTGAGAATGTGTTGCTGATGCTGGATGAATTACCAATGTACGTGTATCCCCAACATTTGCTAAATGAGAAGCAAGTTTAACGTTATTAATAAATGCTTCACCTGCAGCTTTTCCTCCTTTAATACCAAATGCAATCATTGATCCTTTGCCATTTGGTAACAATTTGCTTGCTAAATCATGATCGGGATGATCCGGTACACTTGGATGTGAAACCCAAGCAACACTATCATGACCTAATAAATACTCGACCATTTTTTCTGCATTCTCACAATGTTTTTTCATTCTTACTGAAAGTGTCTCTATACCTTGTAACACATTCCATGCATTTTGAGGGCTAAGACATGGGCCAAAATCTCTCATTCCCTCTGCTCTTGCTTTCATTGTAAATGCTGTTGGTCCAAATTCTTCAGCAAAAGATAATCCATGATAACCTTCATAAGGTTGAGTCATTGTTGGAAATTTATCATTTTGCATCCAGTCAAACTTACCACCTTCAACAATTATACCAGCCATTGAAGATCCATGACCTGCCATCCATTTAGTAAGTGAATGAATTACAATATCAGCACCGTGCTCTATAGGTTTGCATAAATAAGGTGTTTGATAAGTTGCATCTACCATCAAAGGAATACCTGCATCATGAGCTATTTTAGCAATCTCAGGCATATTCATTATTTCATTTCCTGGATTACCTACAAGTTCTCCAAAAATACCTTTTGTATTTTTTTGAATTGCTTTTTTAAATCCTTCTGTGTCTCTTGGTTTTACAAAAGTTGTTTTAATTCCAAATTTTGGAAGTGTTAATCTAAATAAATTTACAGTTCCTCCATAAAGTTGGGATGATACAACTAAATGATCTCCTGCTTCACAAAGAGTCATTACTGCAAGAAATATTGCACTCATACCAGACGATGTAGCAAGTGCAGCTGTTCCACCTTCCAATGAAGCAACTCTCTCCTCTAAAACGGCAACTGTCGGATTTGATATTCTACTATAAATATGTCCACCTCTTTCTAAATTAAATAATGCTGCAGCATGATCTACATCATCAAATAGATATGAAGTTGTTTGGTATATTGGTACTTGTCTTGAACCAGCATTTTTATGAGGTTGATAACCCGCATGTAAGCTAAGGGTATCAAATTTATATGTTTTGGGATCCATTCCTTTTTTGTCTGACATTTAGTTGCTCCTGTTTAAATTTTAAGATTTATTATAAACAAATATTATCGCTTATTTATAGCCTATTTATTAGTTAAAACTATCAAAAATGACTTAAGTTCTAACTGTATATCGTTTGACAATATATCGATTTATAAGTATTAATCCCGCAATTATGACTAAATTTCTTAAAAAAGATGACCTCAATATTAAATGGTTTGAAATTGACGCAACTGGAGCTGTAGTTGGAAGACTAGCAACTGTTGTATCAAAAATTCTTAGAGGAAAAAACAAAGCAACATTTACTCCTCATATGGATAGTGGAGATTTTGTTGTTGTTAAAAACGTAGATCAATTAAAATTTACAGGGAATAAGTTTTCAAACAAAAAATATTATAGACATACTGGGCATCCTGGTGGAATTAAAGAAACAACACCTGAAATATTACAATCTTCAAAACCAGGCGAAGTTTTAAAAATGGCAGTAAAAAGAATGCTACCTGGCGGTCCTTTAGCTAAAAAACAACTAACTAAACTTAAGGTTTATTCAGGATCGGATCATCCTCATTCAGCACAAAACCCTGAAGTAATAGAAATTAGAAAACTTAATTCAAAAAATATTGTAAGAAATTAAAATGGAAACAAATCAATCCACATCCTCAAAACTTAAATTAGATTTTAAAGATGCAAAATATGCAACAGGTAGAAGAAAGACTTCAATTGCAAAAGTTTGGTTAAAAAAAGGAACTGGTAAAATTTACGTCAATGGTAAAAATTTAGATGATTATTTCACAAGAGCTACACATAAAATGCAAATACTAAGACCTTTTGAAATTATCAATCAATCAACAGAATACGATGTTAGATCCCAAGTTGTTGGAGGTGGACACACAGGTCAAGCAGGAGCGTTAGTACATGGTATATCAAGAGCACTATTACAATTTGATGAAAATCTAAAACCAACTCTTAGAAAAGAAAAACTTACCACGAGAGATTCTAGATCAGTCGAGAGAAAAAAACCTGGTCGTGCAAAAGCTAGAAGAAGTTATCAATTCTCTAAAAGATAATATCATTTTATTAAACAACTGTTATATTACAATATGTCTAAGATTAATGCATTAGTTGCTGGAGCTACTGGATACATAGGTATTCAATTGGTCAAATTATTAACAAAACACAAAAGAGTTAAAATTAAATATCTTTGTGGTGATACCTCTGTAGGTAAGAAAATTAGCTCTTATGATAAATACTTTAATAAATATAAACTACCAAATATTGTTAAATTTAATAAAGAGTTGTTAAAAAATGTTGATGTTATATTTACCGCATTACCTAATGGAGAGGCTCAAAAAATTTCAAAAAATTTAAATAATAAAAATATTTTAATTGATTTAGCGGCAGATTTTAGACTTAAATCATCAAGTGATTATTTGAAATGGTATAAAATCAAACACAATGCTCCTAAATTAATCAAAAAAAGTATTTATTCTTTGCCTGAGTTAAATAATCAGAACATTAAAAAATATAAGATAATTTCCTGTCCAGGCTGTTATCCAACATCAATTTTATTACCCCTAGTACCATTAATTAATAAAAATATTGTTAAATCAAACAATATCATAATTGATTCAAAATCTGGTTATTCAGGTGCAGGCAGAAATATTCATAAAAAATATAAAAACAAATTTTTAAATGAGACATTGAGTGCTTATGGTTTAGCGTTTCATAGACACAATTCAGAAATTGATCAGGAACTAAAAATAAAAACTGGCAAAAAGGTAAAATTTCAATTTACACCTCATCTTTCACCAATGTTTAGAGGAATATTAACTACTATGTATTTAGATCTAAAAAGAAATGATTCTCTTAAAAAAATTTATTCTTTTCTAAAAAAATATTACAAAAATCATAAATTCATTAAAATTTTGAAACCAAATACTTTTTTAGGAACTAATGAAGTAATAAACACAAATAACTGTTATATTTCCGTGTGTGAGAGTAAATATAAGAATAAAATTATTATATTGTCAGCAATAGATAATTTGATTAAGGGTGGGAGTGGACAAGCTGTTCAAAATATGAATATTTTATTTGGATATAAGTCTGACGAAGGATTAAATTGATGAGAATACTGATAATTTTATTAATTTTTTTATTTTTAAACAATTGTTCTAATCAAAACTTTGGTTCTTTTTTAAAGAAAAAAAATGATGATATAGTTCAAAAGCCAAATTTAGACATTGATAAAAATATTTCTTTTGAAGATTTTAAAAATAAAATTATTAATTATGGGAAAAATAGTAGCTTTCCAAGTTTAGATGATTGATATGACTAAAAAGCTTAATATAGCAATTGTTGGATTAGGGCAGATTGGTAATTATCTCTATAATGAATTAAATACAAAAAAAAAAGATATTCTAAAAAAAACTGGAAAAATCATTACTGTTTCAGCAATTTCAGCTAAAAATATTAATAAAAAAAGAAAATTTAGAATTAATAAGAAAATATTTTATAAAGATCCTTTTAAAATTTTTCAAAATAATAAAATTGATATTTTAATTGAAGCCATTGGTCAATCTGATGGTATATCAAAAAAAATTGTAGAATTTGCACTTAAGAATAAAATTCATGTTGTAACTCCTAACAAGGCATTAATTTCTAAACACGGTAATAATCTTTCTAAACTTGCTGAAAAAAATAAGGTTAATTTAGAATTTGAAGCGTCAGTAGGAGGTGGAATCCCTGTATTAAGGACTATTAAAGAAGGGTTAGCAACTAATAAGATAAGCAAAGTCTATGGAATATTAAATGGTACTTGTAATTATATATTATCTGAAATGGAAGAAACTAAGTCTGCCTTTTCAACTGTATTAAAAAAAGCTCAACTATTAGGTTATGCTGAACCAGGTAATCCAAAATTAGATTTAAATGGTTACGATGCTTTAGCTAAAGTTAAAATTCTTTCTGCTTTAGCATTTAATAATAAAGTTTCAAATTCAAAATGTTTAATGGAGGGTATTGAAAATATAGAATATAAGGATTTAGAAATTGCAAATCAATTAAATTATAAAATTAAATTATTGGGAATAACAGAAATTGTTAATAATAAATTATTTGAAAGAGTTCATCCGTGTTTAATTAAAAAAAATACTTACATCGCAAATGTAAATGGTGTTATGAATGCTGTTATAATTGAAGGTAATCCAGTAGGGGAGAGTGTTTTGCAAGGAGAAGGTGCTGGGCCTGGTCCAACATCATCTGCTTTAATGTCTGATCTTTTGTCAATTTTACGTGGAAATATCAAATACCCTTTTGGGATTTCTGATAATAAAAGAAAATCTCCTTCAATATATAATACAGATAATTATTCCAATGCTTTATATATTAGGCTTGAAGTTAAAGATAAACCGGGTGTCCTATCTGAAATCACAAAAAAATTTGCTAAACACAAAATTTCTGTTCAAAGATTAATACAAATACCAAATAATAAAAATAAAACTGCTTCTATTGTGATTATAACTCACAAATCCTTAGAAAAGGATTATCAGAAATGCATTAAATCTTTTAAATCAAATAAAAATATCATTAAAAACCCTATATTATTAAGACTTTTTTAATGGAACTTTATTTAAAGCTCTTTGAAGTTCTATTTCCCGTATTTTTTATCGTTGGAATCGGTTTTTTATTAGGAAAAAAAAATCCAAATTTCGATACTTCTTTTATAACATCCTATGCTGGAAATTTTGGAACTCCAGCTTTAGTAATTTTCTCTCTTACATCTACAAGTGTTACTTTTGATATATTTGCAGAATATTTTATTTACGCATTAATATTACTTTCATCATTTGCTTTAATTGGTCTTGTTTTTTTAATTTTTATGAAAAAAGATTATATTAGAGAATTACCTACTTTTTTTTTACCTAATACTGGTAATATGGGTATACCAATATGTCTTTTTGCGTACGGTAAATTGGGAATGGGTGTAGCTGCAGCTATATCATCTTTAGTAATACTCTTACATTTTACTGCTAATATATTTCTTGCAAAACGAAAATTTGATTTTTCAATAATCGCAAAAAGTCCTTCTTTCTATACAATTATTTTGACTGTTATCTTTTTATACTACGGCAAAGAAATGCCGGTTTTTGTGATTAACACAACAATGCTTTTATCTTATGCAATGATTGTAATGATTTTAATGTCTTTAGGTATTGCTTTAACCCAAATGAAAGTATTTTCTTTGAGAGACTCAATTATAACATCAATTGGTAGAGTAATCCTTGGTCCAATTGTAGGTTTTTTTATTATAAAATTTTTTAACTTATCTGGTTTTGCAGCTGGAGTTTTACTAATTCAATCGTCTATGCCTAGTGCAATTTTATGTTATTTAGTTGCTTCAATGTATTCACCTAAAAAAAATGTAGATAATATTTCAAGCACAATTGTTGTTTCTACTTTAATGTCATTGGTTACAGTGCCAATAACAGTATTTATTGCTCTTAAATATTTTGCTTAAATGAAAGCAATATTTTTAAATTTATCCGCATGGATGGTTTTGCCTTTTATGGACGCCATTGCAAAATACTTATCTTCGGATTTGTCTTTTTTTCAAATAACGTGGGCTAGATATTTTTTTACAGTTGTATTCACATTTTTTTTTATGTTTTTATTTTATAGGGAGCAATTGAAGTTTTCTCAAAATATCAAATTACAAATAATTAGAGGTTTGTCTTTATTTTTTGCAAATATATGTTTTTTTTACTCCATTTCTGTAATCTCAATGGCAAAAGCATTAACATTGGCGTTCGTTGCTCCATTGGTCACAACTGCTCTTTCTCCATTTTTACTTAACGAAAAAGTCGGATATAGACGGTGGACTGCTGTATTAGTCGGTTTTTTTGGTATTTTAGTTGTTATAAGACCTGGAATTATAGAGATTAATCTTGCTAGTTTAGCAGCTGTTGGAACAGGCTGTTTTTACGGCTTTTATCTTATAATAACTCGAAAATTGCATTCAACAGATAGTCCTTTACTCACATTGCTGATTACGGGCGTAGTGGGGGCCATTATCTCATCTTTTTTTGTTCCTGTTGTTTGGATTAATCCTACTCCAATTCAATGGTCTTGGATGGCTCTGATGGGTATATTTGCCTGTTTTGGGCATATATTAATCATTTTATCTCTTCGCTACGCTGATGCTTCAAAATTAGCACCATTCGGTTATTTCGAGATAATTACTAACCTTATTTTAGGGTATTATGTGTTTTCGGATTTTCCTGATAAATATACTTTTATCGGACTTTTCATAATCGTTTCGTCAGGATTATATGTTTTTAAAAGGGAATATTATCATAAATATAAGTAAATATATATGTACTATATATTAATATAATACTTTAATTAATATTTTTAAACTATTGTAATTATTATATTTTATTAAATATCTCAACAAAAGTTTTATTTATATAAAAGACAAAATAATTTAGTAAAATTATAAAATTTTTAATTAAATAAAAGTTGTTAATTAAAAATAATCAATAAATATGCAGTTATTTGAATTAAAGAAATTGACGATAAAATTGGATTATGAGATAGGGGACAATAATTCAATAAAATCAACAATTTTGAAGAAATTTTAAAATAAATCTATTGATAATAAAACATAGTTTTAATTTAATATGGAAATTTCTTAATATTAATTGATATAAATATACAAAAAAATAATAATTTTCTTGATAATTATTAAAGTAATGCAATTTATGAATATAGCGTTTAATGCCCCATATATAGGGCTAATTTAGAGATTTCATTTTATAAGCTGCAACCAATAGGGGAATTTAAAATTGTAATACTAAATGTTGTTAAATTTAAAAAAAACGTTGGTATTGCTAACTTTTAGAGCAAAATTCCTTCAGATTTGAGCAGTTTTTTCTTGGTTTTTATACCACCTTTTCCAGAATATCCACCTAGAGACCCGTCAGATCTGATTACTCTATGGCAAGGTATTTTAGGAGCATATGGGTTTCTTCCAATAGCATTAGCTACAGCCCTAACAGCCTTTGGCTTATTAATACCCTTTGCGACGTCAGAATAGGTTAAAACACTACCTTTTCTAATTGTTTTTAAGTATTTCCAGACTTTAATTTGAAATTTTGTACCTTTGAGGATCATATAAAGATAAAAACCCTGTATCTCTGCACCTTTTCAGGCACAAAGATCAGTAGTTTTTGGCACGTCGTTGTATGCGCTACCGCCATGCCTTCCACCCCGCAATTTTAGCGCTACTCTGCGTGGTTTTCTGCCCTCTGGGCTTGAATCTCTCGATTTTTCCCCAGATGGTCAGTTAAGAGTTGCCTCTTAATTCATTTAGAGAGTATCACAGTGCAAATATGATTAGTATCACTTTATAGTTGATTATTATGGGTTTTTAACAGCTGTGAATAGCGTTAACAAACTATCTTGGTCCAACAAAAATTAAAATAAAATAAGATAAATAGAAAATTATTGTTAAAACAGATAAAAAATACACTTCTAATGATTTTCCATTTTTTTTGTAAACCAAATAACTCAATATAGTTAAACCTATAGATATTATCAAAAAATAACTTGTAGGAATTTCACCATCTATAGTCATGAAATTTTTGTTTTAATTCATTTGACATTTAAAATCACTTAATATATTACTAATGATAATTAATTGTTATCAATAGTAATTATATGAATGAGCTGACAACAGAACTAAAATTGCTGCATGAAACAACTTTAAATAACCTCAAAAGCTCTAAAGCAAGCAACACATTGAGAGCTTATAAATCAGATTTCATAGATTTTGGAAGCTTCTGTTCAAAGCATGGATTAAATTCACTGCCAACAGAGCCAAAAATAGTTTCCTTATATTTAACCCACCTCTCTAAAAAATCAAAAATAAGCACATTGCGAAGAAGACTTGTATCAATAAGTATGGTTCATAGGCTTAAAGGGCATTATCTAGACACAAAACATCCAATAATCGCTGAAAATTTAATGGGAATAAGACGGGTCAAAGGAAGTATTCAGAAAGGTAAAAAACCTATATTAATCAATCATTTAAAATCAATTATTAATGTAATAAATGAAAAAAAAAATGAAGAAATAAAAAAACTTAGAGATAAATCAATAATCTTAATTGGCTTTGGAGGTGGCTTTCGAAGAACAGAGCTTGTTTCAATTGATCATGAGGATTTAGAATTTGTTCCTGAGGGTCTAAAAATCAGTATTAGAAGATCAAAAACTGACCAATTCGGAGAAGGAATGACTAAAGGACTACCCTATTTCAGTAATGAAATTTACTGTCCAGTAACAAATCTAAAAAAATGGTTAGAAATTTCTAAAATTAAGTCTGGACCTATTTTCAGAAGATTTTCTAAAGGTTTATCATTAACAGAAAAAAGATTAACCGATCAATCTGTAGTTTTATTAATCAAAGAGTATTTAAAGTTAGCAGGTATCGAAAATAAAAATTTTGCAGGTCATAGTTTAAGGTCGGGTTTTGCAACAGTGGCTGCTGATTCAGGCGCTGACGAGCGAAGCATAATGGCTATGACAGGTCATAAATCAACACAAATGGTTAGAAGATATATTAGAGAGGCAAATATATTTAAAAATAATGCACTTAATAAATTAAAGATATGATAAATTTTTGTGTATCATTAACAAGTATACCTTCAAGAATAGACAATATTCAAGAAACTATTTTTTCTATTAAAAATCAAACAATGAAACCGATTAAGATATTTTTAAATCTTCCATTTAAATTTAGAAGGTTCCCTGAATATAAATTTACTAAAGAGCAAATTGATAGATTAAATAAGTTTAATCTAGAAATCTCAAGATGTGAAGATTATGGCCCAGCAACAAAATTGATGGGATCAATTAGTAAAATTAAAAAAGAATATGATTGTGTAATATTAATAGATGATGATCATATTTATCACAAAAATACATTTGAAATTTTAGTTGAAAATTTTAAAAAAGAAAAAGTCAATTATTCGTATTATTTGAATAAAATTTTTAATATTAGAAATGGTCAATGCTCTGATGGATTTTTAATAAACACAAATCTTTTAGATAATATTGAAATATTTTATGAAAAATATGTAAAAAATAATAAAAATATGTTTCTTGATGATGATTTATGGTTTGCTATTTATTTATATTGTGAGAAAAAATCATACACAAAAAATGTTATTAAAGATTTTGAAGATATAACTGGAAAAAAAATATCGTACGAACAAAGTAGAAACAAAAATATTGATGCACTAAATCAAAATGAACATAAATCTGGTATATTTATGAATAGGAGGAAAATTCAAAAAATTGAATATATAAAATTTAAATTTAAAAAATTTTTAACTACCTATATTAATTATTTTTAATAAATCACTTGCAACATTTGAAAAATTTCTAATATTTCTTAACTCAAAAAGATTTTTTCTAATACGAAGATATAATTCGTCATCATTAAGTAATTTGAGAGAAAAGTATATAAACTCGTTGATATCGTTAGCTATAAAGCCAGTTTTATTATGTATAACTCTTTCATTAAGTGATCCATGGCCCAAAGTTACTATTGGGATGCAAAGTTCTCTGGCTTCCTCAGCGGCTAAGCAATAAACTTCTCCTTTATGACCTGGTACAAGCATAATTCTTGAGTTTTTAAGATCATTGATTAATTTTTTTTTATCACCTTTTGCTCTTAAAAATATATTTTGCTTGGTTTGAGCTTCAGAAAGATGAAATGGGGGATTTATATATAATTCAGCATCATTGTTAGATTTATATATTTTTTTCCAGGCATTTAAAAGAATATCCAGATTTCTATCTGATTTAGTTGTAAAAATACATTTTTTTTCTGGAAAAAAATTTATATCAATGCTTTCTTCAATAAATTCATAATCTGGAGCTAATTTTAAAATTTTTTTTCCAAAAAAAGAAGTTAAAAAGGGTCTAGTTTTAAAATGATAGTCACTCTCAAGGATCAACAATGGTTTATGTTTTAAATAAGAGATTAACTGTTTTTTTCTGATAAATTTTTCTATGTTTTGAACGCTATGTGACCACAAAAATTTTTTTTTTGACTTATAATTTCTAAATAAATTAACATCTGAAAAAGCTATAAGAACATCAGGTTCAATTTGTTGATCATAATTATTAATATTAATCCATTCAACATTACTAAGTAATTTTCTTTCATATACATTATTGAATACTTTGATCTCAAAATTTTTATACTTGGCTAATTCATTTGAGATATTAATTAAAATTTTTTCGGCTCCTCCAATTTTATCAGAATTTAAATCTAAACTACTAAATGGTATTGATTTTTCTAAAAAAAAAATTTTCATTAAGAAAAATTAATTTGTTAAGATTTCCATATAATTTTATTTATCATGCCACAAATATTTCTTTTTATTATTAATCTGAAAAGTTTTATTAATAATAAAGTCAGCAACAATATTTGAATTAAAGTATTTAAAATATTTATCTTTTCCTTTTTTGGCTATTCTTTTTCTTAATTTTTCATCTCTACTAACTTTCAGAATTTTTTCTGACAAATCCGAAATGTTTTTATAAAAAACCATTTCATCTTTATTAAAAAAATCATTATATTTAGTTCTTTCGTCTATTAATGTAACTAATCCATTTCCTATTATTTGAACAATTCTATCGCTGCTATAATATTTTAATGGTTCCCCCCTACTCAAATTTAAACCCATTTTAGAATTTGAAACACATTTTAAGTAATTATCTGCCCATACTGGCTGAATTTTATCTAATCCATAAATATCAAATTTAATATTTTTCAAAATATACATTAGTTTTTTTAAAAAAATCTCTCTATCTTCAATTCTTTTGTATTTTAAATTTCCCCTATGAACTCCATGACTGATAGCAAAAAATACGTCATATTCACATTCTTTTTCAAAATTATTTAGAGTTTCAAAAGATTGATCACATGGATTAGGTATGAATAAATTTAATTTATTTTTTGGTAAAAATTTGATCATATCTGGACTTGTTGTTAAAAAGTTTGCGTCAATGTGATTTATTTTATCTAATATTCTTTTTTTATTTTTTAAATAATCAGGTCCTCTGGTATTTAATGGATCTAAAAACCATTGTACAATTTTAATATTTGGTGAGTTATCTCTTAATTCTCCCAAACTTTCTTCTGAAATTAAATCTGCATGACCTAATACAACTAAATCAGGCTTATAATTTTTACAAGTTTTTATAAATTTTTCGTTTAACTTCTTTTTTCCGTTTATATCAGAATACGTTTTATAGTTTTTTTGTATATCACGATCACTAAATTCAAGAACGCTATTACCTAATCTTACAAAGCCGTTATTAATTCTTTTTCCAGTATTAAAAAAAAGTCTACCATTATGTCTCTCATTAAAATTAGTTACGTGCAAAATTCTCGGTTTAAAATTATTTTTTTTTAAGTAAATGTTTTTATAGGTTTTAATTACATTATTTCTTACATGGTCAATTTTTTTTGAAATATATTGATGAGTTAAATAGAAATTTTTATGTGATAATTTTTGATAATTTAATCTTTTGTTATAGTTTAAAATTAATTCATTTATTGATGAATATATAGAAGCAACAGTTAAATTATCAATTATAACTCCATTAGTTATTGTTTCGGGCAATCCACCTTTATTGCTAATAATCACAGCACAACCATTTGCAGCTGCCTCTAAACTCGATCTACCAAAAGGTTCTTCCCATCTTGAACATACAACGGCAATACTTGCTGATTTATAATAATTTAAAACAGTATTGTGTTTAACAAATCCAATTACTGATAAATTTTTATGTTCAAAATTTAGTTTGTCTCTAGGCTCATCACCAATTACAACACTTTTCCAATCTTTATGTTTATTTAAAATTTTAATTATTGCATTTCCAAAAAGGTCATATCCTTTTGATTTATTAAGTTTACCAACAAATGTAATTATTTTTTTTTTCTTATTAAAGTTAATATTAATTTTTCTTGCAGATTGATTTATTACTAATAAATTTTCATATACAACATCTTCGCTATTTAGATCTTGAATAAATCTTTTTTTTGACCATATAGAATTAAAAATAATTCTGTGACATTTTTTTATTAGATTTAATCTTTCATTTACAGATTTTGATCCATTCATTGATAATGGATCATTGTGAAAATAAAGAATAAAATTATTTTTTTTTAATTTATTTTCTAAGTATTTTATATAAATCGGTCTATTATGTATTTCTATTAGATCTGACCCTGTTTTATTTTCTATTTTTAGAAATTCATCAACATATACTCTATTTTGACTTTTAAAAATTTTATTATTTACAACTAAGTTTTGATATTTATGATTAAAGGTGTTTTTGTAATTTGTACTTCCATAAACTGTGACATTATTTTTAAAATTACTATATTTTAATGTATCATTCACAAATAGAGATACAGCTCCAGGATAGTCTGGACTAAAATTTTCCTTATATGGTAATAGAACAGATATTTTCAAATTTCAATTCCTTGCTTTATTTTTTTTCTTAACTTGTAATTTTTTTTCAATTTATATTCTTCAGACATTGCAATTTTTTTTGATTTATAATTTTTAAAATAAATCATTTTCCATTTTTTTCCTCTTGTAAATCTAGCTCCTTTTGAGGAATTATGTAATTTTAATCTTTTTTTAAGATTATTTGTATAGCCAACATAAGAAACGTATTTTCTATTAATTTCAGCTACTATTAAATAGACATAAAAGGTCATTATGGCGGTCCCTAGGGGAATCGAACCCCTCTTTCATGGATGAAAACCATGTGTCCTAACCGATAGACGAAGGGACCAGAGATGGAGTTTCTATTGCAATTATTAAAAATAATCAAGCTATAGGTTCCTCACTTTTTATAATTTCTATTGTAGATTCTTTGTGTGTGACAAGAGTTTCAGTAATAAATTTTGTATTTTCTTTTTTTATAGCTGCAACCATTTCAGTACTGGTAATTCCTGTCGCACAAAAAATACTATCTCCTTTAACTATTTCATTTAATTCATATTTTTTATTTAGGTCAGATATTCCCATTTTTTTAGCTCTAGCCTTATCTTGATCAGTTGCAAATAAAAATTTACCCTGAAATTTACATCCATAAGCATCCAAAGCTGCTGCGGAGATTACACCTTCAGGACCGCCTCCAATACCTAAAAATAAGTCAACATTATACTTATTATCAGTAACTAAGAGCGAACCACAAATATCACCGTCTGTAATTAGTTTCAAATTTACTTTTAATGATTTTAATTCTTCAATGATATCTTTATGTCTTGGTCTATCGAGAATACATACTGTAAGTTCATTAATATTTTTATTTTTGGCATCTGCAATATTATAAATATTTTTTTTTATAGGATAATCTAAATCTGTTGCATCAAATGGAACATCTTTGCCTACTGCGATTTTATTCATATAGGTTTCAGGAGCATTAAATAAATTCCCTTTCTCAGAAATTGCCAATACAGATATAGCTCCTGGAATATTTTTTGCTGCAAAATTTGTTCCCTCAAGAGGATCTACTGCTATATCTAAATTTGGACCATTTCCTTTTCCTAATTTTTCTCCTATATACAACATTGGTGCTTCATCCAGTTCACCCTCACCTATCACTACTTCTCCATTAATTTCTAGATTGTTTAAATCATTTCTCATTGAATCTGTTGCAGCTTTATCAGCTAATTTTTTATCTTCTTTGCCAAGATATTGATAACAATTAATTGCAGCTCTTGAAGTAACTTTTACAAGTTTATTAATCAGATCTTTATCTAAAGACATTAAATATTTTCAATAGTGGATTCTTCTAAATTATATTTCAATCTAGCTTCAAATTCACTTAATCTTTTCCAAACTGAAATTAATTCTACAATTGTTGACCAACTTCTAACTAAATATTGTAATGAATTTTCAACTCTTCCAAATGCTCTGGTTATTTGTTGAACAAAGCCCAAAGTAATTGCACCTGATACAATAGTTGGTGCTAAAGCCAAATATGGAACAATTACCATACCTTGAAAATAACTCCATTTCACTGCATTAAAATATAAGTAGTGAAAATATGATTTATAGTGAATACCTCTTACTCTATCATATAATTGACCTATAGTTGGTGGAGCTGCCCTTATAGGATCATCTTCTCCATGAACCAATTCTTTCCTATACCCAGCTTCTTCTTTTTGAATATCATATTCAATACCAGGCAATTTAATACCTACAGCCGCCAATAAAACAGTTCCACCAAGTGCAGATATTATTGCAACCCAAACTAAAGCATGATCAACTTCACCAATCCATGGAAGAACATCAACTTGTTTAGATAACCCCCATAATATTGGCAAGAAGGCTACTAAAGTCATAATGCTATCTAAAAGTCCAACACCTAGACCTTCCATTATTCTTGCAAATTTTAAAGTATCTTCTTGAACTCTTTGTGAAGCCCCTTCAGTTAAACGAGCTTTTAACCATTGAGAATGGTAATATTCAGCCATCGATGTTCTCCACCTAAATACCCAATGGGATACAAAAAAACCTGTAACTATTGCGATTATAATCCAAAGTCCTGCAACTTTTGCAAATGTAAACAAATATCCAATAAATTCAGTTTCTGTGACTGAACCAGGTTCTGTTAAAGCTTTTTGTAGAGTATCGTAAAATTCACCAAACCATTCATTAATTTTTACATCCAATTGTACTTGATACCAAGTTGAAACTAATATGAAGATTGATCCAAATATGCTCCAACCGTACCATCTTCTTTCTGTAAAAAATTTAAACATTATTTTGTAAAATTATCAGCGTAAGATTTTAAAGTAACTTTTCTTTTATTCGGTTCTATTAATTCAAAATCAATATTATTTTTTTTTGCATACTCAATTGCTAATTCTTTAGTAGAAAACTCTAATTTTAATTCGCCATAAGTATCAGTAGAACTTTCCCATCCCATTAAAGGATTAGTGCCAGGATCGTCAGTGATGTATTCAATAACCCATTTATCAAATTTCTTTAATCCTGACTGCATAGCAGTTTTAGATGGTTTATAAATTTTTGCTTTTTTCATAAAATGGTCGGGGTGGTAGGATTCGAACCTACGGCCCCTTGGTCCCAAACCAAGTGCGCTACCAGGCTGCGCTACACCCCGAATGCAGTACTAATACAGTAGATAAAAAAAATTTCAAAGTATATTAATCACTATTTAAAAGGAAATTTTATTAAATTTGCTATATAACAGTATCTATGATCATTGAATGTCCAGCTTGTTCTAAAAAGTTCAATATTGATGAAAAATTAATTCCAGATGAGGGCAGGCTTTTAAAGTGCGGCAATTGCGATCATACATGGTTTTTTAAAAAAGAAGAAAATTTAAAATTAGAAACCGAAACTATAAAAATAAATGAAATTGAAGAAAATAAATCAAAGATTAATATAGAACCAGTTAATGTACCTATAAAAGAAACAAAAAAAATAAGAAAAAAAATATCAAAAAAACCCTCAACAAAAAAGAGTACATCAAAAGAATTAGTTTCTATTGATAAAAGTTCAGTTTCAAGAGAAAACAATATTATTAAAAAAATATTTCTAATAATTATTTCAATAATTGCCTTTATTTTGCTCATAGACACATTTAAAAATCAAATATCCGTTATATTTCCTGGCATAGTGCAAATGTCAGATAGTTTGTTTCAAGTAATAAATGACTTGAAATTATTTATTAAAGATTTAGTCAGGTAAAAATGATACAGATAATTACAAAACCATTTAGATGGTTTTTCAAATTAGAAGCTGCTAGTGGTCTCGTTTTACTTTTTGCAGCCATAATAGCTTTGATTGTAAGCAATTCTAATTTATCTGAATTATATTTTTCTACATTGAATAAATATTTATTTTTAGGAATAAATAATTATGGTTTAAAGTTATCAGTGTTACATTGGATTAATGATGCCTTAATGGCAATTTTCTTTTTCTTTGTAACTTTGGAAATTAAAAGAGAATTCTTACAAGGGGAACTTTCAAATATAAAACAAGCACTTCTTCCAATTATAGCTGCAGTTGGAGGAATGTTAGTACCTGCATTATTTTATGTTTTTATAAATTTTGGGGACAGCGAAACAATGAATGGTTGGGCTATTCCATCTGCAACTGATATTGCATTTTCTTTAGGAGTACTCTCATTATTGGGTAAAAGAGTTCCATTATCTTTAAAAGTTTTTCTAACTGCTTTAGCTATAATAGATGATCTAGGAGCTATAGTAATTATTGCATTATTCTATTCAGGTGATCTAAGTATTAAATATTTAAGCTTAATGCTATTAGCTTTTATTGTTCTTCTAGTAATAAATAAATTTAATATAAAGAAATTTTTACCTTATTTAATTGTTGGAATATTTCTTTGGGATTTTACTCACAATTCTGGCATTCATGCAACAATTGCTGGTGTTTTGCTAGCGATGACTATACCTCATAGAAATAAAGATAAAGACTTTTCACTACTAATAAAAATTGAACATGCGATTAGTCCATATGTTGCATTTGGTATTATGCCATTGTTTGCTTTTGCAAATGCAGGTGTTTCATTAGAAGGTTTATCTTTAGCATCATTACTTGATAAAGTTCCATTAGGAATATTGTTGGGATTATTTGTTGGAAAACAATTAGGTGTATTTGTGTTTTCTTACGTTTCAATAAAAATGAAAATAGCCCAGATGCCCAATAACTCTAACTGGTTTAATTTTTACGGCGTTGGGGTTTTAACAGGTATTGGATTTACAATGAGCTTATTTGTTGGAAATTTGGCATTTGTAGAAAATATGCAATACATGGATGGAGTTAAAATTGGAGTTTTAACTGGGTCATTATTATCCACTTTATTTGGGTACTTCTTAATACTACTTACACCAAATAAGTAAGTAGTTTATGAAAAGATTAATAATAATAAGTATTACTATAATTATGTTTTTTTTTAAAAGTTCGGCAACGACAAATAATCAGAAAAGTTTTTATGATCTAGAAATTGAGAGTATTAATGGAGAAATCATTAAATTAAAAGATTATCGAGATAAAGTAATACTTATAGTTAACACTGCCAGCTATTGTGGTTTCACAAAACAATATGAAGATCTGCAAGAATTATGGGATAAATACAAATCTAAAGGTCTAATTGTCCTTGGAGTGCCATCAGACTCATTCAATCAAGAAAAAAAAACCAATAGTGAGGTAAAAAAATTTTGTGATGTAAATTTTGACATAAATTTTCCATTAACAACAATTACAGAGGTAAAAGGTAGCGATGCTCATGAGATTTTTAAGTGGGCAGAAAATAATTTTGGCAAATCTGCAATTCCAAAATGGAATTTTCATAAAATATTAATCAATAAACAGGGAAATATAGAAGAAACATATGCTTCTTTTACAAAACCTACATCAAATAAAATTATAAATAAAATTGAAGAAATATTATAGTTCTATTGTTAAACCATCATGTGCTGGTATAACATTTTTAGGTATAACTCTTTTTAACTTATTATAATCTAATACTGGAGATAAATTTGAAAGTATAGCTTTTTTTGGTTTAAATTTTTTAATAAATAATAAAGATTTTTCCAAATTAAAGTGTGATGGATGAAAATTGTACCACAGACAATCAATTATTAAATACTTTAGATTTTTGAAATAAGAATAATCTTTTTTGTAAATTTCACTTACATCTGTTATGTATGCGAGTTTTTTATCAATTATAAAACAATTTGAACTGACTGAACCGTGCTCAACAACAATCGACTTAAATTTTATATTTTTATTTTTATGTTTAATAAATGAATTTTTTTTTAGTGTATTTAATTTTAGAGTAGCTGGATATTCATTTGAGAAACTTTCAAAACAATATGAAAAACTTTGTTTTAAATATTTGGATGTTTCAAAATCAGCATAAACATTAACTTGTTTTTTACTATTTATAAAAAAAGATCTCAAATCATTTATTCCGTGGGTTTGATCGGCATGCATATGCGAATAAAATACTTTATCAATTTTCTTAATTTTATGACGCAGTAACTGTTGCCTTAAGTCAGGAGATGTATCAATTAAAATATTTTCATCAGTTGTTTTAATAAGTGCAGAACATCTTGTTCTATAGTTTTTCTTATTTTTGGGATCACAATTTCCAAAAAATCCATCAGGTCTTGGTACACCCATTGAACTTCCGCAACCTAATATTATAAATTTAATACTCATTATTGAAAAAATAATCTTTCAAAATTATCATTTGTAATAGTTTCTAATTCATCAAAGGTTTTTAATTTTAATTCTGAAAGTTTTTCCAATGTATATTTAATAAAAGAAGGTTCGTTTTTTTTACCTCTCATTGGTATAGGTGCCAAGAAAGGACTGTCTGTTTCAATTAAAATTTTATCATTTTCAATCATTTTAAATGTTTCTTGAAGATCATAACTATTTTTAAAAGTTATTATTCCACTAGCAGAAAAATAAGCATTTAATGTCATCATTTTTTTAGCAAACTCTTTTGAACCTGTAAAACAGTGCATAAGTATTTTAATATTGCTATTTTTATATCTATTTAAAATATCAAAAGTTTCTCTTTCTGCACTTCTAGAATGAACAATCAAAGGATATTTAAGTTCGATGGAGGCTTCTATATGTGTCTCAAAACTTTTAATTTGATCATCTTTATGACTATTTTCATAATAGAAATCTAATCCTGTCTCTCCTACTCCAATTATTTTTCTTAATTTATTAGCATTTTCAACAATGAATTTTTTATCCATATTATCATTGCTAGTCTCGTGAGGATGAATTCCTATGCTTCCATAAATCATTTGGTCAAGATTTATAATCTTTTTAATATTTTCAAAACTTTTTGAATTGGTTGAAATAGTTAAAATTTTCTTTAATCCATTTTCCTTGGAACGTTTAATAACATCACCAATATTTGAATAAAGAGGTTCGTGATCAAGATGACAATGAGAGTCTATCATTTTTCAATTTTTTTAAACAAAATATCTAATTTATTTATTTTTAAATTTTTTTTTAAAATTTCATTATTATCAATTGATGTAAAATCAATAGAATTTTCTGTTTCATTAAAAACACTTAGTACTTTTACTGATGTTTCTGGAATTACTGGATAAAGCAAAATAGTAATTTTTCTAATTAATTCTAATGCAGTATAAACAATCGTATTTAACCTTAATCTATCGTCTTTCTTCTTCCAAGGTTCCTGATCATTAAAATATTTATTTGCAGAAAACAATCTATCAACAATAAAACTCATATATTGGTTTATATCTTGATTATCTATGAATGATCTTATTTTATCTAGATTATTTAATGGCTTTAAAATTTCTAAATCCTCATCAGTAAATTTATGATCAGGTATTAAAGATGAACAATTTTTTTCAGCAAAAGAAAGTACTCTTTGACAGAGATTTCCAAAATTATTTGCCAAATCACTATTAATACAATTTTCTAATTTTTCCTCAGAAATATTACCATCATTACCAAAAGAAACTTCTTTAAGTAAATAATATCTTAATGGATCTAGACCATAGACATTTATGATTTCTAACGGATCTAAAATATTTCCTTTTGATTTTGACATCTTTTCATCACCGGAAAGAATCCATCCATGTCCATATACTCTTTTGGGTGGTTCTATTTTTGCAGCTAATAAAAATGCTGGCCAATAAATAGCATGAAATCTTAAAATGTCTTTACCAATAATATGTAAATCTGCTGGCCAAAAACTTTTATATAATTCATTATTTTCATCAGGATATTTTAAAGAACTTAAATAATTTGTTAATGCATCTAACCATACATAAACGACATGATTTTCATCACTTGGTACTTTTACACCCCAAGAAAATGTTTTTCTACTAACAGATAAGTCTTTTAAGCCACTTTTAACAAAGCTGATTACCTCATTTCTTCTACTTTCAGGTAAAATAAAATTTTTATTTTTTTCATAAAAATCTAATAACGGTTTTTCCCATTCTGAAAGTTTAAAAAAAAAAGATTCTTCTTCAACCCACTCAACAGTAGAACCAGATGATTTAGAAATTTTTGAACCGTCCTTTTCTTCAACTTCATCTTCATTGTAAAAAGCCTCATCTGATACAGAATACCAACCAGAATATTTAGACAAAAAAATTTGGTTATTTTTTTCAAGTATGTTCCATAAATTTTGCACAGATACTTTATGTCTGTCTTCTGTAGTTCTAATAAAATCTGTATTAGACAGGTTTAATGTTTTGGTTAAATCCTCGAATGTTTTACTTATTTCATCACAAAATGATTTTGGATCTTTATTTAACTTTTCAGCAGATCTTTGTATTTTTAATCCATGCTCATCAGTGCCTGTTAAAAAATAAACATTAAAACCATCAATTTTTTTAAAACGAGCAAAAAAATCAGCAATTATACTTGAATATGCATGTCCCATATGAGGTTTTGCAGAAGGGTAGTAAATTGGTGTTGTTATATAATAATTTTTATTCACTTAATAATTTATCCTTAAATTCTAAAAAAAAAGTTTCATAATCTAGATTAAATTTTTCTACATTATATAGTTTTGAATAATAATACTCTTTAATTTTATATGAAAATTTTTTTGTTGTTTTTATATGTTTATAAAAAAATAATTCAATAATCATATTTAAATTATTTCTTACAAACTCATGTTTAATATAATGTCTATTATTTATTAAATTAATTAATAAATCATCAATTGTGGTTTCAGATAATGATAATTCATATTCATTCATATAATTTATTAATGGTATTAAAAAATAAGGTGTTGAGTAATAATTTATCAAATTTGAATTAATTTGATCATATATATTATCATTAAAGTAATTATTGATTATTAATCTGGTATTTTCATTGGAGATACTTAATTTAAATTCTATACATCTGGATTTTATTGTATCTATTAAAAACTTTTCTGAATTATAAATTAAAATAAAAAAAACATTTTCATTCGGTTCTTCTAAATTTTTCAATAAGGCATTTGATGCTTTAATATTTAAAAATTCGACATCATCAAGAATTATAAATCTTGACTTATTATTAAAGGAAGATTGATTTGTAAACTTTATGATTTCTCTAATTTGGTCAATTTCTATACTTTTTTTATCATTATTCTTTTTAATATTAAAAACATTAGGATGAGATTTGTTCTTTATTAGTTCGTAATCGTTATTAGAATTAAAAATTTTATATAAAAGTTTTTCAGTAAGCAAAGATTTTCCTATACCCTTCTTACCAGATAATAAAATTTTATTTGGAAGATTGTTATTTTCGTAAAGTGTAATAAATTTTTCTAAATATATTTCATGTCCAATTAATTTATGTTCAGACATTTATATTATTTTCTCAAGTTTATTTATTATGATTTTTTTTACTTCATTAATAGTATTGGTATTTGAATTAATTTTAATATATTTGCTCTTATTTCTTGATATTATTTCATATCCATTTTGAACTTTGTTATAAAATTTAAGTTTAAATTTATCGTATCTATTTAATTTAGATCTATTTCTAAGTCTTTTTTGTAAATTTTTTGAATTTACAGTGCTTAAAAAAACTATATTAGGATTAAAATTTCCAATTATAAACCTATTCAGCATTTTGATTACTTTTAAATCAATTTTCATTCCATAATGTTGATACGCAATAGTAGAGTCTGTAAAACGATCAATTAGTATTATTTTTTTTTTATAATTTTTTTTAATAATTTTTTCAAAATTTTCTGATCTTCCAGCATAAAATAGTAATAGATCAGTTTTATTATTTAAATTTAGTTTCTTATTTAATATCAATTTTCTTATTTTTTCTGAAAAAATTGACCCACCAGGCTCTCTTAATTTTATAAAACTTTTTCTTCGTTTTTTTAAATAATTTGCAGCAATTTTAAAATTTGTGGTTTTTCCTGAGGCCTCAATGCCTTCAAATATAATAATTGGATATTTAGACATCACCCCATATCAAAAAATTGATAGAAGTTATCAACCTTGATATTGCATTCTGTTGTTTGATATTTTCTGTAGAAAATAAGTCATGATTAGATATAACTTCATCTTTATATAATACTTTTATTTCCGCTAATTTTTCTCCCTTTTTAATAGGTGCTTGTATAGGACCATCATAAACAATCTTCACTTTCATATATTTTTTTTTAGCTTTTGGAATGGTCTTATAAATTATGTCTTTAGTATTAACTTTTACTTTTTTCTTATTTCCCTGCCAAACATCTAGTTCATAAAGATATTCGTTATCATTACTTATTTTTATTGTATCAAAATTTGTAATTCCCCATGTTAACAATTTTTGTGATTGCTTTGATCTAGAATTTTTAGTTTCAAAACCACTTGCAACAGCAATTAATCTTCTTTCTTTTCTCAATATAGAAGATGCAAGTGAATATTTTTCTGAACCAAGGTAACCTGTTTTAATTCCATCTACACCCATATTTTTATATAATAATGGATTTCTATTTCCTTGTGTAATTGGATCACCACCTGTCCTACTCCAAGTAAATTCTTTAATTTTAAAATACTCATAATATTTAGGATGTTCCTTAATTAGATAATTAGACATAATTAAAATATCTCGAACGGTTGAATAATTATTATTATCATTAATCCCTGATGAATTTGAAAAATTTGTATTTTCCATTCCAATTTCCTGTGCTTTCTCAGTCATTAGTAAAGCAAACTCATCTTCTGTTCCTGCAATACCCTCTGCTAAAGCTACACAAGCATCATTACCTGAAGCAACAATTATACCTAATAGTAAATCTTCTACCGAAACTTCATCTCCAACCATTATAAACATTGATGAATAACCAGATGAGGATAATCTCCAGGCATTTTCAGAAACGATAAATTTTTCATCTAAAGTAATTTCTCCACTTTTCAATAAATCAAAAGCAATGATTGAAGTCATTATTTTTGTCATAGAGGCAGGAAAAATTCTCTCATCAGAATTTTTTTCATATAAAATTTCACCAGATAAATAGTCTTGTAAAATCGCAGTTCGTGCATTTATGTTAAATTTTGCATAAGAAATATTAGTAATAACTAAAAATGATAGGACAAAACTTAATAGTGCTTTTATTTTCATAATTTTATTAATTCAATATTTTCAAAATCTATATCAGCAATCTCATTATATACATTTTTAATTGATCCTAAATTATAAAAAGGACCCTTGTAAACCCTATATAAATTTTTAGACATTTTTTTGATATTTATGTCTTTTAAATTGTATTCATCCTCAAGTCTTTTTTTCAATGTAATTGCAGATTCTTCAAAAAATAAATCGGCAAATTTAATTATAAATTCAAATTTTGTATTTTTCACCTTTTCATCTTTTGAATTATTATCTTTTTCAATTGATATATTTTGGATTGAAATGCTGTCTACTGGAGCTTTATTAGCTACTTTTTTTTCCTCATCAAATGTTTTAGCTTTATTTGCAACAAAAGTATTACTTGAATTTATTGTTTCTATACGTACATAGGGTTGATCAGGATCAATATCAAGTTCAGTCGCAATCCTTTCAGAAATTACTGAATTATAAAAAATTGGATATTTCGAATTTTTTCCTACTTTAGCAATCAAATACTTTTCATTTAACAAATTTGTTATTTTTATATCTGTATCTTTTTTAAGTTTATTATTGAAAATAATTAATGATCTTTGATCTATTTTTTTTGAAACTATTCGTTTTTTGAAAATATCATTATTATATATGAGAGCAAATCCATCATTTGAATAATTTTTGAAATCTTTATTCGTGATTACTTTTTTATTAGTAGTTTCACATGATGTTAAAATTATTGCTAAAAAAATTATTATCTTAAGTTTCATTTTCAAAACTATTTTTTAATGTGCATACCGCCAAACTAAATCTTAATGACCTATTCCACTTTAAGATTAGCTTATAATTATTAAAAATAATATATGCTGGTTTAAGTTTATTTGCATTTTCAACTATTTCGGCATCAGGAGTAACTATTGCTGCTGTCAAATTGTTATATTTGTCCAAAAAAGACGAATTTTTTATATAATTTTTTAAATATTTTACTTTTCTCTCATGTTTAATTTTTTTTGCAGATGTATTTAAATATTTATCAGGAATATTTTCATTTAGATTAATTCTATAAAAACACGGAGTATTATCATTCCATCCAAGATTACTTAAATAGTTAGCTGCAGATGCAAAAGAATCCTCAATATTTTTTAGATCAATTGATCCATCTTTATTATAGTCAACTGCATGATTTTTAATTGTGGATGGCATAAATTGAAAATTACCAAATGCACCTGCCCAAGATCCAAATAATGTACTCGGATCTATAATTTTTGCATCTACTAATTTTAAAAGGGTGATTAATTCTTTAGTAAAAAATTCACTTCTTCTTTGATCGTAGCTTAATGTTGCAAGTGAAGAAACGATATCCATTTTACCTAAATAGTTTCCAAAGTTAGTTTCAATACCCATTAGTGCTAATAGTAAATTTTTATCTACTTTGTATTCGGAAGATACTTTATTAATAATATTGTTTTCTTTATTTAATATGATTTTTCCTAATTTTATTTTTTTTGATGAGGTTCTTTTAGAAATATAAGTCTTTGTGTCTTCATAAAATTCTGGTTGATATCTATCATATTTAATTACATCAGATAAAAATTTTGATCTGTCTATTAATTTATCGACTGTAATCTTACTAACACCATCTTTAATTGCTCTTTTTTTAAATTTAACTTTCCAATCATTGAAATCATCAGCAATTAGAGTTGCAGAATTTAATATAATTAATATTGATACGATAAATAATTTAATTTTTTTCATACAAATCTTTTAGGTATATCGATACAGCAATCCATATCAATATAAAGCTGATTAGTTTATGTATATCTAATTCCTCATTATATAGGTAATAACCCAACAAAAATTGTAAAGTTGGAGTTATATAAAAAACCATACCTGTTGGACCTAAACCACATAATTCAACACCCCTAACATATAAATATAAAGGAATCACAGTCATAGGACCTGCCAGCATGAATATTAACATCAATTTAACATTCGAAATATCAAAATCATTTAAATCTTTTTGTACTATTAAATAAAAAGCAAATATTACCGCTGGAAAAATAAATAAACTTTCAACTAATAAACCAATATCTGTGTCTACATCAATTTTTTTTCTTACTAAATTATAAAAACTCCAACTTAAAGCTACAATTAACCCAACCCATGGTATTGATTGAAAACTTGATATTACTAAATACAAAATTGATATTGTTACAATTAATAACGAAATTTTTGTTTTAAAACTTAATTCCTCTTTTAAAAAAAAATAACCTAAAAAAACACTTATTATAGGCATTATGAAATATCCAAAACTAGCATCTATAACTTGATCATTCCCTATTGCATAAATCCAAACAGCCCAATTTGTAAAAATTAATAATCCAGATAAAAAAAGCATCATAATTTTTTTTTTATCTTTAAAAACTGAGCTAAATTTTTTCCACTTTGATAAAATGATTGTTGTTAAAATTAGCATAACAGTTGTCCATGCACTTCTATGTAGGACAACTTCAATATGACCAGCAAAAGCAATATATTTAAAATATATAACTCCAATAAAACCCCACCAGAAAGAACCAAATGCGGTTAAAATTATACCTTTATTAAATTGATTTTTGCTTAACATTATATTGATCAATTAAACTATTTTGTTTATGAAATATAGAATTTTAATTATTACAAATTAGGAGAGATGGCTGAGCGGTTGAAAGCACCGGTCTTGAAAACCGGCAAAGGGGCAACTCTTTCCTGGGTTCGAATCCCAGTCTCTCCGCCACTAATATTTATTTTTAAAATCTATAAGTTTTTGTAAGATAACTGTATCTTCAAAATTTTTTGTATTTATACCTAAACTTAATTTGACTAAAGTTTCGTCATCAAAATTAATCAACTTATCTAAAGAAACTAATTCTTTATGATCAAGTTTATCAATAATTGAATTAACAAATTTAGAGACAAAGATATCCATTTCTTTAGTTCCACGATATTGAGCTCTATATAAAATTTTATTAATTAAATTTTGTTTATTTGAATCCATTAATTAAATCTTTATATATATAAATCATGAATGATCACGAATATTTATTGTCAAATATTCAAAATATTAAAGGTATTGGGAAAAAAACAAGTCAATTATTTAAAAGAAAAAATATAAATACAATTTTTGATTTATTGTGGCATTTACCTACAAGTAAAATTGAAAATTCAAAAGTAACAAATGTTGGTGATATACAAATAGGTAAGTTACAAACTATTAAATTAACACCCCTAAAATATAATTTTCCAAGAATAAGAAGATTGCCCAATAGAGTTGTGTGTCAAAGCAAAGATATAAAAATAGATTGTGTTTTTTTTAATTCATACGAAGGATATATAAAAAAAATCTTACCATTAAATACTGAAATAATAATAAGTGGAAAAATTAATTTTTATAGAAATAAATATCAAATCACTAATCCGACACAGGTTAAAGAAAGCAATGAAAATATCTTAGAGACTCAAAATAAATATAGTCTTACAGATGGTCTTACGATAAATAAATACAATAATATAATTAATGAAGTTTTAAAGGAATTGCCAGATTTAGATGAGTGGCTAAATGATGATATAAAGAAAAAATTTAATAATATTAAGTGGAAAGATGCAATATTAAAAATTCACAGTCTTGATACAAAAGAAATTTTAAAATCTAAGTATTATAAAAGGTTAGTTTTTGACGAATTGTTTGCTCATTTTTTATTATCCTCAAAGATAAGAACTAAAATAAAAAAAATAAAAAAATCACAAAAAATTTTTAAAGATTGTAAGGAAACATTGATACAAGATTTAAATTTTAAATTAACAAATGATCAGGAAGCAGCAATAAAAATTATAAACGAAGATCTTAAATCAAAAAGTAGAATGTTTAGACTTTTACAAGGAGATGTTGGATCTGGTAAAACAATTGTATCAATGATAGCAGCGGTAAATTGTATAAATGCTGGATATCAAACAAGCTTTATGGTGCCAACTGAAATTCTAGCAAAGCAACATTTTGCTTTTGCTAAAAAATATCTACCCAAAAATGTAAAAATTGAAATGTTAACAGGTAAGTCAAAATATGCTGATAGAAAGAAAATTTTAGAAAATCTTAAACTTGGTAAGATAGACTTTCTGATAGGAACACATGCGTTATTCCAAAAAAAAGTTGAATATAATAAACTGGGTTTAATAATTATTGATGAACAACATAAATTTGGTGTTCGTCAGCGTAAAGAGTTATCAGAAAAAGGTGGAAATAACTGTGATGTTCTAGTCATGTCAGCAACTCCAATACCAAGAACAATGATGATGACGGTTTATGGTGATATGGATTTAACCTTAATTAAAGAAAAACCAAAAAATAGGAAAAAAATAGTCACTTACAGTAAGTTAGAAGAAAAAATATCTGAAATAATTAGATTTGTTAAAAAAGAAATTTCTAATAAAAATCAAATTTTCTGGGTTTGTCCTTTGATAGAAGAATCGAAAAAAGTTGAACAACAATCTGTTGTAAATAAATTTAAGTATTTAGAAAAATATTTTAAGAATAGAATTGGATTAATTCATGGTTCACTTGATAAAGATGAAAGGAATAAAATTTTAAATAATTTCTTAGATAGAAAGTTGGATATATTGGTTTCAACAACTGTTATTGAAGTTGGAATTGATTTTCCCAATGCTAACGTAATTGTTATAGAAAATGCAGATAAGTATGGTTTATCTCAGTTGCATCAGTTACGAGGTCGTGTCGGACGTGGTAGTAAACAATCTTACTGTATATTGATGTTTAAATCCTCTCTAAGTGAAAATGCAAAAAAAAGAATTAATATTCTCAAAAGTTCAGATGATGGTTTTATAATTTCAGAAGAAGATATGAAATTACGAGGATATGGAGATTTGCTTGGATTTAAGCAAAGTGGGATTAAAAATTTTAGACTAGCTGATCCAATATTAAATGAGGATTTATTCTTACTTGCTGAGGAGGAAGTTAAAAAATTGGAAATGAAAGGAGATAATTTTAGTAAATATAATAAATTATTAAAATTATACGATCGAGCCTCAATAATTAACGAAATTTCTTAAATTTTTTTTGGATCAGAAGTGCCAGCAGAAACAATGAATTTAGATGCTTCTTCAAAAGTCATATCTAAATAAATAACTTCATCTTTTGGGAACATTAATAAAAATCCACTTGTAGGATTTGGAGTTGTTGGAACAAATACATTTATAAGATTTGTATTAGTTTTTTTTGATATTTCACCATCATTTTCTCTGGTCGCAAAACCTACTGCCCAACTACCTTTTCTAGGATATTCTACTAAGACTACACTTTTCTTTGATCCTTTTTTTGGTGCTAATGTTTCAGTCATTTGGCCAATTGCTGAATAAATTGTTCTAAGAATTGGTATTCTTTTTAATATATCATTAAATATTTTAAGTATTTTTTTTCCAATAAATGAAAGAGATAAACTTCCAATTATTGTAATAAAAATTATAGCTAATAATATTTCCAAACCTGGTATTGCAAAAGGCAAATAACTATTTGGATTTAATTCGTTTGGTATTAATTTTGACGATATAGATATAAAAAATCTAGTTAAATATAATGTGATACCTATTGGTACAAGAACAACTATTCCTGCTATAAAATAGTTTCTAAGTCTTCCAAGAATTGAAATGCCTCTTCTTTTTAATTTTGCCATAAATTAACTGTAACTTGCATATAAGACAAATATGACCGCAAGTATAAATAGTACTATTAAAATTTTGTTATTAAGTATCATATAAATTATTATAAAAAAGGTGTAATATAATAAGTAAAAAAAGTGAATAGAAGAAATTTCATACATTTATTTGGTTGTAGTTGCTTATCTTTTGGCCTATCTGCATGTGGTAGTGCGCCAATAACGGATCGAAAACAACTAAAATTAATTCCCGAATCTAACCTTAATGCAAAAGCTGCCCAACTATTTGAAAAGGTAAAAGAGAAAGAAACTTTAAGTGATGATACTAAAACATTGAATCAAATAAAAGAAATTGGATCCAAAATTGAATATTCAATATCAGAATACTTTGACCGCAATAATATCCCTGACCCAACTATAAATTTTGATTGGGAATATATACTTATTGATAAAAAGAAAGTTAAAAATGCCTGGTGTATGCCTGGTGGTAAAATTGCTGTTTATACTGGTCTATTAGATATAACTAAAAATGAAGATGGATTGGCAGCTGTAATGGGTCATGAAATAGCGCATGCGGTTGCAAAGCATTCAGTAGAAAGAGCAAGTAGAGGTGTTCTTTTAAACACCGCAACAGGTATATTAGACATTGCAACAAAAGGTAAAGTATCTCAAATAAATAGAACTACAGGGATGAATGCTGTTGGTTTATTATCACAGATAGGAATTATGAATCCTTTCAATAGAAAACAAGAGAGTGAAGCTGATTATCTTGGTTTGATATTTGCATCACTATCTGGTTATGACATTAGGGAAACAATCAAAGTTTGGGAAAGAATGAAAGAAGCAAAAAAAGGAAAAGAACCACCCGAATTTATGTCTACTCACCCATCTTCAACAAATAGAATTAATAATATTACAAATTGGATAAACGAAATTATTATTAAATATCCGCCTATTGCATAAGTGGTGAGCCCTGATGGACTCGAACCATCGACCCATTCCTTAAAAGGGAATTGCTCTACCAACTGAGCTAAGGGCCCCCAAGAAGCGTTTTTATATTGATTTTTTTTTATTAATCAATGTTAAAAATTTACAATTTATTGATGTACTTATCGTGAAATTCATCAAAAGTACCTTGTTTTATATTATCTCTAATATTTTTCATTAAATCTTGATAAAAATTGATGTTATTAAGGGTTAGAATCATTGAAGCCAACATTTCGTTCGTATTAAATAAATGATTTAGATAATTTTTAGAATATTTATTAAGATTGAATTTTGAGACATTTTTGTCCAGTGGAGTATTATCATTTTTATATTTTGAATTTCTAATTTGAATTTGTCCTTCCCATGTAAAAGCTAAACCAGTTCTCCCAGATCTTGTAGGCATTACACAGTCAAACATATCAACACCCCTCTTAACTGCTCCTAGTATATCAGATGGAGTACCAACACCCATTAAATATCTAGGTTTATCTTTAGGCATATAATCTTTTATTCCATCAAGAACATCAAACATTTCATCTTGTGTTTCCCCAACTGCCAATCCTCCTAGGGCATACCCATTAAATCCAATATCAATAAGGTTGTTTAAAGATTTTATTCTTAGATCATTAAATAATCCACCTTGCACTATTCCAAATAAACCTTTGTGGTTATTTATTCCAAATGCATTTTTTGATCTTTTTGCCCACTCAGACGATAATTCCATTGATTTTTTAATTTTATCATAGTCTTTAGTATTTTTAGGGCATTCATCCATAACCATCACTATGTCTGAGTTCAAGCCTTTTTGAATTCTTATACTTTCTTCTGGGCTTAAAATAAAAGTTTTACCATCAATATGTGATTGAAAAATTGCACCCTTATCTCTATCAATTTTATTTAATTTCGATAGAGACATTACTTGAAAACCACCTGAGTCAGTTAATATTGGTAAATCGCAATTCATGAATTTGTGAAGTCCTCCAACACTTTCAATTCTTTCAACACCAGGTCTTATCATTAGATGATACGTATTTGATAAGATGATCTCACTACCTGTTTTTTTTATATCTTCTAAAAAAACACCTTTAACGGTTGCCTGAGTACCAACTGGCATAAATGCAGGAGTATTTATATTGCCTCTATGGGTCTCTATAGCTCCTACTCTTGCATAATTTTGAGTGTGATGGACATTAAAATTGAAATCTTTTAATGACATTCATTATTAAATTATTGAGATTTAAAGCTTATAATTTTATCAGGATTTGAAACTGCTCCATTATCACCATCACCTTTTGTAATCATATCAATAAATTCCATTCCTTCTATTACTTTCCCAAAAACAGTATATTGTCTATCTAGGAAAGGTGCTGGTTTAAAACATATGAAAAATTGACTATTGGCGCTATTAGGATCGGATGATCTTGCCATAGAGACTGTACCTCTATCGTGAGGAAGGTCATTAAATTCTTGATTTAAATCTGGTAAATCAGATCCACCAATGCCTGCTCTTCTTAAATCGAAATCTTTCGAAGATGAATTTCCAAATTTTACATCACCTGTTTGGGCCATAAACCCATCGATTACTCTGTGAAAAACAACATTATCATATTGTCCTGAATCTGCTAACTCTTGAATTCTTTTAACATGATTTGGCGCAACGTCAGGGTACATTTCAATTTTTACATCACCATCTTTTAATTTTAAAATCATTATATTCTCCTTTGCTATTAAATTTGTTGATAAAAAAATAAAAAAAATAATTAAAATATTTAAAAATTTATTCATAAACCTCTTTCAACGATTTAATTGTACTTTTAGTAGTAAATTTTTTTAAATCACCATTATGTTGAGCGATTTCTTTAACAAATCTTGATGATATTATTTGATTTTCAACATCTGACATTAAAAAAATTGTCTCAACTTGATTATTAAGTTTTCTATTCATTCCAGCTAATTGAAATTCATACTCAAAATCAGAAACTGCTCTTAGACCTCTTAAAATGATATTTGATTTATATTTTTTGCAAAGATCTGTTGTCAAAGTATTAAATTTTATAACATCAACTTTATTCTTTCTAAATTTCAAATCTTTATAAAGAGCTCTTTTAACAATTTCTATTCTTTCATCTAATGAAAAAAGGAAGTTTTTCTGATTTCCGTCTGAAATACCTACAATTACTTTATCTACTATCTTAAGTGATTTTTTAATGACATCTATATGGCCAAAAGTAATTGGATCAAAAGTTCCCGGATAGATAGCTATATTTTTCATTAAATAAGATTATCATCTAATTTAATAGCAGAAACTACTTTTTCATCACCAGTCAGTTTAATTATTCTAACACCTTGCGTATTACGACCAGCTATTCTTATTTCTTTAACAGCTGTTCTTATTACTCTACCTTTATTTGTTGAAATTAATATTTGATCTCCTTCAAAAACAGGAAAGGACGAAGAAACATTCCCATTTCTTTGTGAATTTACAATACCAATAATTCCCTTTCCCCCTCTATTTGTAACTCTATAATCATAATGAGATGTTCTCTTACCATAACCATTTTCTGTGATTGATAATATGAATTTTTCTTTTGCTTTAATTTCTGATTTTTGGTCTTTAGTTTTTGCCTTCTTATTCGTATCATGATCAATAATAGACAGAGATACAATAGTATCATTTTCTGCTAAATTGATACCTCTTATGCCTTTTGATGACCTACCTTTGAAAACTCTAAGTTTTTTAGACTCAAACCTTATACATTTTCCTAATTTAGTGCTTAAAATTATATCCTGATCATCTCTACAAATTTTAACACCAATAATTTTATCATTACCGTCAAGCTTCATTGCAATTTTACCTGAAGCATTAATTGAGGTAAAATCTTCAAGATTATTCTTTCTAATTTTTCCTTTACTTGTTGCAAAAATGATATGCATGTCTTTTGTATCAACGTCACTATCTGGAAATGGCATAATTGAACTAATTGATTGATGATTTTTTAGAGGAAGAATATTAAATAAAGACTTACCTTTTGATGCAGCTGATCCTTCAGGAATTTTCCAAGCTTTAACTTTGTATGCTAATCCTTCTGTGGAGAAAAATAACACAGAAGTATGTGTATTTACTGATAATGTTTGTACTACAGAATCTTCATCTCTTGTTTTAATCCCAGTTTTACCTTTTCCACCTCTTTTCTGTTGTTTAACATTACTTAAGGCACCTCTTTTAATGTATCCTTGTAAAGTAATTGTAATTATTACAGACTCTTTTTGAATAGTTTCTTCAATATTGTAGTTTAAAACAGCATCTATAATCTGCGTTCTTCTCGGAGATGAAAATTTCTCTTTAATTTGAGATAATTCATTACTAATTACTTTTAATAGTTCACTTTTAGAATTTATTATTTTTTTATACTTTGTAATTAATTCAGATAATTTTTTTATTTCTTCTTCAATTTCATTAATTCCAAGGGCAGTTAGTTTTTGTAATCTAAGTTCTAGTATTGATGTGACCTGAGTTTCAGATAAATTGTATGATCCTTTATAATTTTTACTATCAACTAATTTAATTAATTTTGCAGATTTTGTTATTTTCCATTTAGTCTTTATAAGAGTATTTTTTGCTTCTTCTGGGTTTTTTGAAGATCTAATAATTTTTATTACTTTATCAATATTTTCTACACTAACAGATAAACCAAGTAAAACATGAACACGATCTTCGGCTTTTTTTAAATCGTATTTAGTTTTTTTAATAACTACATCCTCTCTAAATTTTAAAAAGTTCTCTAAGAAATCTTTTAATGAACATGTTTTAGGTTTATTATCAACAATTGCTAATGAATTAAAACCGAATGAAGTTTCAATGGATGTATATTTATAAAGTTGTCTTTTTATTGTCTCGGGCTCAACACTTCTTCTTAGATCGATAGCAACTCTTATACCTTCTCTGTTAGATTCATCTCTAATGTCACTTATACCCTCTATTTTTTTGTCTCTAACTAATTCTGCGATTTTTTCATTTAAGTTAGATTTGTTCACTTGATAAGGAATTGAGGTAATTACCAATCTATCTTTACCATTTTTAAGATTTTCAACATTTATTTCACCTCTAATTTTAAAAGAACCTCTACCTGTTTTGTATCCTTCTCTAATAATATCTTTACCAATAATAACTCCACCAGTTGGAAAATCAGGACCAGGAATATGCTTCATTAACTCTTTAACTTTAATATCTTTATTTTTAATAAGAGCTAGAGTTCCATCAATTATTTCACCAAGATTATGTGGAGGTATACTAGTTGCCATACCAACAGCGATACCTCCTGCTCCATTAACCAAAAGATTAGGGTATTGGGCTGGCAGCACTGTAGGTTCTTGCTCAGTTTCATCGTAGTTACTTTTAAATGAAACAGTATTTTTTTCTATATCATCAATCAAAAATTGAGAAATTTTTGCAAGTTTGGTTTCTGTATACCTCATTGCTGCAGGTGGATCACCATCGATAGAACCAAAATTGCCCTGACCATCAATTAATGGAACACTCATTGAAAAATCTTGGACCATTCTAACCAAGGCATCATACACAGCTTGATCACCATGCGGATGGTATTTACCAATTACATCTCCAACAATTCTTGCAGATTTTCTAAATTGTTTTGTCCAATCGAAACCACCTTTGTGCATTGCATATAAAATTCTTCTGTGAACAGGTTTAAGTCCGTCTCTTATGTCGGGTAATGCCCTACTAATTATTACGCTCATGGCGTAAGATAAATATGATGAACTCATTTCATCATACATTGAAATTGGTTTGATATTTAAATCTTTAGTTACTTCGTTTTTTTGCATTTATTTAGAAAGGGATATCATCGTCTAACTCGTTTTGAGCCATAGAACTATCATCAAAACTTTGTTTGTTATCTTGAGATGGAATTGAATTTTGATTTCCTCCACCTAACATTGTTAATGATGAATTGTATCCTTGAATTAAAATTTCCGTAGAATATTTGTCCTGACCTGATTGTTCATCTTTCCATTTTCTAGTAGTCAGTTGTCCTTCAACGTATACTTGTGCTCCTTTTTTTAAATATTGTTGAACTACATTTACTAGTCCTTCATTGAAAACAACTACTCTATGCCATTCAGTTTTTTCCTTTTTTTCACCAGTATTTTTATCTTTCCATGATTGACTAGTAGCTAGGCTTAATCTTGCTACACTTTTACCATTAACCATTTGTTTAACTTCTGGATCTGCGCCTAATCGACCGATTAAAAGTACTTTATTTAAGCTTCCTGCCATAATATTTATATATTTGAAATGTTATTTATAACATTAATAGGCTTGAATATTAATTTTATTAATCTAAAGCAACTAAAATTATGCTTAAAAAGATACTTATTAAGGGCGCAAAAGAGCACAATTTAAAGAATATTTCACTAGAGATTCCTAAAGACAAATTTGTTGTGATAACGGGTCTATCTGGGTCAGGAAAATCATCATTAGCATTCGATACTGTCTATGCAGAAGGTCAAAGACGATATGTTGAAAGTTTATCTGCATACGCAAGACAGTTTTTAGACAAAATGAAAAAACCAAATGTAGATTTAATCGAAGGTTTGAGTCCAGCAATTTCAATAGAACAAAAAAATACTTCTAAAAATCCAAGATCAACAGTTGCAACTGTAACCGAAATATACGATTACATGAGAGTACTTTATGCAAGAGCTGGAATACCCTACTCTCCATTCACTGGTAAACCAATTACTTCACAAACTATTAGTCAAATTGTTGATAAGATTAAAGAATTACCAAAAAAATCTACAATATATTTATATGCTCCAGTCGTGCGAGGACGTAAGGGTGAATACAAAAAAGATATATTAGGATACAAAAAAAGAGGATTTAGAAAAATCAAAGTTGATGACCAATTGTATGATATTGAAAGTGTTCCAGAATTAAATAAAAAACTTAAACACGATATTTCTATCTTAGTAGATAGAATTGTAATAAATTCATCATTAGGAAACAGATTAGCCGAAAGTGTTGAAACTGCTGTTAATTTAGCAAATGGATTACTTTTTGTTGAATATGAAAATGAAACACTTCCAAAAAAATACAGAAAAATTGAAAAATTAATTTTCTCAACCAAATTTGCCTGTCCTGAAAGTGGTTTTACTATTGAAGAGATTGAACCAAGACTTTTCTCATTCAACAGTCCTTATGGAGCTTGTGAAGAATGTGAAGGTATTGGGATGAAATTAAATGTTGATCCAAATTTAGTTGTTCCAAATGAAAAAAAATCAATTGTAGATGGTGCTATTGAACCTTGGGCTAAATCTACATCAATGTATTACGCACAAACATTGGCATCTTTATCTAAACATTATGGTTTTTCATTAGATGATAAATGGTCAAAACTACCAAAAAAAATTAAGGATGTAATTTTGTATGGATCTGATGATGAAGAAATTAAATTTACTTATGACGATGGCTATGAGAAGTATTCGCATAAAAAAACCTTTGAAGGTGTTGTCAATAATCTAGAGAGAAGATATTTAGAAACAGATAGCGATTGGAAAAGAGAAGAAATTGCTCAATATCAATCTGATACAAAATGTGAAAGATGCAATGGCTATCGATTAAAAGATGAAGCTCTGTGTGTTAAAATAAATGAATTAAATATAAGCCAAGTTACAGAAAAATCAATTTTTGATGCTAAAGAATGGTTTAAATCTTTAGAAGTTAAATTAGACAAAAGACAAATTAAAATTGCTCAACATATATTAAAAGAAATTAATGAACGTTTAGATTTTCTTTTAAATGTTGGTCTTGATTATTTAACTTTATCTAGAGAGTCTGGAACATTATCTGGTGGTGAAGCACAAAGGATTAGATTAGCTTCACAAATAGGATCAGGTTTAACTGGAGTTCTATACGTTTTAGATGAACCATCAATTGGTTTACATCAAAAAGATAATGTTAAGCTTATAGATGCATTAAAAAGATTAAGAGACTTAGGTAATACTGTTATTGTTGTTGAGCACGATACAGAAACAATGGAGAATGCAGATCATATAATAGATTTAGGACCTGAAGCTGGAAATAAAGGTGGAGAAATTGTTGCTGAAGGTACATATGAGCAAATTTTAAAAAATGATAAAAGTATTACTGGAAGATATTTATCAAATAAGAGTTTCATACCTATTCCAAAAAATAGAAGACTTGCAAAAAATGGTAGATTTTTAGAAATCAATGGTGCATCTGGGAATAATTTAAATAACGTAAATTTAAAAATACCTTTAGGTAGTTTCACTTGTGTTACTGGTGTATCTGGAAGTGGTAAATCTACTTTGATACTTCAAACTTTATACAATGCATTAAATCTTACGTTGAATAATAATAAGTCTAGAAAAATTCCTCAGCCATTTAGAGGATTTAAAGGAATAGAATTAATTGATAAAGTTATAGATATTGATCAATCACCTATTGGTAGAACTCCTAGATCAAATCCTGCTACATATACTGGAGCTTTTGGGCCTATCAGAGACTGGTTTACCAATTTACCTGAAGCAAAAAGTAGAGGTTATAAACCTGGAAGATTTTCTTTCAATGTAAAGGGCGGAAGATGTGAAGCATGTGAAGGAGATGGTGTAATTACTTACGAAATGCACTTTCTTCCTGATGTTTATATAACATGCGATGAATGCAAAGGCACTAGATACAACAGAGAAACATTAGAGATTAAATTCAAAGATAAGAGTATTGCAGATGTTTTAAATATGACTGTTGATGAAGGATGTGAGTATTTTGAAAATATTTCAAACATCAAAACTAAACTTCTGACGTTAAAGAAAGTTGGTCTTGGCTATATAAAAATTGGACAGCAAGCTACAACTCTTTCTGGTGGAGAGGCTCAGCGTATTAAGCTTGCTAAAGAATTATCTAAAAGGTCCACAGGAAGGACAATGTATATATTAGATGAACCAACTACTGGATTGCATCAACATGATATAAAAAAACTTTTGGAAATTTTACACACATTTGTTGCAACGGGTAATTCAGTTGTAGTTATTGAGCATAATTTAGATGTAATTAAAACTGCTGATTATATTGTAGATATGGGACCTGAGGGCGGTGTTAAAGGTGGAAATATTATTGCTGAAGGCAAACCCGAGGAAGTTGCAAAAGTGAAAGATAGCTATACAGGTAAATTTTTAAAGCCTTTATTAGATACAAAATTTAAAAAAACCGCTTAATCTTTATAGAAAAATAATATAAAATCATCTTATAGATGACTTCGATATTACAATCATTATCAAAAACTGTTCATTTATCATTGGCTATTGCAATATTACTATTCATTGGTCTTTACATAGGTAATGGTGGATTTGATTTTGATGTTTTATTTTGGAGCTGGTTATTAAGATACGTACATGTAACTGTAAGTATTATGTGGATTGGTTTACTGTGGTATTTCAATTTTGTTCAAATTCCTAACATGGCTAAAATTCCAGACGAACAAAAACCAGCAATAGGCAAAGTTATAGCTCCTGCAGCATTATTTTGGTTTAGATGGGCAGCGCTATTTACAATCATATCAGGATTATTATTAGCCTATTTTAATGGATACGTTCATCAAGCGATGACATTAGGAATTGGATCAGGTGGCGGAAAAAATACTGCAATAGGAATTGGAATGTGGTTAGGATTAATAATGGCATTCAATGTTTGGTTTGTTATCTGGCCAAATCAAAAAAGAGCTTTAGGTATGGTAGAGTGTGAACCTGAAGTTAAGGCTAAATCAGCAAGGACTGCAATGCTGTTTTCTAGAACAAACACACTTTTATCATTACCAATGTTATTAACAATGGTAGCGGCACAAAATCTTTATTAATTATTCTTTTTCTTCCTTAACAATCGTTCTTTGGCTAACTTTTAAAGAAACCAACACTGGGTTTGCAATATAAATAGATGAATAAGTTCCAAAAATTACTCCTAATATCATTGCCAATGAAAATCCTTTTAATATTTCTCCACCAAAAATAAATATAGATAAAAGTGCCAACAATGTAGTAACTGAAGTTATTATTGTTCGTGATAAAGTTTCATTTATTGAAATATTTGTTAGTTCAAATATTTTAACATCTGCATATTTACGCAAATTTTCTCTAACTCTATCGAATATTACAACTGTATCATTCATTGAATATCCAACTATTGTTAAAACAGCTGCAACGATAGAAAGATTGATTTCTAATGAAAATACAGAAAATACTCCTAATGTAATTATAACGTCATGAAATAAAGCTAAAATAGCTCCAAGACTAAATTGCCACTCAAATCTAATCCATATATATAAAAGCATAGCCGCCAAAGATAAAGCTATCGCTATTACACCTGACCTTAAAAGTTCTGCACTAACTTTTGGTCCAACATTTTCTACTCTTCTAAAATCTACTGAACCTATAGAATTTGATAGCTTAGTTTTTATCTCTTCTATAAATTGTGGATCATTTGAATTTTGTTTTTCAAATTTAACTACAAAATCTGTTTCATTACCAAAATTTTTCACTGAAACATCTCCAAGATTCATTTGATTAAAACTATCTCTTATTTTTGTGATATTAGCAGAAGATTTGTCAGTCCTTAGCTCTATTAAAGTACCCCCTTTAAAATCAACACCAAAATTTAATCCTTTAAAAACTAAGAAAACTAAGGAAGCAATAATTAATATACCTGAAAGTATATTAAAACTTTTATAAAATTTATTAAAATAGATTGTTTTCATTATATAAGTTTTTCTTTGTGTTTATTTTTGATGACATAGTAAGCAGTAATCAGACGAGCAATGAAATATACTGAAAATAGTGTTGTAAGTATTCCAACTCCAAGCGTTATAGAAAATCCTTTAATTGGACCTGATCCCATAAAAAATAGGATTACTGCAGCGATTAAAGTTGTAATATTGGCATCTAAAATTGTTGTTCGTGATTTTGTATACCCAGAATCAAAGGCTACAATTGAATTATTTTCATTTTTTAATTCTTCTTTAATTCTCTCAAAAATTAAAACATTTGCATCAACAGCCATACCTACTGTTAAAATAATACCTGCAATTCCAGGGAGTGTAAGAGTTGCTTCAAATAATGTTAGAATACCGACTAATAAAAATAAATTAGAAATTAAGGCTAAGTTAGCTATTAAGCCAAAAAATCTATATTTATAAAACATAAAGGCAACGACTAAGATAAATCCTATTATCAATGACATAATTCCTGCATTAATTGAGTCTTTTCCAAGGTCAGGACCTACTGTTCTTTCTTCGATAATATTAAGTGGAGCCGGTAAAGCACCTGATCTTAAGAGTAAAGCTAAATCTGTTGCAGTTTGAAAGGTGAAATTACCAGATATCTGTCCATTTCCTCCAATAATTGGTTCTCTGACTTCAGGAGCACTAATAATTTTTCCATCTAAAACAATTGCCAGCCTTTTTCCAACACCATTTGAAGTTGCCTTACCAAACTTTTTTGCTCCTACCCTATCCAAACTAAATGAAACAACTGTCTCATTAGTCTGATTATTCATAGTTGGCTTGGCATCCATAAGATTATCACCACTTAAAACAATTCGTTTACTAACAATGGCTTCACTAGTGCCATCCTCAAAAGAAAGTTTTTCTGTACCAAATGATTCTTCAGAACTACTGGATATAAATTGGAAGGTTAAGTTTGCTGTTTTACCTAATAAAGATTTAATTCTACCAGGATCATCTAGTCCTGGTAACTCAACAAGAATTCTATCATTACCTCTTTTTAAAATATTTGGCTCATTAGTTCCTACTTCATCAACTCTTCTTCTTACAATTTCAATTGCTTGATCTAATGAGGAATTTTTTAACAATACTAATCCATAGTCTGAAAATTCTAACTTGAATGAAGTATCCATGTTTTCAAAGTTAAATTGATGAGATTTATATTGTTGAAAATAAGGATTTATCTCACTTTTATCATCATCTAAAAGAGATTTAACATCCTCAATCTTAGAATTTTCAACATCGAATATAATTGACTTATCCTCAATTACAAAGTTTCTGACCTTAATATCTTTATCTTTGAAAAATTTTTTAAACTCTAATACTTTGCTTTGCAATCTTTGAGTAATGACTGGTTCGTTATCTATTTCTAATAATAAATAAGAACCACCTTGTAAATCTAATCCTAATTTTATATTTTTTGAGAAAAATTCATCATCAACTTTTGTAAAGTTGGAAATAGTAAAATATGAAATAATAAGTGTAAAAATTAAAACACTAAAAACTCTTAATTTAGAAAAATATAACACTTTAAGAAGTTATTATTTTTTTGGTTCAGCTTTAGTAACTAGTCCTTGTATTCCAGTAGCTCGAACAATTTCAACTTTAACATTATCAGCTATCATAACTTCTACTTTTTCATTATCGATAACTCGCTCTACAGTGCCAACGATACCACCAGAAGTAATAACTTTATCTCCACGCTTTAAAGCTTCAACCATAGCCTTATGTTCTTTAACTTTCTTTTGCTGGGGTCTGATTAAGAAAAAGTAAAATATTACGAATATTAAAATTAGGGGTATAAATTGTCCAATTCCTGCGTCCATGTTAAGTCCTTAAAAAGTTAACGATTATTTATACTATATACTTTTAGAAGACAACTCTTAATTGATACCTATTTTCTCCATATTGTTCATATATGGTCTTAGTTTTTCAGGAATAGTTATTGAACCATCCTCAGTTTGATAATTTTCTAATATCGCAATTAAAGTTCTACCAACGGCAAGTCCACTCCCATTTAAAGTACCAACAAATTCATTTTCGTTATTATTATTTTTATATCTAGCTTTCATTCTTTTAGCCTGAAATGTTCCACATGAAGAGCAGCTTGATATTTCTCTATATTTATTTTCAGAAGGAAGCCAAACCTCTATGTCATAAGTTTTTTCTGCACTAAAACCCATATCACCAGTACTTAAAATAATTTTTCTGTAAGGTAATTGTAAATCATCTAAAATTTTAGTTGCACAATTAGTCATTCTCTCTAGTTCTTCAATGCATTTATTATTTTCTACAATACTGACTAATTCAACTTTATAAAATTGATGTTGTCTAATCATGCCCTTTGTATCTTTACCATAACTTCCTGCTTCTTTTCTAAAACAAGGTGTTGATGCAACTAATCTCATTGGCAAAGATTTTAGATTTAATATCTGATTTTTAACCATATTAGTTAAGATCACTTCAGCAGTAGGGATTAAAAACTTTCTATCATTTTTATCATCAAACTTAATTTCAAATTGATCATTTTCAAATTTGGGCAATTGGCCAGTTCCAAACATAGTGTTGTCTGTAGCCATTAAAGGTGGAGAGATTTCAGTGTAGCCATTATTATTGACATGTGTATCAATCATAAAATTAGAAATTGCTCTTTCTAATGATGCTAATTTGTCTTTAACAAAAACAAATCTTGATCCAGTTGTTTTTGTTGCTAAATCAAAATCTAACATATTCAGTTTTTCACCAATTTCATAATGAGATTTTGGTTTAAAACTCATTTCTTTAATTTCACCAGATTTTACAACCTCTTTATTGCTATTTTCATCTTTTCCGACAGGGACATCTTTTAATGGTAAATTAGGAATATTACTTAATATCTGATCAAGTTGGTCTTTAATATTTTTTTGATTTTTACTTAAATCATCTATTTTATTTGAAATTTCTTTTGACTTTTCAAAAAGGGTTTCATCTTTAGATTTAGAAATAGATTTTTTTTCCATTTCTAATTTTTCTTTTTCTTGAATTAATTTTCTATTTTCTTCATCAAGATTTAGTATTTGATCAAAGTCCACGTGAACGTTTCGATTTTTAATTGTATTTTTAAAATTATCGATATCTTTTCTAATATCTTTAATATTGTGCATTTCTCTCTTGAGCTTTCTTTTCGATAATATTTACAGAAAAAATTGATAATTCATATAAAATTAACAAAGGTATTGCTAAACCTATTTGCGTAATTGGATCTGGTGGAGTTAATATTGCAGCAGCAGCAAATATTATTACAACGAAATATTTTCTTCTTTCTCTTAAATAAGTTGAATTTACAACTCCTATTCTTGCAAGCAAACTTAATACAACTGGTAGCTGAAAACTTAATCCAAATGCAAAAATTAACTTCATCACAAGAGATAAGTATTCATTTACTTTAGCTTCTAATTGAATCGGTAAGCTAGTCCCAAGTCCCGCACTTTCAAATGATAAAAAGAATTTAAATGCTAGTGGCATAATTAGATAATAAACAAGCATACCTCCTAGTAAAAAAAGTATTGGTGTAATTACTAAGTAAGGCATAATTGCTTTCTTTTCATGGGTGTATAATCCTGGTGCAATAAATTTCCAAATTTGAATAAGGATATATGGACTGGTCACAAAGAAAGCAGCAAAAAAAGAAACTTTAAGATATGTTAAAAATGTTTCTTGAAGAGCGGTAAAGATTAATCTTCTATCAACATTATCATCCTTTACAGCATTAGCGTACGGTTCAACTAAAAATCCATATATGTATTCAGAGAAATAGTAACAAACCACAAATAATACTGCTAAGAAGATAAATGAATTTATTAGTCTTTGTCTTAATTCAGTAAGATGACTTATAAAACCTGTTTCTTTTTTTTTAGCTGTCATCTTTAGGTTTATCCTCTTTCATAATTTCAGTATTTTTTTTTAATTCTTCTTTAATTGAAACATCCGTTATTTCTGTAACTTGATTTTGAACATCTGAAAAATATCTTTTGGCTGAACCTATCCATGATCCAACTTTTTTTAACATCACAGGAAAGTCTTTTGGTCCTACAACTATTATTGCAATAGAAACTATTATTAATATTTCAAACCAGCCGATCTGTGGCATTGATTACTCTTTTTTGTCTGAGTCTTGATTTTCAGATATATTTTTTGGTTGGCTATCTTCTGTAGCATCTGTAGCCATACCTTTTTTAAAACTTTTAATTCCTTTAGCAACATCACCCATAAGACTAGAGATTTTACCTCTACCAAAAAGTAATACTACTAAAATTACTACAATTGCAATTTGCCAAAATCCTATACTCATAATTACTTATAACCTTATAATTTTAGTTTTAAAACTATTTTTTTATTTATCGTTATCGGTATTAAGAGTGCTATTAAGCATCTCATCTATATCGGAGTATATATTTTCCTTTTTATCCTCTTGTTTTTCTTTATAGAATTTGCCTGTTCCAAATATAGATGCATCTACACTAGATGTATCAATAAGACCTGCGGTTCCTAATTCATCAACGGTTGGAAGATCTGACAATTTTTGAAGATTGAAATGACTTAAAAAGTCATCTGTTGTTCCATATTGAATAGGTTTACCAGGGGCATCTTTTCGACCTTGAGGTCTAACCCAGTTCAATTCCATCAATATCTCAAGTGTATTATTTCCAAACGCAACTCCACGAATTTCTTCTATTTCAGCTCTAGTGACTGGTTGATGATAAACAATAATTGCAAGTGTTTCTATCGCAGCCTTTGATAATTTTTTTTCAACAGTTTTTTGTTGAGACATTAATGAGGATAAATTTGGTGAAGTTCTAAAAGACCACTTATTGGATATACAGACTAAATTTATTCCACGATCAGAATAAAAATTCTGAAGTTTTAGTAAAGATTTTTCAACATCTGTCTTTTTTGAAATTTTATTTTCAATAGTTTCAATATTTAAAGGCTCTGCAGCTGCAAAAACAATAGCCTCTATTTCTTTATCAACATCGCTTAATTTAGATGGAAAAGATACAACATTATTTTTTTTTAATTTATTCATTAGATTTTTTTAATATATATGTCCTCAAATAAATTATCTTGTTTAATAGATATATTACCTTCTTTTGCAAGCTCTAAAGATCCAGCAAAAATTCCTGCATTACCTGTCTTACTTATAGTTTTAGAATTTCTAAAATTTTTTGGTATTAAATCAGTCATATTTTTCCAATCATTTAAATTATTATAAAATTCTTTTATGACTTTAATTCCTTCTTCAGTGGTAAATACTGGAAGTTTTGGAATATTCATTCTCTGAAAATCTTTTGTCATTACGATATTCGAATACGTTTTTAATAATTCAAACAATGTTAATGAATATTGAGAATTATAAATTGATCTCATTCCACTTTTTGAACCTCTCATAAAAATATCTTTTCCTAATCTTTTTCTACTCAACATCTGAGAGGACAACAATCTTATTAATTCTAGTTTTTTAAGTTGGAGTTTTAATTTTTCTGCAACTTCAAGAGCTTTAAATTCCTCTTCTTCTGTTTCTGGTAATAGTAATTTAGATTTAAGATAAGTTAACCAAGTAGCCATTAGCAAATATTCTGAGGCTAATTCTAAATTTAAATTTTCAGTTTTTGTTATAAAATCATGAAATTGATCTGCTAATTTGGTGATTGATATATTTTCCAAATCAACTTTTTGTGATTTTGCTAAATCTAAAAGTATTTCTAATGATCCAGAGTAATTACTAAGATCAACATTAAATTCTAAAGAATCACTCATGGATTTAAATTTAACTTATTATTTGAATTAATTTAGAAGTTTTTTTTACAATAAAATCATCGATATAAGGTGAATTTTGACCTACCACATTCATTTCTCTCATTTTTCCATTGCAATGAAGCACCAAATTACAACCTGAACGAAAAGATTTAATAACGTTATTTTTTAAATTACCTTTAAGAGCGCCCATAGAAATATCATCTGACATTAATATTCCCTTGAATGATATTTCTCTTCTAATCATTTTTATGATTTTTTTAGAATGTGAAACGTTATTTATCGGATCAAGTTTCTTAAACAACAAGTGACCGGTCATACCTAAAACAGATTTTTTTTTGGTAAATGGAAAAAAATCATATTTTTTAAGATACTTTAGATCTTTGTCTATAATTGGTAATTTGTAATGACTATCAACTTTAGCTAAACCATGACCTGGAAGATGTTTAATTACTGTACCAACCCTATTTTGGTGAAATTTTTCGATAGATATATCGCCAATTTTAGACAGAGTTTTTTTATCATTTGAATAGGATCGATCACCTATAATTTTATGAGACTTATTTCGTCTTAAATCCAATACGGGAACTGTATTAATATTAATACCAATAAGTCTTAACAAATAGGATATTTGCTTAACATAAACATTGAAATAAATATCAAATTTTTTTCTATCTTTTGAATATAAATCACCAAAATATTTTGCACTAAAAATGGAATTATCTATGAATTTTCTTAATCTACTTACTCTTCCACCTTCTTCGTCAATTAGAATTGGATAATTAGAGTTTTTAAATATTTTTTTAATCGAACCAGTTAATTTTTGAACTTGATTGAGTGATTTTATATTTCTTGAAAAAAGGATTATTCCCCATGGCTTATATTTTTTTAAAAAACTTACTTCACTTTTTTTTAAATTATGTCCACTAATACCACATATAAAAGCTCTAGTTTTTTTAATCATTATATAACAATTCCCAAAAAGAATATTTTTTTGTGTTTTTATTTTTGTATTCTACATATTCAATAATGTTGTCCGTATCATTTTTAAGAATAAATAGATTATTTTCGTTAGATGATATTTTTTCATCAATACTTGAAACTGCTCTATATGATTTTTTGAAATTGTCGTCTGAAAAATAATATCTTAGAGTAAAAAATAGAAAGAAAAATATAATTATTAAATAAAATAGATATTTGAGCTCTTTTAGCATTACATTTTTTCAGGTGTATCAACACCTATAATATCCATTCCAGTTTTAATTGTTTTTGCAATAGATTTTAAAAATATTAGTTTTTCTATATTTATTGTTTTATCATCATTGATAAATCTTTTTTCAACATCATCTTTTCCCATATTCCAATAGGAATGAAACTGAGATGATAACTCATATAAATATACAGGGATCCTATGAGGTTCTAGTTTTTTAGTGGAAATTTCTACACATTTAGGCCATTCAGATATTTTTTTAAAAATTTCAATTTCTTCATTATTAAATTGCATATTATTATTTTCATTATCAATCTTGTCATCAATATTTTTATTTATATTTCTAAAAACCGATGAAATTCTAGCATAACAATATTGAACATAATAAAGCGGATTGTCTTTAGATTTTTCTTTTACTTTTGTAAAATCAAAATCTAATTCAGCATCATTGCTTCTACTTAGCATAATAAATCTTGTTGCATCTTTTCCAACTTCAGAAATTAAATCTTCAACGGTAATGTAATCACCTTTTCTTTTAGACATTTTAAAAGGTTTGCCATCTTTTATTAACTTAACAAGTTGGCTTACTTTGCAAATTAATTTATTTTTTTCTCCAGATAATGCTTCAACAACAGATGTAATTCTTTTTATATAACCCGCATGATCCGCTCCTAAAATATTTATTAATTTATCAAATTTTCTGTTTAGTTTTGTATTATGATACGCAACATCTCCAGCAAAATAAGTCCATGTGTTGTCAGATTTTTGTAATGCCCTATCTTTATCATCTCCAAAATCTGTCGATCTAAAAAGTAACTGATCTCTTTCTACCCAATTAGTTGTGTCTTCTCCTTCTGGAGCTTTGATTTTTCCTATATATACAAATTTGTCATTTTTAAGTTTCTCAATAACCTTATCAACCTCTTTATTTTCAACTATTTCGGTCTCACTCGCAAAATTATCATGAATAATTCCCAAATTATTTAAATTGGTCTTAATGAGTTTAAGTGACTCTGTAATTGATAATTTAGTAAGTGTTAACTTTATTTTTTCATAATCATCAAATTGTAAATCTTTATTATTATCTATAATATGTTGGGCTATATCCTTGATGTATTCTCCTGGATATAAATCATCCTCATTTAGTGGAAAAGTTTGATTATCTAATTTTTCTTTTATTCTCAAATATACAGATCTAGTAAAATGTAAAATTTGATTACCATGATCATTTACATAATATTCTTTTACAACTTCTTGATTGTTAAATTTTAGCAAATTAGAGATAACATCACCTAAAATAGCACCTCTACAATGACCAACGTGTAATGGTCCAGTAGGATTTGCAGACACGAATTCAATTAAATGCTTCTTTTTAGAGCCCTTAAGTGCTGCACCAAAATTATTAAGGTTATTTATATTTAAGAGAAATGAAGTCCAAAACTCTTTTTTTAAAATAATATTTATAAATCCAGGCTTTGCTATTTCTATCTTCTCAATATTATTATCGTCTTTAAAAATAATATCTTTTAATTTTTCAGCAATTTTAATTGGTGGTTGATTATTTATTTTAGATAAAACCATTGCAACATTAGTTGACAGATCGCACTTAAATTTTTTAGGAGGTATGTCTACGTTTATACCAGATAAACTTTCAGGTAATAAAATTAGCTTTTCTTCACTTGCTAATTTAATTTTATCTAAAATTTTATTTAAGTATTCCTCAAATATATTCATTTTGATGTTCTATATAATTGTATGGCGTACCTATCAGTCATACCAGAAATATAATCAGATATAGCTCTTTCTTTCTTAGTTTTTAAATATTTATTTTTAATGTACTTTTTTGGATTTTTGTTAATTACATTAAAAAGCTTTTTAATTATCTTTTTTCCTTCGTTATTTTTTTTTAGTACATTTTTATTATTGTACATAGTTATTCTAAGGAAATCTCTAATCTCATTTATAGTTATTTTTAATTTGTTGGAAAAATCAACAATTTGATTTTTTTTATTTGATACATCTTTTTTTGTAGATATTTTATTCACTAAAATATTTCTTGTCGTTGTTTTTATTAAGTCTTGAACCATTAAATTTATAGAATCTCTTATAGTTTGATATACAAGAATATCATTATTTTCACTCTTTAATTTATTTTTATATGATTTTAAAATTTCATCAAAAAAAGAGATTTGTTTAAGATCGTTTAACTTAAACAATTTAGCTTTTATTCCATCTTGAATATCATGGTTATTGTATGCAACGTCATCAGATATAGATGCAATTTGAGCCTCCAGTGAAGAGTTTTTTGAAAAATTAATTTTATTTTTTAAATTTTTCAAACCAATTAAATTATTTATTTTGACTAGCTTTGTTACCGGACCATTATGTTTAATAAGACCATCTAACGTTTCTAATGTTAAATTAAGACCTTCAAATTTAAAATATTTATTTTCAATGAACATTACTATCCTAAGTGTTTGAAGGTTGTGGTCAAATCCCCCATATTCATACATACATTCATTTAGGGACTCTTCTCCTGCATGACCAAAAGGGGTATGACCTAAATCATGAGCTAAGCTTAATGTTTCAGCTAAATCATCATTTAAACCTAAGTATTTAGCAATTGTTCTAGCAATTTGTGAAACTTCAATGGAATGCGTGATTCTGGTTCTATAATGATCTCCTTCAGTATTCACAAATACCTGAGTTTTGTGTTTCAATCTTCTAAAAGAGGTAGAATGAATTATTCTATCTCTATCTCTTTGAAAAGGTGATCTGAAAGGATTGCTCGCTTCTTTGAACAATCTACCTTTTGAAGCAAATGTTCCTAATTTTGAGTAATTTTTCATTCTTTAAAAATGGCAAAATATTATTATATTGTTTTTATCAATGTTTAATTATGATTAAAGAAATTAAATTTACAGATAATGCTATAAAGCAGATAAACCATCTTCTATCATCAAAAGATAAAGGATCATTTTTTAGAATCGCTATTAAAGGGGGTGGATGCTCTGGATTTCAATATGATTTCTCATTTGATAACTCTGCTAAGGATGATGATCTACAACAAGATAATATCCTTATCGACAAAACATCGGCAGATTTACTAAAAGGATCTGAAGTTGATTTTGTAAAAGAATTAATCGGAGATTCTTTTAAAATAAACAACCCGCAAAGCAAATCTTCTTGTGGTTGTGGCGTATCTTTCTCGCTTTAATGATAATTAGTTCCTGGAATGTTAACTCTGTAAGAGCAAGAATTGAAAATATTAAAGAGTATCTAAAAAAATATTCACCAGATATTTTAATGATGCAAGAGATCAAAGCTCAAGATGAAAACTATCCTTACGAAGACTTTGAAAAATCAAATTATCAAAATTATGTATTTGGTCAAAAATCATATAATGGGGTTGCGATAATTTCTAAAAAAAAATTAGATAAAATTGAAAAAGATATTTTTAAAGACAAAAATAAACAATCTAGAATTATTACAGCTGATCTAAAACATAAATCAAAAACTATTAAATTAATAAATATTTACACACCTAATGGAAATCCAGTTGATACAGAAAAATATACTTACAAATTATATTGGCTAGAAAGTTTAATTAAGAAGTTAAAAGGTTATTTAAAAAAAAAGGAAAATATAATTATTGGTGGTGATTTTAATATAATTCCATCTGCAGAAGATGTTCATAATCCTAAAGGATATGAAAATGATGCTTTGTTTAGACTAGAGATAAGAAAAAAATTAAGGGAATTATTAAGTTTAGGTTTTCATGATGCATATAGATATATTCATCCAGACAAAGAAGGATATACGTTTTGGGATTACACAAGCGGTGCATGGCAAAAAAATAATGGCATGAGAATTGATCATTTCTTAGTTTCAAACTCAATTATAAATCTTGTGAAAGATGTTAAAATTAACAAATTTCCTCGTGAAAGACAAAAACCTTCGGATCATACACCAATTGAAATTGAATTAACTTAAAGATTTTATTTTATTAACAAGTTCCTCATTAATATTTCTAGGTCCAGTATCTAATCTGTTTTTGTGACGTCTTTCACCAGGCAACCTAACCTCTCCCATTGATTTCATTTTCTCAAAGAATTTATTTGAATGACTATCCCAATCAGAATTTGTTAATTTGTCAGGAGATATAGCTAAAATAAACTCTCCACCACTTGGTGGTCCACCATCATCTGTATCCTTCTCAGCCGTCTCATAACTAAAATTATCTCCAACTAAGGCTCCAGCAAGTAATTCAACCATCATTGCTATTCCTGAGCCTTTATAGCCGCCAAATGGCAACAAAACTCCACCATCTGCTATTTCACCAGGATCTGTTGTTTCTTTTCCATCTTTAGTTAAACCAGTCCCAATTGGAACTTTGTGCCCTTCTCTTTTTGCAACTTGAACTTCTCCCATTGCCATCGATGCAGTAGCCATATCATAAACTACAGGAGGTTTATTTTTTCTTGGCCAAGCAAATGAAATTGGGTTTGTTCCAAATAAAGGTTTAATTGCTCCTGCTGGTGCAACTGCTGGCTTGTATGATGTACAAGCAAAAGCAACAAGTCCTTGCTCTGCTATTGCTTCAGTCTCAGGCCACATCGCAGCCATATGATGAGAATTAGTAATTGCTAAAACAGCTACTCCATTTTCTTTTGCAGCTTTAACAAGTTCTGGTATTCCATATTTTAAAACCATTGGGGCAAGACTATTTTTTCCATCTGCTTTAACAACACTAGCGGTTAATTTTGAAATCACTGGTCTAGCTTTGCCATTAATTTTTCCACTTTTTAAACCAGAAATATAAGCGGGTAATCTAAATAGACCATGAGATAATGATCCATCTCTTTCAGCATTTTTGATTAAAGTAGATAAGGTATCTGCTGTTTCTTCATCACAACCATTAGCTACTAACGTTTTTTTAGCTAAATGGAAAATTTCTTCTAAACTTAAAGGAACGGTTGCCATAAATAATATTAGATATTATTTACGGCAAAAGTTCAATTTTTAATTAACAACCTTTAAAAGATTTAGACATATTTCTGATTAAATCAAAATATAAGTCTTTTCCAGGATCCAAAGTAGCTCCTAATGGGTCTACAACACCAGTTTTAATATTCATATCTTTTGCTACAGCTTTAATGATATTTGGATTAAACTGTGGTTCAGAAAATACACAAGCTACTTTATCATGCTCAATTATTTCTCTGATTTCAGCCAATTGTTCTGCTCCTGGCATTACATCTGTATTAACTGTAAAAGCACCCAATATATTAACATTAAATCTTTTCTCAAAATATTGGTAAGCATCATGGAAAACAATTGATGCAACACTCTGATTTAATTCAGAAGAGACGTCACTAACAAGTTTATCAATATCTTTTAGTGCTTTCTTTAAATTGCTTTTATATTTTGATGCGTTCTTAGCATCATTTTCAATTAAATGCTCTGCCATTTCATTTAATATAACTTTAGCATTCATTGGATCTAACCAAATATGTGGGTCATGCTCACCGTGGTGGTGACCTTCATGTCCTGCATGATCATCGTGGTCATCATGGTCATCTTTCTTTTTATGTCCATGGTCATCATGATCGTCATGCCCATCTTTCTTTTTATGGTCATGATCATCGTGGTCATCTTCTTTATGACCGTCTTTTTTTTTGTGGTCATGATCATCGTGGTCGTCATGTCCATCTTTCTTTTTATGGTCATGATCATCGTGGTCGTCTTCTTTATGACCGTCTTTTTTTTTGTGGTCGTGATCGTCATGATCATCATGATCACCAAAAATATTTCGTTCTCTGAATTTTAATTTATTAAGACCTTTAATTTCCATTAATTCAATTTTTTCAGCTTTTTTTGCAATTGAATCTAATGGTTTTTCCATGAAGTTTTCTAGATCTTCACCTACCCAAAAAATAAGATCAGCTTCTTGTAACATCTTTGCATGAGATGGTTTTAACGGGAATCCATGTGGTGAAGAATATCCATCGACTATTAGGTCTGGTTTAGCAACTCCATCCATCAGATAGCTAGCTAAAGAGTGTATAGGCTTAATTGAAGCTACAACTTTTATTTCTGCTTTTGCTGATGTAAAAAGAGCTAAAAAAGATAATATTGTAATTATTAATGTTGATTTTTTTAAGTTTTTCATAATTTAATTTAGTGTTAATTGTTATAATATAACATTGTGTAATAATATAACATTAATAAGTCAAGGTAATAAATGACAATTGAGAACAATGTATTAGTAAAATTAACTGAAGTTGGATTAAAACAACGGAATAAATGGCTTGTAAAAGGCGTTTCTTTAATTGTTGAAAGAAGAAAGATAGTAACATTAATTGGGCCAAATGGTTCTGGCAAAAGCACAACTGCAAAAATTGCGATAGGACTTCATAAGAATATAGAAGGCAATGTAGAAAAATTTACTGATAAAATTGGATATGTTCCTCAAAAGATTTCAATTGACTGGACATTGCCACTTAAAGTGAGTGATTTTATGGTTTTAACAGATGAACTCGATGAAGAAAAAATAAATGAAGCTTTAAAATTAACGGGTGCAGATCATCTTAAAAACCAGAATTTAGGAAATTTATCTGGTGGAGAATTTCAAAGAGTGCTTCTTGCAAGAGCAGTTTCAAAAAAACCTGATCTTTTAGTATTGGATGAGCCGGTTCAAGGAGTTGATTTTACTGGGGAGATTGCATTGTATAAATTAATAAAAGAAATAGCAGATAAATTAAATTGTGGAATTTTATTAATTTCTCATGATTTGCATACTGTTATGACAGCAACAGATCATGTGATTTGTCTAAATGGCCACGTGTGTTGTTCAGGAACACCAAAAGACGTTGCAATGAATAATGAGTATAAACTGTTATTTGGCGAACAAGCTTCACAAACTCTTTCTATATATGAACATAAGCATGATCATGTTCATTCAAATGATGGAGATATAAAAAAAAATTAAATGTTTGATGATTTTTTTATAAGAGCTTTAATTGCTGGTATAGGTGTTGCTTTTGTAACAGGTCCTTTGGGCTGCTTTGTAGTTTGGAGAAGATTATCTTATTTCGGAGATACATTAGCACATTCAGCATTACTTGGTGTTACAATGGCATTGGCATTCGAAATTAATATAGCAATTTCGATATTTATCATTTCATCAGTAATAGCAATCATATTAGTTAAACTTGAAAAAAATACTAATTTGCCCGGTGATGCTTTACTTGGTCTTTTAGCTCACTCAGCATTAGCAGTTGGCTTAGTGGTAATTGGTTTTCTCTCATTTATAAGATTTGATGTCATGGGACTATTATTTGGAGACATATTAGCTGTTAATGTTGATGATTTGATAATTATATGGGGAGGAGGAGCAATAATTTTAATTGTATTAAAAATAATTTGGAAACCTTTATTTGCTTCAACAGTAAATTATGAACTTGCAGAAGCAGAAGGATTAAATCCTGATAGAGCAAAAGCAATATTTACTATTTTAATGGCAGCAATAATTGCAATTTCTATAAAAATTGTAGGACTTTTATTAATAACTGGGATGTTAATTATACCAACGGCTATGGCTCGTAACATATCAGATACTCCCAAAAAGATGGTAATTTTTTCTATATGTGGAGGATTATTATCAGTAATCATGGGTTTATTTTCTTCATTGCAATTCAATACTCCTTCGGGTCCATCTATCATTGCTGCAGCGTTATTATTATTTGTAATATCTCTATTTAAAATTAAACAGACGATACAATTGAAAAACTAATGGGAAATTGATAAAAGAAAAACTATGCTTAAACAGGAAACACTATCAAAAAATCAACAAATAGTTCTTGATTACATTGAAAAAGTAAATGAGCCCATAAAAGCTTATTCAATTTTACATAATGTGCAAAAAAAAGGTATTAAAGCCCCTCTTCAAGTTTATAGAGCGCTTGATAAATTGGTTGAAATTGGAAAAATTCACAAAATTGAAAGTAGAAATGCTTTCGTTGCATGTAAAAATTCAAATTGTCAGATCTCAAAGGCAACAGCATTTTCAATATGTGAAAGCTGTGAAGAAGTAAGTGAAATTAGTGACAGCAAACTTTCAAAATATTTAAAAAATTTTCAAGACAAAGCGGGTATGAAATTCAATAAATATAATCTTGAATTCTTTGGGCTTTGTAAAAAATGCTCTATCAAATGAAGATCTCCAAAGGAGATAAAATAGAAGAAATTACACTTCCAAGAGATGACGGGTCTACATTTAATTTATCAGAAACACATGGAAAGAAAGTTCTTTTAACTTTTTACAGAATAGCTGGATGTAGTTTTTGCAATCTTAGATTAAACGAAATTAATAAAAGATTTAATGAGTTAGGAAATAATTTTACACATGTTGCAATATTTCACTCGCCGGTTGATAATTTAAGGTCATATATGAAAAAACATAACAATTTACCTTTTACTGTACTGGCCGATGAAGATTTTAAATATTTTCAAAAATATGAAATTGAAAGATCAATGATGAAAACATTATCTGCAATGCTATTTAAATCTCATAAAATAATACCTGCAATGTTAAAGGGATATATTCCTTTAAAAATTAAAGGTCATTTTGATATAGCTGTTACAGATGTTTTGATAAACGAACAAGGCACAGTTGATGAAGTATACTACGCCAAGAAAGATATAGCCGATCACTTCAGTTTTGAGAAAATTAAAGAATTTGCAACAAGCTAAAAACAGATGTTATTTTTTATTTTTAAAGTTGTAGCAGCAGGTTTAATTGTTGCTTTTTCAAGTTGGTTGGCTGGTCAAAATCCTAAGCTCGCTGGATTTATTATTGCATTACCGTTGGTATCACTAATAGCGATACTATTTTCGTATTATGAGCACAATGATACAGAGAAAACAGTAATGTTTACAAAAAGTATATTTATTGCAGTACCAGCAAGTTATTTATTCTTTGTACCCTTCTTTTTTGCAAAATCTTTTAATATGAATTTTTTTATAATTTATATTACAGGTTTAATATTGCTAATCGGAGGATATTTTATCCATAGATACATAATCAATTTAATATAAAATAATAATTTTAATAAATCTTTAACATAACTGTCATAAGTATAGAGAAAGGAGTTTTATGTTTTTAAAAAAATATCTCAAATGGATAAGTACGTTTTTAGTCTTAACCGGAATATTGCTTACAAATTTAAATATATATCCAATTAATATATATTTTCATGGTCTTGGTGTAGTTGGATGGACAATATCGGGTTTTTTATTAAAAGATAAGGCCATATTAACTAATTTTGGATTACAAATTCCATTATTTGTAATTGGTATTTATAAAATTATTTTTTAATGAAAAATATTTTATTTGTATGCACAGGAAATTCAGCGAGAAGCATTATTGCTGAGAGTATTATTAATAACGAATACTCAAATAAATTTAATGCTTTCAGTGCTGGTAGTAATCCATCTGGAAAAATCAATGAAGATGTTAAAAGTTTTTTAGAAAAAAATAAAAGTTATGATCTAACTAATTATAGTTCTAAAAACTTTGAAGAATTTATCAATAAAGAATTAAAAATGGATCATGTAATAACAGTATGCAACAACGCAAATAATGAGGTATGTCCTATTTGGCCTGATAAAAACCAAATTATACATTGGGATATAGAAGATCCGGTAGCTAAACTTCAAAATGCAAATGACGAAGAAAAGCAAATAATCATTAGAAAAACTTTCAATATTATAAGTAATAAAATTAAAGATTGGATAGATGAAAAATAAAAATAGATATTTTCTTTCAGAGTTTATTGGAAGTTGCTTTCTGGTCATGATCATAGTTGGATCAGGTTTAATGGCAGAAAATCTAACTAATGATATAGCAGTAATGCTAATAGCCAACACATTGGCAACAGGAGCTGGATTGTTTGTGCTAATAACAGTATTTGCTGATGTATCTGGGGCTCATTTCAATCCATTTGTAAGTATTGCTATGACAATTACAGGAAAGTTAAAAAAAAACCTTTTACCCTTTTATATTTCTGCTCAGATACTTGGATGTTTACTAGGTGTAGCATTAGCTAATTTCTTTTTTGAACACCAGGTTTTTGAATTATCAACAAAGTCGAGGAATGGGATTTATATTTTTACTTCTGAAATAGTTGCTACGTTGGGTCTTATTTTAATTATTTTTGGTTCAATGAAATCAGGTAAATTAGCTGTTGCTGGATCAGTAGGTTTATATATCACTGCTGGTTATTGGTTTACCTCTTCAACTTCTTTTGCAAATCCTGCTGTAACAATAGCAAGAACATTCACAGAGTCGTTTACTGGTATAAGTTATTTAAACACTCCTTATTATATAGCTGCTGAATTAATTGGCATGTTAATTGCTGTTTATATTGCAAAAAAATTATTCTTAGAAAAAGATTGAAAAATTTCAAAGCCTGAAAAAGGAATTAAAATCCATATAGTTTCCACTCAACAAATAATTAAATTAATTGAGAATGGTAAATTTAACAATGCATCTCATATAGGAATGTATTTGTTTTATAAAAAGAAATACGCTCAATAATAATACCGAGCGTATTTCAGGGGTTTAATGTTTACAATTTAATCACAGAAGAATATTACATTTGGATTAAAGATATGTTTCAATAAAATTAAAAATATATTAAAGAAGAAAAATCACTAACCTGTAAGTTGTAATAGATTAAATTAAATTTTAATTATTTGAGTAAATTACTCTCGGCTCTAAAAATAATTCTCGCGCAAGAGCTTTAAATCTTTTTGTAACTTGTTTAGAAATTATTTCTTGGTGTTGAGCTGGAATTTTTAAAAATACAGAGTTACCTCTTTTATACAATTTAAATTCCTCTAAGAAGATAGTTGAAATAGATGTAAGTGAGTGTGCAAATCTTAAGGCTGCACCAACTTGTTTACTAGAAAAAATTTCATTATTATTTAAAAAAGTTAAATATTCTATTTTTGGATTGTATTTAATACTGCAGTACCTCCAATAACATGAAAGAGCTATTTGAATTCTTTCTTTATGTGAAAGTCTCAATAAAGGGGTATTTAATGTTTCTTGAAAAACTAATTCTGCCTTTTGAAAAGCACCTAGTCCCCAATCCATATGACTTAAAACACAAGCTAAATTAAGCAATTTTTCATCAAAATGTTCATTACCATCAAATACAGGTTTGATAAATTCATGATACTTTTTGTAGGTTAATCCCAAATCACCTCTCTTCTTCGAAATATATTCTAATGATTTTTCAAAAACTTGAGAGTTATCAATATTTTTAAAGTAATCTTTTGCTAGAGATCCCTCTCTAATACCGCTTATAGAACAAATTATGTTTTTTGGATTTGTGACTTTCATGATCTCATCTAAAATAATAGAGCTATATGGTAGATAAGGTGTTCTAGATTTAGATATATATTCAACTGTTTTTAGTTTTGTTTTATTAAACGATGCTATTTTTTCTACAAATGATGATATAGTTTCATAATTTACTGAATACTGATGAATTATATGGACAGGATGTTTATTTTGAAACAGATGAAGTTTAAATAAAGCTCTCCATGTTCCCCCAACTAAATACAAATTTTCAAATTTTTTTTTAGATAACCATTTCTCATCTCTCAAAAGTTGTTTTATATACTTAGAAAGGTTTCTCTTTTTTACAATTGGATTATTAAGTAGTCTTAAAACACCTAAGGGTAAAGATGTTTTATTAGTAATCAAACCATTTTCAACTCGAGCTAATTCTAAACTACCTCCACCAAGATCAGCAACTAACCCATCTACATTATCAAATCCAATTTTTACACCCTCTGCTGAACAAATTGCTTCTTCCTCTCCACTTAAGATTTCTATTTTTTTTTTAAAAAGGTTTTCTACGTATTCAACAAAGGGTTTTGCATCTGTTGCTTCTCTTAAAACAGCAGTTGCTATTATTTTTAAATTAACAATTTTGGAAACATTTAAAATTTCTGAAAATCTCTTCAATACTTTTTGGGCATAATCCACACCAGATTTATGAAGTTTTCTTGACTTATCTAAATTTTTACCAAGTTCACAAACGGCTTTTTCATTGAAAAAAGGCACACGAGATGAGTTAAAATCTTCATAGATTAACATCCTGATAGAATTGGAACCTATATCAATTACTGCTAATTTAGCAGGTTTTAATTTCAAATTTTGATTATTTTTTAAAACTTTAATTTCCACTTTTAATTAATCTTAAATTTAATTTTTTTGGTTTCATTTTTAATTTAGCTTTACCTCTTCCAGATAAACTAGGATTATTCATAAAATAATCATGGGCTGAAAAAGAATCATTTTCACTATATTTAATTTTTTTATAATTTCCACTAGCATCAAGTTCCCAACTTTGTTTTTTATCTAAATAATTAGCTAACATAATTTGATCAAGAACTTGTTCGTGGACTGTTTGGTTTTCAATTGGAACTAGAAGTTCTACTCTTCGATTTAAATTTCTTGGCATTAAATCTGCTGATGAAATAAAAACTTTTGCATCTCTACTAGGCATTGTTTTTCCATTTGCAAAACAATAAATTCTTGAGTGTTCCAAAAATCTTCCAATCATGCTTTTAACTATTATATTTTCAGATTTATCTTTAACTCCAGGTCTTAAACAACAAACACCTCTTACAAATAAAAATATCTTTACTCCAGCATTTGAAGCTTCGTAAAATTTATCAATTATCACTGGATCTACTAAGGAATTCATTTTAGCCCATATTTCAGCGTTTTTACCTTTTTTGACATTTGCTATCTCGTTAGCAATACATTTGTTCAAAGTTTCCCTAAGATTTATTGGTGATATAGATATTTTACTAAGATTTCGTGGTTTTGAATAACCTGTTACATAATTAAAAAATTTTTCCACATCAGTTGCTATTTTTTTATCAGAGCTAAATAAAGATAAGTCTGTATAAATTTTTGCATTAACTGGGTGATAATTGCCAGTTCCTAGATGTATATAAGTTTGAATTTTTCCCTGCTCTTTTCTTAATATTAAAGATGATTTTGCATGTGTTTTATATTTTGCAAAACCATAAACTATTTGAATTCCTGCCTTTTCTAAACTTCTAGAAAGTTGAATATTTGCTTCTTCATCAAATCTTGCTTTGATCTCTATTAAAGCGGTTACTGTCTTTCCATTTTCAGCTGCTGTTATTAAGGCTTTAACAATTGGAGAGTCTAACGTTGTTCTGTATAGAGTTTGTTTAATTGCTATAACTTTTTTATCATATGCAGCTTGATTTAAAAACTCAACGACAGCATCAAATGTTTCAAAAGGGTGATGAACTATTAAATCTTTTTTTTTTATAGTATCAAAAAAATTATTATTAAACTCCTTTAATCTCTCAACCTCCCTGGGATTAAAATTTTTAAATCTTAATTTAGAATTTTTAATTTTACAAACTTGGTCTATATCTTGAATTCCAACAATGCCTTCAATTTCATAGATGTATTCAGATTTTACGTTTAACTTATTGGTTATAAACTTAATTAAGTCATTATTACTATTTTTTAAAATTTCTAAACGTACTATATCACCTGTTCTTCTTTTTTTTAAAGCCAATTCAAAAGATCTTACTAAATCTTCGGCCTCCTCTTGAATTTCTACATCACTATCTCTTATAACTCTAAATAACATTTTTTTATCTAAATCATGATCGGGAAATATTTCAGAGGCAAAAAAACTTATAACATCATCTATAATTAAAAATTTTTTAAAACTTTTATTTCCATCTATTTCAATAAATCTTGATAAAGCTTTTGGAATTACTATTATTGCATTTAAAGTCCTTTTTTTATTTTTCTTATTTAATCTCATAACTAATGCTCTTCCTTGATTTGCAATAAATGGAAAGGGATGAGCTGGGTCTATTGCTGATGGGGTTAGCAGAGGGTAAATTTCTTCATTAAAAATTTTAAATAATCTTTTTTGTTCAGTTTTACTTAAATTTTCAGGTTTAACTATACTTATATTTGCTTTTTTTAATTGAAGAATTAAATCTCTAAATATTTTATTTTGTTTATTAAGAAGATTATTTGTTTCCAAAATAACTTCACTCATTTGTTCATCAGGAGTAAGACCATCAGAACTAAGTGAATCTACATCTTGTTTGATTTGACTATATAAACCTGCAACACGAACCATGAAAAATTCATCTAAATTTGATCCAGCTATAGATAAAAATTTAATTCTTTCATAAAGAGGATTTTCAAAATTTTGGGCCTCAAGAAGAACTCTGTCGTTGAATTTTAGCCAAGACAGCTCTCTATTTATGTATTTAGATTTTAGTGTTTCTTTATCTTGTTTTTTTAATGCAGTCATATATTTAAAATTTATGCTTAAATTATACGTTATGCGTCATGCAAAATCTAGCTGGGACCACCCAAATCTTGATGATCATGAAAGACCATTAAGTAAGCGTGGCGAGAAAAATGCAAAAAAGATTTGTGAATTTTTTGTTAAAAACAATTATAAGTTTGATTACATATTACTTTCATCATCAAAAAGAACAAAGAAAACCCTAAAAATTTTATTAAAAAAAATAGATAAACCAAAAAAAATTATTTCTTCAAAAAAATTATACTTATCAAGTGAAGATAAAATTATAGATATAATAAAAAAAATACCAAAAAAATATAAATCAGTGCTTTTAATTAACCATGAACCTACTGTTAGAAATCTAATACGATCACTGACGAAAAATCACAACAACAACCATTTTAAATTATTAAACTACAAATTTCCGACATCGGCATTTGCAAAAATTTATTTTGATTTTAATGAATGGAATAAATTAGATGGAAATGGTTTAATTAAAGAATTTACTAGACCTAAAGACCTTCAAGATTCTAAAGAATAACCTGCTGATCTTACAGTTCTAATTAAAGGCTTAGTATTATCTATATTAATAGCCTGTCTTAATCTTCTGATATGCACATCGACAGTTCTAGTTTCAACGTAAATATTTTCTCCCCAAACATTGTTTAAGAGTTGTTCTCTTGAATATACCCTTTTTGGATTTTTGATAAAAAAATCTAATAATTTAAATTCTGTAGGTCCTAGAGATATTTCAATGTTATTTCTATAAACTCTTTTTGTTATTCTATCTATTTTTAGATCTGTAAACTCAACAACATCAATGGTGGATTGTGGTTTTGATCTTCTGAGTAAAGATTTAATTCTTGCATTAAGTTCTTTTTGACTAAATGGTTTTGTTACATAATCATCTGCACCTGTATCAAAAGCTCTTAATTTGTCCTCCTCCTCGCCTTTTGCTGTTAACATTATTACTGGTATGTCATTATGCTTTTTGTCTTTTTTTAAATTTTTACATATTTCAACGCCTGACAAATCGGGCAACATCCAATCCATTAATATTAAGTCAGGAAGCTTATCTTTAATTTGTTTAAGCGCATCTTCACCATTTTCACAGAAACTTACTTTGTAACCTTCTTTTTCAAGGTTATACTTTAGTAGAGTTATTATAGCAGCCTCGTCCTCAGCTATAAAAATGTGAGCCGACATATTTTACTTTTCTCCAGTAACAATAGGTTCTGTGCCTTTTGGTCGATCACCCTCTAGATATTCTCCCTTAACTAAATAATATACTTGCTCAGCAATGTTGGTTGTATGATCACCTATTCTCTCTATATTTTTAGTTACAAATAATAAGTGGGTTCCATCACTTAAGTTATTTTCGTTATCTTTTAAATATCTAATCACTTCTTGCATGCATAAAT
>CACBFA010000001.1 GCA_902538525.1 uncultured Pelagibacteraceae bacterium | reverse complement strand
ATCTTTCCAATAAATGATATTTCAGGAAATATAATAGGTTTTGGTGGAAGAATTATAGATGATAATAAAAATTTAGCTAAATATATTAATTCTCCTGAGACACCTTTTTTCAAGAAAGGATCAAATTTATATAATCTTGATAAAGCAAGAAAGTTATCAAATAAATTAGAAGATGTATATTTAGTTGAAGGGTATATGGACGTTATTGGTTTATCAAAAAATGGAATAGAAAATGTTGATCCAATGGGAACTCACACGGGTGACTCTGTTACTATAGCTCCAGCTTTAACTTTGACAGATAAAGAGTATCAAGTAATGAGGAATGCATCTATTGCATGTTTAAGAAAAATAGGTGTTGAAACAGGAGGTTCAAATGTTCAATTCGCCATAAATCCAAAAAATGGAAGAATGGTAATTATTGAAATGAACCCAAGAGTTTCAAGATCATCTGCATTAGCTTCTAAAGCAACAGGTTTTCCAATAGCAAAAGTAGCTGCAAAATTAGCGGTCGGTTATACTCTAGATGAACTGCAAAATGAAATAACAAAAGTAACACCAGCTTCTTTTGAACCAACAATTGATTATGTTGTTACAAAAATTCCAAGATTTACTTTTGAAAAATTTTCTGACACTAGAGCAATTTTAGGCACATCCATGAGATCAGTTGGTGAAGCAATGGCAATTGGGAGAAACTTCAAAGAATCTTTTCAAAAAGCCCTGGTTTCACTTGAAACTGGTTTATCAGGATTAGATAATATTTTTAACTATTCAAAAAAAGAAATCCTAAAAAATTTAAAAATCAATATTCCAAACAAATTACTTCTAATTGCTGAGGCTTTTAGAAAAAAAATTTCTTTAGATGTCATATATAAATTATCAAAAGTAGATCCATGGTTTTTAAATCAAATTAAGGAAATAGTTGATGAAGAAAAAACATTAAGTTTAAGAGGGCTGCCCAAAACTTTTAGGGAATTTAATAGAATAAAATCAATAGGCTTTTCTGATAAAAAGATTTCACAAATAACTAGTCAAAAAGAAACAATCGTCAAATCAAGAAGAAAAGGGCTAAAAGTTATGCCTGTTTTTAAGAAAGTTGATACCTGTGCTGCTGAATTCAAATCTTTCACACCTTATATGTATTCTACGTATCAAAGAAATTTTTCTATTAAAACTGAATGCGAAGCAGAGCCAAGTAATAAAAAGAAAATAATAATTTTAGGTGGAGGACCAAATAGAATTGGTCAAGGTATAGAGTTTGATTACTGCTGTTGTCAGGCTAGCTTTTCTTTAAAAGAAGCAGGTTTTGAAACAATAATGATAAATTGTAACCCGGAAACTGTTTCTACAGATTATGATACAAGTGATAGATTATACTTTGAACCCTTAATTGAAGAGTATGTTGAGAATATAATATTAAAAGAAAAATCAAATGGAAATCTAATTGGGATTATTGCACAATTTGGAGGGCAAACTCCTATCAAATTAGCTAAATTTTTAGATGAAAATAAATTACCTATTTTAGGGACACAATATAAATCAATTGATCTAGCAGAAGATAGAGACAGATTTAGAGAGTTGCTTATAAAGCTTAAATTGAAACAAGCTGAAAGCGGAATAGCTTACAAATACGATCAAGCTATTAATATTGCTGAAAAAATTGGATTGCCTGTAGTTGTTAGACCTTCTTACGTTTTAGGAGGTAGGGCAATGGAAATTGTTCATGACAAAAGCCAATTGAATCAATTTATTAATGAAGCCTTCAAAGCATCAGAGCAAAATCCAATCTTAATTGACAAATTTATTGATAGTGCAATGGAAGTAGATGTAGATGCAATTTCTGACGGAAAAGATGTTTATGTTGCTGGAATAATGCAACATATTGAGGAAGCTGGGATTCATTCTGGAGACTCAGCATGTTGCTTACCGCCAGTATCAATAAAGGCAAATCTTTTAAGAGAACTTAAAATACAAACAAGAAAATTAGCTCTGGCTTTAAAAGTTAAAGGATTTTTGAATATTCAATTTGCAATTAAAAATGATGAAATTTTTGTCATTGAAGTTAATCCTAGAGCAAGCAGAACTGTTCCCTTTGTTTCAAAAGCAAATGGTATTCCGCTTGCAAAAATTGCATCAAGAATAATGTCTGGAGAAAAGTTAAGTAAATATAAATTAAAATATAAAACCAATAAAAAATTTGCCGTTAAAGAAGCTGTATTTCCATTTAATAAATTCCCAGATAGTGATTTATTGCTTGGTCCTGAAATGAAGTCTACTGGTGAAGTAATGGGTTTTGATGATGATTTTGGAATGGCAGTTGCTAAAAGTCAAATAGCAGCTTCAAATTCTTTACCTACAAAAGGAATGGCATTCTTATCGGTAAAAGACTCTCACAAACAGGAAATAATAGGTATTGCTCAAAGATTGATAAAACTTGGATTTACACTTTCTGCAACTAAAGGAACTTCAGAAATTTTAAAGCAAAATGGAATGAAATGTAAAAAAATTAATAAAGTAAGTAGCGGCAGACCACATATAGTAGATGTATTAAATTCAAAAAAAATATCATTGGTAATAAATACTGGAGGCGGAAACTCTGAGCACAGGATTAGTGATGCGAGAGCATTAAGAAGAGGAACTCTTGCGAACAAAATTCCTTATTGTACGAATATGTCTACAGCCTATTCATTTTTAGAAGCAATAAAATCATTAAAAACAACAAAGTTAAGAGTAAAGTCTCTGCAAGATAATTAATTTTAATTGACTTTCCAATCTGTCTCGAATGTAACGTAATTCACTTGAAGACATCTTCTCTCTTTTACTATTTCTTTTTTTTCCATACCGTGCCAAGTATTAGGGCCACTTGAAAAGAAATAACCATAATTATCCTTATAAGGAACAGTTTTTGCTAACTTTAGATTTTCATCATAAAAATCTGTGCCTAAATCTTCTTTTTCATTATGTTTGTTTACGAATAATAAACATGACATCAGTTTCTCTTTAATATCGCAATGTGGTTTTAACCAGAATCCTTTTCTATCACAGATAACTTCAACTCTTACATATGAATTTGAAAGATCTTTATTTATCATTTCAGAAATTTTTTTATAAGTTGATTGATTTTGAAGTTCTTTAATAAAATCAACAAGATTAGGAAATTGATTTGAATTTTCTTTTGTCACAAAACATCTAAATTTTAATGCTTTGCCTCCGTCTGATATACCTTCTCTAAACTTACCTTCACCTCCATCAATTGCTCTTGTGCCATCATAGTTTAAATTATGTTCTATCGGATTAGCTATATCAGCGTTTACAATTTCCTGAACTTGGCCGTCAGTTAATGGTTGATTTAATTCCCAATGTTCAAAAGGAGTTTTGTGATTTGATGAATTTTTTAATATTGAATTTAAAAATGCCATTATAATTGAATTTTATCTTTAATGATATTTGCTACTCTATTCGTTTCATCTAATTTTTCATAGTTCCAATTTTCTAATTTTTCTCCTAATTCTCTAACAATTTTCATATCTTGAAATAATTTTCTAAAATTTTTAAATCTTTTATCGCTTTTTTTAGGTGGAATAGTGGCAATATAAATTGGCTTACCTGTTAAAGCTGCCTCTGAAATCATAGAGCTTGAATCGCAAGTGATAACCAAATGTTTTGATTGTGAAAGAGCACTTAAATAGGCTTTTTTATCAACACCATCTAATACTAAATGATCATTTCCAAAATATATTTTTGCATGTTCTATAGTTCCCTTTGGCGTTCTCATAGAAGGTATGACTACTAAATTAAGATTATTTTCTTTAACTAAATAATTTACTTTTGAAAAAATTTCTTGGATATTTCTATCTGAATAATCATAATACTGGGTAGGACCACCAATTATTAATGAAATTATATTTTTATCCCTCAATTTGCTTGAAATACTAAACAAATATTCTTTATCATTTTCAATTTCTTCACTTGTTAAATAATGAATAGCTCCTTTTGTTTTTAATACATTGTGTCCATCAAGATTATCATGCTCAGGCACTACAACTAGATCAAAATTATCTAGTTTTATCTTTGGGTTTTGAATATGAATGTTAAATACTTTTTTCTTTGAATTTTTTTTTAAGAATAATGATGGAATAATACTTTTTCTCCCACATGAAATTATTAAATCAACATCTTCGCATTCAATTTTTTTAAAAACTGAGTCGGATATAGGAGTGAATTTTGGTGGTATAACTTTCCAGAAACCTTTTGTTTCAACTGTGTGGTGAGAATAATTTATATTTAAAGCTTTAGCCAAACCTTCTACTTGGCTAATCATCCCATGCATACCTTCTGTTAATAATATACCTTTCAATTTAGTCATTAATCATTATATAGCTTTCATATGAGTGAAAATCCAACTAAACACACAAAAGTGTTAATAATTGGGTCAGGTCCCGCTGGATATACAGCAGCAATTTATGCTGCAAGAGCAATGTTAAAACCAATATTAGTTCATGGTATGGAACCTGGTGGCCAATTAACAACAACAACTGATGTTGAAAATTTTCCTGGATTTAAAGATGTAATACAAGGGCCATGGCTTATGGATCAAATGAAAGGTCAGGCAGAAGTAGTTGGGACTGAAATGATTCAAGATCATATTGCATCAGTGGACTTAAAATCTAAGCCATTTAAAGCTGTTGGAGATAGCGGCCAAATTTATGAAGCAGACTCAATAATTATTTCAACAGGAGCTCAAGCTAGATGGTTAAATATTGACTCAGAACAAAGCTTTAGAGGTTTTGGTGTATCTGCATGTGCAACATGTGATGGATTTTTCTTTAAAGACAAAACTGTAGCAGTTGTTGGAGGTGGAAATGCTGCAGTTGAGGAAGCTATGTTTTTAACAAAATTTGCTTCAAAAGTTCAACTTATACACAGAAGAGATAGTTTGAGAGCAGAAAAATTACTTCAAAAGAAATTAATGGAAAATAAAAAAATTGAAATAATTTGGGACTCTGTTGTTGATGAAGTTATTGGGGATAATGATCCTAAAAATGTAACTGGATTAAAAATTAAAAACGTTAAAACAAATAAAATAGACGAACTAAAAATTGATGGCTTGTTCATTGCTATAGGGCATGATCCAGCAACCTCATTATTTAAAGACCAACTAGAAATGGATAAAGAAGGATATTTAGTAACAAAGAATGATTCGACAGAAACTAATATTCCAGGTGTATTCGCTGCTGGAGATGTAAAAGATAAAATTTTTAGACAAGCGGTAACAGCGGCTGGAATGGGATGTATGGCCGCTTTAGAGGCAGAAAAGTTTCTTTCCCACGATTGATTATATTCCAATAAAATTGATCTAGAATAAATATTTGAATTAAAATATAAATTAAATATATGGAAAATATCGTAAAACAAATCCAGCTTGTTGCTTTAGTAATTATATTAGTTAGCACAGTGATTGCTTTCGGACAAGAGATGTATCAGATGATACTCGTACAAAGAGTTACTTTAGCAGATCTGCTTTTACTTTTTCTATATCTTGAAGTGCTTGCAATGGTTAGAGTTTTTTGGGAGAGCCAATCAATTCAAATTACACTGCCGTTATTTATTGCTATAACTGCACTTGCTAGGTTTATTATTTTACAAGGAAAATCTCTCAATCCAGAGATATTACTATATGAAGCTGGTGCGATTGTTTTAATTGCTTTAGCAATTGTAATTTTAAGATTTAGAAATTCTTCACTAATTGGACTAAATAAAAAAAAATAGGTTTATCCTAAATCCTCACAAAACTTTTTAATTCTAGACATTGCTATTTTAAGTTTTGCCATTGAAGTTGCATATGAAATTCTAAAATATCCATCTAAACCAAATGCTGAGCCCTGAACAGCTGCAACATTTTGTTTTTCTAAAAGCTTTTGGACAAAATCAGTATCTTTTTTAAGTTTAGTTTTTTTATTTAAGAGTTTTTTACAATTCGGAAATACGTAAAATGCACCATTAGGTTTTAAACAGCTAATACCATCAATATTATTTAAACTTTTTACAACAAAATCTCTTCTTTCTTTAAATGATTTTGCTCTTTTTTTAATAAAGTCTTGTTTTCCATTCAGAGCTTCAACAGCTGCTGCTTGACTAATTGACGAGGGATTCGAAGTTGACTGAGATTGAATTTTTCTAATTGCAGAAATTATTTCTTTTGGTCCTGCTGCATAACCTATTCTCCAACCAGTCATTGCATATGACTTGCTCACCCCATTCATTGTTAATGTTCGAGATTTTAATTTTGAAATTTGTGCAATAGTAAAAAATTTAAAATTATCATATTTAACATGTTCATAAATATCATCGCTCAAAATGTGAACTTTTTTGTTTTTGATTAAAACCTTAGCTAATTTTTGAATTTCTGATTTGCTGTATCCAGATCCAGTTGGATTAGATGGTGAGTTAAGGATTATCCATTTCGTTCTTTTTGTAATTGCAGCTTTTAATTTTGCAGGTGTTATTTTAAATCCATCTTTTTCATGACATTTTACTATTTTTGGTTTTCCTCCTGCTAAGAGAACCATATCCGGATATGAAACCCAGAATGGAGCAGGAATAATAACTTCATCTCCTTTATTTAAAGTTGCCATAAAAGTATTATAGAGAACTTGTTTCCCTCCAGTTCCAACTGTGATTTCATCTAGTTTATAATTTAGTTTATTTTCTCTTTTAAATTTTTTTAAAATTGCTTTTTTTAATGCTGGAGTTCCATCAACTGCTGTATACTTTGTATCTCCATCTCTTATTGCTTTAATAGCTGCATTTTTAACATTGATAGGAGTATCAAAATCTGGTTCCCCTGCCCCAAGTCCAACTACATCTTTTCCTGCAGCTCTTAATTCTCTTGCCTTTTGAGTAACTGCAATAGTTGGGGATGGTTTAATTTTTTTTAAATTATTAGATATTATGCTCATTGAATTATGAAATTATTCAATTACGTTGTTTAATATATGGAGAATACATATCAAGACCTAATTACAGACATTCAGAGTAAAAACCCAAAAATCGGTGGAAAACTCGAAGGTGGAAAAAAATTCAAAATAAATTCAGATTTTACCCCAGCTGGTGACCAGCCAGATGCAATTAAAAAGCTTGTCCAAGGAGCTAAAAAAAATGAGTTTAATCAAGTATTATTAGGAGTAACTGGATCTGGAAAAACTTTTACAATGGCAAAAGTTATAGAAGCTACAAATAGACCAGCATTAATATTGGCACCAAATAAAACTTTGGCAGCTCAACTTTACGGTGAGATGAAAACTTTTTTTCCAGATAATGCTGTTGAGTATTTTGTATCTTACTATGATTATTACACTCCAGAAGCTTACGTGCCAAGATCAGATACGTACATAGAGAAAGAGGCATCTATAAACGAGCAGATTGATAGAATGAGACACTCGGCAACAAGATCCCTTCTTGAAAGAGACGATGTTTTAATTGTTGCAAGTGTTTCCTGTATTTATGGTTTGGGATCAGTTGAAGCTTACAGCAAAATGACTTTAACTCTTCAGAAAAACTACGAATATAATAGAGAACAAATAATAAAATCTCTTGTTGCTCTTCAGTACAAGAGAAATGATCAAAATTTTTTTAGAGGAACATTTAGGGCAAGGGGAGAATATTTAGAAATATTTCCATCTCATCTAGAGGATAGAGCATGGAGGCTAAGTTTATTTGGTGATAAACTTGAGAAGATTGAGGAATTTGATCCTTTGACAGGAGATCAGGTTAGAGATCTTAGTCTAGTAAAAGTTTATGCTAATTCTCATTACATCACTCCTAAACCAACTGTAGAACAAGCAATTATAAAAATAAGAAAAGAATTAGAGGAGACTTTAAAAAAACACAAAGCAGAAAACAAGTTATTAGAGGCGCAACGATTAGAGGAGAGAACTAAATTTGATTTAGAGATGATTGAGGCAACTGGATCTTGTGCAGGAATTGAAAATTACTCAAGATTTTTATCAGGTAGAAAACAAGGAGAGCCACCACCTACCCTTTTTGAATATTTTCCTGATAACACATTAGTTTTTGTAGATGAATCTCATGTTACAGTTCCTCAACTTAATGGGATGTTTAAAGGAGATAGATCTCGAAAAAGCACATTGGCTGAGTATGGTTTTAGATTGCCATCTTGCATGGATAACAGACCTTTAAAATTTGAAGAGTGGGATTTAATGAGAACACAAACTGTATTTGTTTCAGCAACTCCTGGACCGTGGGAGTTAGAACAAACTAAAGGCAAGTTTATTGATCAGGTAATAAGACCTACAGGATTAATAGATCCACCAGTTGAGATTAGACCAGCAAAAAATCAAGTAGACGACCTTATGCATGAATGTAAAAAAGTAGTTGAAAATAATTATAGAGTTTTGGTTACAACACTTACAAAAAAAATGGCAGAGGATTTAACCGAGTATCTTCATGAAAATGGGATAAAAGTAAGATACCTTCATTCTGATATAGATACACTTGAGAGAATAGAGATTATGAGGGATCTGAGAATGGGTGTATTTGATGTTCTAGTTGGAATAAATTTATTAAGAGAAGGTTTAGATATTCCAGAATGTGCATTAGTTGGAATACTAGATGCTGATAAGGAAGGATTTTTGCGATCAGAAACTTCACTAATTCAAACTATAGGAAGGGCCGCAAGAAACGTAGATGGAAAAGTTATTCTTTATGCCGATAAAGAAACAAAAAGTATAAAGAAAGCGATTAAAGAAACTGAGAGAAGAAGAAAAATTCAATTAGAGTACAATAAGAAAAATAAAATCGATGCTAAATCTGTAAAAAAAGAAATAAGTGATATTTTAGAAAGTGTTTACGAGAAAGATTACGTCAAAATAAGCGAAGGATCCAATATTGGCGGTAACCTTAAAAAACATTTAAAAGGATTAGACAAAAAGATGAAAGAAGCTGCATCTAATCTGGAATTTGAGGAAGCTGCTAAAATTAGAGATGAGATGAGAAAACTTCAAAGTACTGAATTAGAAATTACTTTAAACCCCAAAATTAGACAGTACGATGTTAAAAATAAAATTTATCCTAAAGGTAGATCCACGCTGGGTATGCCTGGCACAAGGGTTACAAAAAAAAGAGATAAAAAATGGAAGCACGGAAGATAATAATTACTGGGGCAGCAACTCGAATGGGAGCTGCCATAGCTAAAAAATTATCTGGACCCAATATTGAAATTGTTATCCATTATAACAAATCTAAGTCCAAAGCAGAAAATCTTAAAAAAGATTTAAATAAAAGTGGTACAAAAATTTATTTAGCAAAAGCAGATTTAACTAAAGAAAAAGAAATAGAAAGAATGCTTAAATTTTCAAAATCAAAGTTGAAGTATTTTGATTGTTTAATCAATAATGCTTCGTTATTTGAAAACGATAAACTTGAAAATTTCACAACAAAAAGTTGGGAAAGCCATTTAAAAGCAAATTTAAAAGCGCCTGCTTTATTATCAAAGGGTTTTGCTAAAAATGTTAGAGGCAAAAACAATAATATTATTAATATAATTGATCAAAGAGTATTCAAGTTAACTCCATATTTTTTTTCATATACATTAAGTAAATCTGGTCTTTACACTTTAACCAAAACTAGCGCTATGAGTCTTGCCCCAAATATTAGAGTGAATGGAATTGCTCCGGGTCCAACTATTAAAAATAAAAGACAGTCTGACAAGCACTTTAAAAAACAATACATGGCAACACCTCTTAAAAGACAGACAAATGTAAAAGAAATCTGCAATGCTGTTGACTTTTTTATTAAAAATAGATCTATTACTGGTCAAGTTATTGCAATTGATAGTGGTCAAAACTTGAACTGGCAAACTCCAGACATAATGGGTGGTAAGGAATGAAAAAGAATAACTTAAAGATTGTTAAAATAAATAAAACAAAGAGCTTATTTAATTACGAAAAAAAAGTTTTAATAAAAGAATTAATACTAGGATTAAAACTTGGTTATTTTGATTTTGAAAAAGAAAAGCCTCAAAAAGTAAAATTTAATTTAGAAGTAAATTATCAAGATAAACAGCCATCAAATGATAAAGATATTAAATCGATAGTTAACTATGCTAAAATAGTGAAATTAATAAAAAAACTAGTAAAAAACAAACATTACAATTTTCTTGAAACATTGGCAGAAGATGTATTTGATGAGCTATTCAAAGATAAAAGAATAGATAAAATTACTCTTCAAATCGAAAAATTAGAAATAATGAAGGATTGCAGCTCAGTTGGGATCCAAATTTCTAAAAAAAGAAGCCATGATTAGCTCTGATATTGGTAAAGAAGTAATCAAAAAAGAATTACCCTTGGTTCCTAAGCTGCCAGGTGTTTATAGGATGCTAAATTCAAAAGGAGAAATTCTTTATGTTGGTAAAGCAAAAAACCTTCCAAACAGACTTAAAAGTTATGTGTCAGAGAAAAATCATATAATTAGAACTGAAAGAATGCTCTCTCAAACTAAAAGACTTGAAATTACTACCACTTCAAATGAAAGTGAGGCTTTACTTTTAGAGGCAAATTTAATTAAAAAATTTAAACCAAAATTTAATATTTTACTACGAGATGACAAATCCTTTCCTTTTATTTTTATAGGCGACAAAGATAAATGGCCACAAATCAAAAGGCACAGAGGGAAAAAGGGTAAAGAAGGATTTTATTTTGGACCGTTTGCATCAGCTGGGTCTGCAAATTGGACTATAAAAATGATCCAAAAAATATTTCATCTTAGAATTTGTGATGATACTGTTTTCAAAAATAGAGAAAGACCCTGCATACTTTATCAAATTAAAAGGTGCTCAGGACCTTGTGTTGGTTATGTAACTGAGAGTGATTATAAACAGACTGTTGATGATGCAATTGAGTTTGTATCAGGCAAATCTAGAAAAATTCAGAAAAGCTTATCTAATCAAATGGAAAAAGCTAGTGAAGAATTAGACTTTGAAAAAGCAGCAATATTAAGAGATCGAATTAAATCATTAAATATTATCCAATCTTCTCAAAGAATTAATGAAGCAAATTTAATCGAAGCAGATGTAATCGCGGGATATAAAGAGTCTGGAAAAACTTGTATTCAAGTTTTTTTTTATAGGTCAAAACAAAATTGGGGTAATCAAGCTTTTTTTCCAAAGCATGATCCGGAAGAAAACCTAAATGATATTATTAATTCTTTTGTCTCTCAATTTTATGAAAATAAAAGTGTGCCATCTTCAATAATTTTATCAAGCGAAATTAAAGAGAAAGAATTAATTGAAAAAACACTTACACAAAAAGAAGGTAAACAAATCACAATTACTGTTGCAAAAAAAGGGACGAAACTAAAAGTTATTAATCAGGCAACAAATAACGCAAAAGATAGTTTGAATAGAAAACTTTACGAGAGTCAGAATAATAGAGATCTTTTTGATGCAGTATCAAAAAAATTCAATCTTGAAACTAATATTAATTTAGTCGAGGTTTATGATAATAGCCATATTCAAGGCACAAATAGTGTGGGCGCTTTAATTACTTATGGAGATGAAGGATTCGTTAAAAAAAGGTATAGAAAATTTAATATAAAAATTCAAAAAAACGCTCAAGATGATTATGGGATGATGAAAGAAGTTCTTAACAGAAGATTTAAAAGAGCAGTTCAAGAGAAGGATAACTATCTAACTTTTCCTGATTTAGTTTTAATTGACGGAGGGAAAGGTCAATATTCAGTGGCAAGAGAAGCGATGAATGAGCTAGGTCTACATGAAATTCCGATTGTGGCAATAGCAAAGGGTAAAATGAGAAATAGTGGAAATGAAACATTTTTTCATAATGGAAAAGAGTTCAAGTTCGAAAGAAATGATCCAACATTATTCTTTTTACAACGATTAAGAGATGAGTCTCATCGATTTGCTATAAGTGCTCACAGAGCAAAGAGAAAAAAAGGTATAAGCAAATCATTATTAGATCAGATTGATGGTATTGGATCTATCAGAAAAAGGGCATTATTAAATCATTTTGGTTCAGCTAGAGCTGTGGAGTCAGCTAGTTTAGATGAAATAAAATCAGTTGATGGAGTTGAGGAAAAAGTTGCAAAAAAAATATATAACTTCTTTCACGAATGAAATTTAAAATACCTAATTATTTAACAATTGGACGAATAATAATTGTTCCAATATTTGTTTTTACGTTCTACCTTCCAGGATTTTATGGAGACATAATACCATTTGCTCTTTTTTTAATTGCCTCATTTACAGATTTTTTAGATGGTCTTTTGGCAAGAATGTTTAAAGAAGAGTCTAAACTTGGCGAGCTTTTAGATCCTATTGCAGATAAAATTATTGTTGCAACTGCGTTAATTTTATTAGTTATGGACCAAACAATAAAAAATTATGAAGTTATTGCAGCCATTATAATTCTTACAAGGGAAATATTAATTTCAGGTTTAAGAGAATTTCTAGCGAAAGGAAAAATAAAGCTTCCAGTTTCTAATTTAGCAAAACTTAAAACATTCTTGCAGATGTTTTCGATAGCAATACTTCTGACTGGGGAAACAGGAAATAAATTAATAAATTTTCAAGATTATAATGCTCAAACAATTGGCATTATTATTTTATGGCTATCTGCGTTTTTAACACTTTATACTGGATATGATTATCTTAGAAAAGGAATAGACCATGCAATATCTGAAGATAATAAGGATTAGGCAGCTTTTTTTTGTCTAACTAACTGATCAAAGTTTTTTGATAATCCTAATATAACATCACAAATTTTGTATTTATGATCTGCTATACTTGCAACAGGTGTTATTTCAGCTGCAGTACCAGTTAAGAAACATCCATCAAAATTACCTAGTTCATCTGGAGAAATTTTTCTTTCATGAACTTTAATATTTTTTGATTTGGCTAATTCAATTACAGCTTGTCTTGTAATACCATTTAAAAATGAGTCTGGTGTTGGTGTATGTAATTCGTTATTTTTATCTTTAAAAAAAATGTTTGCACTTGTTCCTTCTGCAACATTACCTTCAAAATCTAACATTAAAGATTCAGAATACCCTTGTTGTTCAGCTTCGTGTTTTGAAAGAGTACAAATCATATATAATCCGGCTGCTTTTGCATCCCAGGGAATAGTATTTGGAGCCGGTCTTCGCCATTTAGAAATATTTAATCTTATTCCTTCAGCTTTTAATTTTGGATCAAAATACGCAGGCCATTCCCACGTAGCTATTGCTACATTAATCGTATTTTTTTGTGCAGACACACCCATCATCTCACTTCCTCTCCACGCAAAAGGTCTTACATATCCATTTTGAATATTTTGAACCGCCACTATTTTTTTTGAAGCTTCATTTATTTCATCTTGTGTATAAGGAATATTAATGTCTAATCTTTTTGCAGAATAAAATAATCTATCTGTATGCTCTTCTAACTTAAATATTTCTCCGTCGTATACTCTTTCACCTTCAAAAACTAAACTAGCATAATGAAGTCCGTGACTGATTACATGGCATTTTGCATCTTGCCATTCAACAAACTCATTATTGTACCAAATTTTTCCTGATCGTTTATCGAAAGGTATCATTATTTAATTTTATAAAAAAATATATTTGTATATATAATATGTCAATATAACTTACCAATATGAAAAAACTTTTATATTTAAAAGATGATGATCTCAAACAATATATTGAAAAAATATTTCTTGGCTACAGGGAGACGGTCTCAGATGCTAGAAATGTGTTGAATAAATACTCCATAGGTGTCGCACATAACAAGGTTATTCATCTAATTTCATTATATGAGGGTATCACAATATCAGAACTTTTAAGAAAATTGAAAGTTACAAAGCAAAGTTTGAATAGAGTTTTGAAAGATTTAATAAATTTAAAAGCTATAAAATATGAAAAAGATCAAGTAGATACGAGAATAAAACATGTCTTCTTAACAGAGGAAGGAGAAAAATTATTTAACGAAATTTTCTCAGCTCAAAAGAAAAGAATTTACCAAGCATTCTCTGCATCAAAAGCAAATGAGGTTGTTAGTTTTGATAATGTTTTAAAAAAAATAATTAATGGAAAAATTTAAAGCACATATTTTAGTTGTAGATGACGATGATGGCATAAGAGAATTGGTTAAAGAATACCTTTCCCAAAATGAATATCTTGTAACTAGTTCGAATAGTGCCGAAGATGCTCTTGAGAAAGTTAAAATTATAAAATTTGACTTAATAGTGCTTGATATAATGATGCCAGGAAAGAGTGGTTTAGAATTTACAAAAGAAAATAAAGATAAAATTTCGACCCCTATAATTCTTTTAACTGCGAAGGGTGAGGCTTCAGAGAGAATAGAGGGTTTGGATATTGGTGCAGACGATTACCTTCCAAAACCTTTTGAGCCTAAAGAATTAATACTTAGAATTAATAATATCTTAAATAAAACAAAATATAGAAATACAAAGAGAAAATTTAAATTTGGTAAAATTGAAATAGATCTTAATAAGCAGTTTATTTTGAAAAATGATAAATCAATAAAAATCAATAATACAGAAAAAATAATTTTAGATAAAATGGTTAATTCCCCTGGAAAAATTTTTAAAAGAGAGGAGATTGGAAATCTTATAAAAATTGATAAAGAAAGATCAGTTGACGTAATCATTACAAGACTTAGGAAGAAAATTGAAGAAAACCCCAAAAGCCCAAATTATTTACAAACAATAAGAGGTGAAGGTTATGTTTTATGGATTGAATAAATATATAAAAAATATCTTGCCTAAAAGACTTTTTTATAGAGGTTTACTCATAGTAGCTGTTCCAATAGTTGTTATGCAAATAACTATCTCTTTAGTTTTTTTTGATAGTCTTTGGATCAAAACTAATTCTGGAATGACAAGAGCATTGGTCTCTGAAGTCAAAACTTTTGTAGATGCTTATGATAATGACGAAACTAACAAAGATTTTATAATAATTTTATTCAAAGAACACTTGGGTTTTAATATCAAATATGAAAAAGATAAAATCTTACCAGATAAAATACCAGAAAGATGGTTCAGTCCAGTAGATCGATCGCTAAGGAGAGAGCTAAAGAAAAAAAATTTAACTTACTGGTTTGATACAACTAATTTTAAAGAAGTTGTTGATTTAAAAATAGGCTATTCAAAAGGCTATTTTCAATTTTACATTCCAAGAGACAGACTTACTACTAGTTCGGTGAGATTATTTGGACTCTGGATAACATTGCCAGCATTTTTAATGATTGTGGTGGCAATAATTTTTTTAAAAAATCAAACTAGACCTATTACTAAGCTCGCTGAAGCATCTGAAAGATTTGGTCGAGGAGAAGATATTGACGAATTTAGACCTTCTGGAGCACTTGAAATTCGAAAAGCAGGTTTAGAGTTTGATAAAATGAGAAAAAGAATACTTAGACATCTTAATCAAAGATCTGAAATGTTGTCAGGTATTAGTCATGATTTAAGAACACCTTTGACAAGGATTAAACTACAAATAGCTATGATTAAAGACAAAAGTGTTGTGGAGAAACTATCTAGAGATGTTGATGAGATGGAAAAAATGTTAAATGAATATCTTCAATTTGCAAGATCAGGGGCAAAAGATAAGACTGAAACTTTTGATATTTCTGTTCTTCTCGAAGATATATGTAAAAAATATGAGAAACCAAATATTAAATATTTTTTTAAAGAGAGGGTTTATTTTGATGGAAGAAAGAATTTAATTAGCAGATGTATTAATAACCTTATTGATAATTCTTTAAAATTTGCTGACAATGTTCAATTAAGTCTAAAAAAAAGAAGATCAACTATTAATATTTCAATTGAGGATGATGGTCCAGGAATTCCACAGAAAGAACATCAAAATGTTTTAAAACCATTTTATAAAATTGACAAAAGTAGATCAGAAACAAAGTCAAGTGTTGGTCTTGGCTTAGCTATATCATCAGATGTTGTAAAATCACATGGGGGAGATCTTAAATTTGATAAGTCTAGTTTAGGTGGATTAAAAGTTATTATTTCTTTGCCCGTTTAGTTTTTTTTTTTATTTTTTTTTCAGCAATTTTTTTTTCTAATTTTTCAATTCTTTTATTTAATATATCGATTTCATCTTTACTTACTAAATTCATTTTAAGGATAATTTCCTCTTTTTTTGATCTTAAAATATTTACGACTTCATCACTAAAATCTTTGTAATTGACCAGTCCTTCTTCCAAGAACTTTGCAAATTTATCAAATACGAATCTTGATTTTGACATAATAATTTCTTATCAAAGTTTAAGTAATATTTATAATATTACAATTAAATGTTTATTAATAATTTTGACCCAGTCGCTTTTGAGATCTTTTCATTAGAAATCAGATGGTATTCCTTGTCTTATATAATCGGCTTAGTATTTGGTTGGTATTTTGCAAAGAACAAACTAATTAAAGATAGCACTCAAAAAGAATATTTTGACGATTATATAACTTATTTGATCATAAGTATCATCCTTGGTGGAAGACTTGGATATGTAATTATTTATGACCCAATTTATTTTATTAGTAATCCAATTGAGATTATAAAAATTTGGCAAGGGGGCATGTCTTTTCACGGTGCACTAATTGGAATTATTATAGGAACTCATTTCTTCTGCAAAAGTAAAAATCAAAATATTTTTAGTTATTTAGATGTGGTTGCTGTTTGTTCTCCTATAGGAATTTTTTTAGGAAGAATATCAAATTTTATAAACTCAGAACTTTATGGCATAGAAACAAATGTACCATGGTCAGTAAAGTTTATAAAAATTGATGATTTAAATCGACATCCTTCACAAATTTATGAGGCAATATTTGAGGGGGTTGTTCTATTTATTATTTTAAGTATGTTGTTTAATAGATTAAGGAATACACCCGGTATTATTTCAGGTTATTTTTTAATTTTATACTCATTTTTTAGATTTGTTATCGAGTTCTTCAGAGAACCTGATCAACAACTAGGTTATTTATTTTTCAATTTAAGTATGGGGCAAATAATAAGTTGTGTAGCACTAACCTGCGGATTAATTATCATCTATTATAAAAATGCTAATAGGACACAATAAAAAAATCTCATTGGACAGATTTATTTACAAATCTTTGTATGACAAAGATAATGGATATTATATTAAAAAAAATCCTTTCGGAAAAAAAGGTGACTTCATAACATCTCCTAATATTTCTGTTCTTTTTTCAGAAATGATATCTATTTGGTTAATTTCATTTTGGGAGAATTTAAAAAAACCAAAAAAAATAAATATTGTAGAGCTGGGTGCAGGTAATGGTGAGATGATGTCACAAATTATAAAAACTTTAAATAATTTTAGTGAAATTAGTTTATCTGCTAATTTCTTAATTTTAGAAAAAAGTCCATTACTGATAAAAATTCAGAAGAGTAAAATAGATAAGAAAAAAGTAAGTTGGATAAGAAATTTAAAAGAAATTCCAAAGGCTCCAACTATATTCTTGGCTAATGAGTTTTTTGATGCTTTTCCTATCAAACAGTTTTTAAAAAAAAGTGATAATTGGTATGAAAAATATGTAGCATACAAAAAAAATAAGTTTGAAGTTTGTGATCAAAAAGTGTCGTCAAAAATAATTGAGAAATATTTAGGTAAAAATATAGAAAAAGAAAAATTTGTTGAATATTCACCTTCAGCAATGAAATTTGTTAACGAAATTGCGAATTTTATTTTTAAAAATAATGGTGGTTTATTAATGATAGACTATGGCTTTACAAGTGGAAAAATGAAAAATACTTTGCAAAGTGTTGAAAAGCACAGAAAAATTAGTTTTTTAGAAAATCCCTATAACTCGGATATTACTCATTTGATAAATTTTAAAATGTATAAGAAAGAGTTTGCAAATTCTAATTTGAAATCTTTAATAACTACCCAAGGTAATTTCTTAACTAAATTAGGAATATTAAAAAGAGCTGAGATAATAAGTAAAAATTTACAATTTAGTAAGAAAGCGGACATATTTTATAGAATAAAAAGATTAATTGATGAAAAATATATGGGCTCTTTGTTTAAAGTTTTATTTGTAAGCAAATCTAAAAATAATTTTAATTTGGGTTTTAAGTGATTAAGTCAAAAAGTTTTAGAGATCAAAAATCCATTTCACATTATTTTTTTAATAGATTAGGAGGTACCTCAAAGGGAATCTACAAAAGTTTAAATTGTGGAAAAGGTTCAAAAGATAAAATTGCTAATATAAGTAGAAATTTAAAGATAGTTTCAAGAAAAATAGGCTGCAAAAGTAGGAATTTAGTTTCTCTTAATCAAATTCACAGCAATAAAGTTCTTAAAATTAATAATGTTCCAAAAAAAAAATTGACTGGAGATGCGATGATTACAAATAAACAAAATATTGCGATTAGTATACTTACTGCAGATTGTGCACCAATTCTAATTATAGAAAAAAAGCAAAAATTTGTTGGTGCAATACATGCTGGGTGGAAAGGTGCTTTTAAGGGAATAGTAAAAAAAACAATTCAGCTTTTAAAAAAAAATGGATGCTCAGAGAAAGATATGATTGCTTGCATTGGACCATGTATAAAAAAAAATAGTTATGAAGTAAAAAATGATTTTTTTAAATTGTTTAAGGACAAAAATAAAAAAAATGTGAATTTCTTCACATTTAAAAGGAAAAAAATTTATTTTGATTTAAGCGAATATATAAAATCTCAATTTTACGAAAATGGAGTTAAAAAAATAGATATAATAAGAAAAGATACCTACGCTCTAGAAAATAACTTTTTTAGTTCTAGGAGATCAAAAAAAAATAAGCATAACGATTATGGTAGAAATATTTCTGCAATTATGATTAAATAGGATATCTCGGATGAAAATTCTCACAGGAAACAGTAATAAACATCTTAGTCAAAAAATATCTAAATTTTTAAAAAATAGACTAGTGAATTCAAACATAAGAAAATTTGCAGACGGAGAAATCTATATAGAAATTAATGAAAATATTAGAGGTAATAGTATTTTTTTAATTCAATCCGTTTCATCCCCTGCAAATGACAATTTAATGGAATTACTACTATCTATTGATGCTTTAAAAAGATCATCGGCCAAAAACATAACTGCTGTGATCCCATATTTTGGATATGCAAGACAAGATAGAAAGGTGGTTCCGAGAACATCTATATCTGCAAAACTTGTATCTAACCTTATTGCAAAAGCAGGAGCAGATAGAGTCGTTACAGTTGATTTACACTCTGGACAAATTCAAGGATTTTTTGATATTCCAGTAGATAATTTATTTGCAACTCCAATATTTGCTAGACATATAAAAAAGAAATTAAAAAAGAATAATATAATCTGTGTTGCTCCGGATGTCGGTGGTACTGCAAGAGCAAGAGCTTTAGGAAAATTGTTAAATGTAGATTTAGCAATAGTAGATAAAAGAAGACCTGCTCCTGGAAAGTCAGAAGTAATGAATGTAATTGGAAATGTTAAAAATAAAACTTGTATATTAGTTGATGATATAATCGACTCTGGTGGAACAATTGTAAATGCAGCTTATGAACTAAAAAAAAGAGGAGCTAAAGATGTTCATGTGTATGTAACACATGGCGTATTAAGTGGTAATGCTGTTGAAAAAATTAAGAAATCTTCGATAAAAAATTTAGTTGTAACTGATACAATAGATAATTCTATGAAAGTTAAAAAAGCTAAGAATATTGAGGTATTAACAATCTCTAATTTAGTTGGAGAAGCTATTAAAAGAATATCAAATTCTACCTCAGTATCAGATCTATTTAAATAATTTACTTGTAAAATTTAGTTTCATAAGTTAAAAACCCGACACTTTATGAGTTTATTAGCAGCCACAATAAGAGAAACAAAAACTAAGGGTGAAGTTAAATCTCTTAGAAGTAAAGGTATGGTTCCAGGAATAATTTATGGAGGAGAGGAGCCAAATCAAAAAATCTCTGTCTCTGTTAAAGAAGTAAAAAATTTGTTAAATAAAGAAAATATTTTATCAAATATTATTTCAATTAATATTGATGGGAAAGAACAAAAAGTTTTACCAAGAGTTATTGATTTTGATACAGTTACAGATGAGCCTATACATTTAGATTTTTTAAGAATTGTTAAAGGTGCAAAAGTAATTTTAGAAATTCCAGTTAAGTTTATAAACCATGAACTATCACCAGGATTAAAAAGAGGTGGAGTTTTGAATATAGTAAGACGAAAAGTTGAATTAAGATGTCCTACAGAAAATATACCGACAGAGCTAGTTGTGGATTTAAATAACTTAGATATTGGCGCAAGTATTAAAATATCTTTCATAAATTTACCAGAAAATATAACACCTACAATTCAAGGAAGAGACTTTGTAATCGCAACCGTCGCAGCACCAACGGTTGTTAAAGAGCCTGAAAAACCTACAGAAGCTGAGGGAGATGGTGGAGAAGCTACAGAGGCAGCTACGGATGGAGATGCTAAACCTGAAGAAGGTGCAGAAAAAGCTGCAGATGGTGATAAAGGAAAAGACGAAGGAAAAGCTCCAGCAGAGAAAAAATAATAATCTGTGAAAATAATAATAAAATAAAATGTTGTTACTCGTAGGTTTGGGCAATCCAACCCCAAACAGTCATAATAATAGACACAATATAGGTTTTAAAGTTTTAGATGCCATAAATCAAAAATTTGGTCTTTCAAAGCAAAAGCCAAAATTTAAGGGTTTACTTACAACAGGTAATATTGGGGAAAAGAAAATTTATGCAATCAAACCTCTGACTTTCATGAACAACTCAGGGATATGTATCAGAGAATTGCTTGAATATTTCAAAATAGATGCAGAAGATGTTATTGTTTTTCACGATGATCTAGATGTAGAGTTTGGAAAAATAAAGGCAAAATTTGGTGGATCAAGTGCAGGTCACAATGGAGTTGCTTCAATTGATAAATTTATTGGAAAAGACTATTCAAGAGTGAGGATCGGGATTGGAAAGCCAGAGAATAAAATGTCTGTATCAGACTTTGTTTTAAATGATTTTTCTGATGATGAACAAGAACACTTAGAAAAAATTACTCATAATATAATAGACTCTATTGCTATTTTGATAGATAAAAAATTAGATTTATTCTCAAGCAAAGTTAACAATAATTAAATGGGTTTTAAGTGTGGTATAGTTGGTTTACCAAATGTTGGTAAATCTACATTATTTAATGCACTTACAAATTCAAGTAAAGCCCAAGCAGCAAATTTTCCTTTCTGTACGATAGATCCAAATATAGGCATCGTTCCTGTACCAGATTATAGGTTAGATGAATTGGTTAAAATTTCAAATTCAAAAAAAAAAATAAATACTACAATATCTTTTGTTGATATAGCAGGATTAGTCGAAGGAGCCTCTAAAGGTGAAGGATTAGGTAACAAATTCCTATCCCACATAAGAGAAGTGGATGCTGTTATTCATTTAATTAGGTGTTTTGATTCTGATGATATTCAAAATGTAAATCCAACAGTTGATCCAATTAGAGATTTAGAAATAATTGAAACAGAAATGTCTTTGGCAGATTTGGAATCTATTCAAAAAAGACTAGATAAGAAAAATAAAAAAAATAATGATGAAAATCAAAACCAAATTCTAGATAGAGCACAGAATTTAATTAATGATAACGATGATATAAATAAATTATATGATGAATTTGATAAAAAGGATGTAAAATTGTCAGGATTATTGTCAATAAAGCCTAAATTGTATGTTTGTAATGTTGATGAAAATAGCATTGATAAAGGCAATAATTATACAAAAAGTTTCATTGAAAAATATGGTTCTAAAAATACTCTAACTATTTCAGCTGAAATAGAAAATCAATTAAATGCATTAGAAAATGAAGAAAGAAAAAACTATATGAAAATGATAAATGTTGATGATACTGGATTGAATTTATTAATCAAAAAAGGATATGACCTTTTATCTTTAGAAACGTTTTTTACTTCAGGTATTGAGGAGACAAGAGCTTGGACAATTAACAAAAATTGCATGGCGCCTCAAGCAGCAGGTGTAATTCATACAGATTTTGAAAAAGGTTTTATAAGAGCAGAAACTGTGTCTTATCAAGATTTTGTTTTTAATGGCGGTTGGTTAAAATCTAAAGAAAATGGTAAAATGAGATTAGAAGGTAAAGATTATATCGTTAAAGATGGGGATGTTCTAAACTTTAGGTTCAACACGTGACCATATCTTCTTCATTGTAAAGTAAACCAATACAGTCAATATTATCAAATAAGCTATAACTCTAAATCCTGTTTTATGTCTTTGCTCTAAATGTGGCTCTGCTGACCACATCAGAAAATTTGTGACATCTTTAGACATTTGTTCTGCTGTAGCTTTTGTTCCATCTGTATACTCAATTAAGTCATCAGATAAAGGAGCTGGCATTTTAATTTTATTACCATACATATACTTGTTGTAATAAACACCATCATCAAGTTCTACACCCTCTGGAGGTTCAGAATATCCTAGCAATAAAGAATAAATATAATCTGCTCCACCTTTTCTTGCCTTAACTAGAACAGACATGTCTGGTGGATAAGCACCACCATTAGCAGCTTTAGCTTCTTGCTCATTAGCATATGGCATCACGAATTTATCAGACAATTTGGCTGGTCTTACAAACATTTCTCCAGTGCTGTCCGGGCCATCTGTTACCTCAAAACTTGCAGCTATTGCTTTGGCCTCTGCTTCAGAAAATTCTGGTCCACCCTTTTCTGCTAAATTTCTATAGGTTAAATATTTCATAGAATGGCAAGATGCGCATACTTCTGTATATACTTGATAACCCCTTTGAAGTGATGCTCTATCAAATTTTCCAAAGAGACCTTTGAAAGTCCATTTAGTCTCTAAAAATGGAGGTGATTTTTCAGCAGAGTTAGATGAATTTAGTACTATAACTGAGAATATTAATACAAAAAAAATATTTTTTAACTTTCTCACTTTATTGTTTTTTCTATTTTTTCATCACTCCTTGCTGCAGCTAAATTTGGCGAGCCTCCTAAAACTGGCTCGGTAATGCTCAAAGGCAGCGGGGTAGTTTTTTCTTTCCATCCTAAAACTGGAAGAATAATTAAAAAATGCGCAAAGTAATACGCTGTAGCAACTCTTGCAATTAACAAGTACAATCCTTCAGCTGGCATCGCCCCTACATATCCTAGAATTAAAACATCAGCTACCAAGATCCAGTAGAACTGTCTAAATAATGGTCTGAATACTGCTGATCTAACTTTTGACGTATCCAACCATGGTAAAGCAGCTAAAATTAAAATAGCTGACAACATGGCAACAACACCCATAAGTTTATCAGGAACTGATCTTAAGATCGCATAAAAAGGTAATAAGTACCACTCGGGAACTATGTGAGCTGGAGTTACAAGTGGGTCTGCCTCGATATAATTATCAGCATGTCCTAAAATATTTGGTTGATAAAATACAAACAATGCAAAAACTATACAAAACATTAATAACGCAAAAGCATCTTTAATTACAATGTATGGATGAAATGGAACTGTATCTTTAGAAGGTTTTTTAATATCAATACCAACTGGATTATTATTTCCAGGAACATGTAATGCCCATATGTGGAGTACTACAAGCCCCAGTATTAAAAATGGTATTAAGTAATGAAGAGTAAAAAATCTAGTTAAAGTTGGATTATCAACTGAGTAACCACCCCATAACCAAGTTGTTATACTCTCTCCCACAAGTGGAATTGCACTAAATAAATTTGTTATTACTGTTGCTCCCCAAAAACTCATTTGTCCCCAAGGAAGAACATATCCCATAAATGCAGCCGCCATCATTAGCAAATAAATTATAATTCCAAGTATCCAAATTATTTCTCTAGGAGATTTATATGATCCATAAAATAATGATCTAAAAATATGAATATAAACTGCAAGGAAAAACATAGAAGCACCATTTGCGTGAACATATCTTAACAACCATCCATAATTCACATCTCTCATTATATGTTCGACACTGCTGAATGCCATATCTGCATGAGCAATGTAGTGCATAGCCAAAACTAATCCTGTAACTATTTGGGTAATTAAGCAAAAAGTTAATATCCCACCAAAAGTCCACCAGTAATTTAAATTTTTTGGTGTAGGGTAATCTGTTAAGTGATTTGCCAATGTAAGCAAAGGCAATCTATCATTAAACCATTTACCAAACTTTGAACTAGGTGTGTATTCGTGATCGCTCATATTTATCCAATCTTAATCGTGTTAGTATTTACAAATTCGTATTTAGGTATCTCCATATTAGTTGGAGCTGGTCCTTTTCTAATTCTACCAGATGTATCATAATGAGAACCATGGCAAGGACAAAACCAACCATCATAATCACCTTTATCTGTTAATGGAACACATCCTAGATGGGTACAAATCCCAAGCATCACTAACCATTCGGGATTCTTTGCTCTATCTTCATCTTTTTCAGGATGCTTAAGATTATTGATGTCAACTGCTCTTGCTTTTTTAATTTCATCATCCGTTCTTCTCTTTATAAAAACAGGTTTACCTCTCCAAAGAACCGTTAAAGATTGTCCGGGTTGCATTGAACTTACATCTACTTCTGTGCTTGCTAATGCTTTTACAGAGGCATCTGGGTTCATTTGATCGACTAATGGCCAAACAGCAGCACCTACTCCAACTGCACCTGCTGCGGCAGTAGCAGTAAACAAGAAATCTCTTCTGTTGGTCTTTTTTTCGTCTTTTTGATCTGACATCTTTAATATTTTATAACTTTGGTAATATATGATTTCATATAATAAAAAAGAGATATTTCTATGGTAACAATGACACAGAAACCTTTAAAACACAGTCTAAAAGTAGCTCTATATCAGCCGGATATTCCTCAAAATACAGCTTCAATTATTCGAACTTGTTCTTGCCTAGGTGCTAGTTTAGAAATCATTGAACCTTGTGGGTTTTTATTTAGCGATAAAAGGTTCAAGAGAGTTGTTATGGATTATTTAGATTACAGTGAAATTAAATTTTACAAGAGCTCTAAAGAATTCTTTGATGAAAATAGTAAAAATAGAGTAGTTTTAATGACGACAAAAGCTAGCAAAGTTTATACAAAGTTTAAATTTAAGCGTAATGATATATTGCTCTTTGGCAGAGAAAGTGCTGGTGTTCCAGAAAATGTACATTCTAAGGTTAATGAAAGAATTAAGATTCCAATGCTAAAAAATAAAAGATCGTTAAACATTTCAATATCAGTGGCCATAGGAGCTTCAGAATTTATAAGACAGTTAGGTTAAATGGATCAATACATAAAAAAGAAATTAGCAAAAAATTGGTTTAAAACTTTACAAGAAGTACTTTGTAGAGAAATTGAGGAAAAAGAGGGCAAAAAAACCAAATTTAAAATTACTAATTGGAATAGAAGTAAAAGTAATGATGAAGGTGGAGGACAATATAGAATTTTAGAAAACGGTAAAATTTTTGATAAAGTTGGAGTAAATTTTTCAGAAGTTTATGGAAAATTTTCAAATGAATTTAAAAATAAAGTTCCAGGTACAAAAACAAGCTCTAAATTTTGGGCATCTGGAATATCTGTTGTTATGCATATGAAAAATCCTCATGTGCCCGCAATGCATTTTAACACGAGGTATATAGTTACTTCATTTGGTTGGTTTGGAGGTGGAATGGATGTTACACCTTGTATGAAAGATAAGAAATTAGAAAATTGGTTTCATTCAGAACTAAAAAAATCATGTAATAAACATAACAAAAATTATTACAAAAAATATAAAAAGTGGTGTGATGAATATTTTTATTTACCGCATAGGAAAGAGCCTAGGGGTATTGGTGGAATTTTTTTTGATTATAAAAAAAATAATTGGGAAAAAGATTTTTCTTTTGTTAGAGAAGTGGGAATAAGTTTTAAAAACATTTCTAATGAAATAATTGAGAAAAAAAATAAATTAAAATGGACAATTAAAGATAAAGAAATCCAATACAAAAAAAGAGGTAGATATGTTGAATTTAATTTATTACATGATAGGGGGACAAAATTTGGTTTACAAACTGGTGGAAATGTTGAAGCTATACTTATGTCATTACCACCAACAGCTAAATGGTAAATTATGGATAAAGAACCAATTACTACTGAAGGATTAGAAAAATTAAAAAGTGAATTAATTTTTTTAAAAGAAAAAAAGAGACCCGAAATTGTTGCAGCCATTGCTGAAGCAAGATCACATGGAGATTTGAAAGAAAATGCTGAATATCATGCTGCAAAAGAACAGCAATCACATAATGAGGGAAGAATTCAAGAAGTTGAGGATTTAATTGCGAGAGCAAATGTAATTGATATCGCTAAGATTAGTAATGATGGAAAAGTGATATTTGGATCTACAGTCTACCTTCAAAATTTAGATACAAATGAAAAAATAAATTACAAAATTGTTGGTAAAGACGAGGCAGATCTAAAACAAAAACTTCTTTATTTTCAATCACCAATAGGAAAAGGTCTTATAGGTAAAAATAAAGGGGATCTTGTAGAGATAAATACACCAGCAGGAACAAAAAATTTTGAGATAGTAGACGTAAAATACGTTTAATTTGATAAAACTTTTTCCATATCTTTTTTTGATAAATTGAAATTATTTTCAATCCATTTCATTTCTAAATTTTTTAATTTTTGACCCAATTCCCTTCCCTCCTTAAATCCATAATTATTTATTAATAACTGAGCTTTTATTGGAAATTCTGGTTTATCTAATTTTTCAAAATAAGTTTTTAATTCTGAAAGTTTTTTACTTTTTTTAAAATATAACAAATTGAAATCAATTAAATCGATTGTGCTAGATTTGCCCTCATAATAAAATATTTTTTGTAAATCTTTCTTGTTAAAAATTTTAGTACTATCTTTATTTAGCGAATTATTTTTTAGAAAATTAATTTTATCTTTTAACTCATTGGGTAAATTATATTTATATACAAAATAATCAGAATTGTCAGTTTCATCGATTACAAGAAAAGAAATGACAAAATTTAAACTTTTATTTTTTAATATCTTTTCTTGTGGTTTTGATAATTTGCTCAATTTTTTAAAATTTTTTAGTTGAGGGAAAATTAATGAAAATAATCCACAAGAGGTTTTATTTTTAAATAACTTTAAAAAGTTATCCAATTTGAGAATTTTTTTTAATTCATTGAATTGTCTTTCTTTTGATATTTTTCCTAAACCCTGTATATTTTTTTTAATGATTTTTATAATATTAATTTCATGATCGATTTTGCTATATTCAGTATAAAATCTTAAATATCTAATAATTCTTAAATAATCTTCTTTTATTCTAGTTTCTGGATCACCTATAAATTTAATTATTCCAACATGTAAATCTTTATGACCAGAATTTGGATCATATAAATTTCCGTCTAAATCTGAATATATTGAATTTATTGAAAAATCTCTCCTTAATGAATCTTCCTTCCAATTAGTTGTATATTCTACGATAGCATGCCTTCCATCTGTTTTTACATCTTTTCTTAATGTTGTAATTTCAAAATTTTGATCATCAATTACTGCTGTGATTGTGCCATGTTCAATTCCTGTTTCAAAAAACTTTATTTGGTTTTTATCTAAACATTGCTTAACCTGATCAGGAGTTAAATTAGTTGCAAGGTCGATATCATCTGTTTTTTCATCATTTAAAATTTTTCTTACACAACCACCAACATATCTAATCTCGCTTGTTTCATTGTGGTTATTTATTGCACCAAATATTTTATTTACTCCCTTATTATTTTTTAAATCTAGAAATTTGAGATCTTTATCGCTTGAAACTTTTTTGTTTTGAAAAATTTTTTTAAGTAAAGCTTTCATAAATGGCTGGGGTGCTAGGATTCGAACCTAGGAATGGCGGTACCAAAAACCGCTGCCTTACCACTTGGCTACACCCCAAGATGTTTTTCGTATAACACAAAAAAAAAGCTTTATATAGTTTTAGAGTAAATACACCAATAGTTTTTATATTTATTTTTTATTTTTTTTTGAGCTTTTATTGCCGCATTTTTGGTTAAAAAATAACCAATTATAGTAGAACCCGACCCTGTCATATTTGCAAAGTAAATATTATCTAAATTTTGCAAGTAACTTTTGATCTTTCTTAAAATTGGATATTTATTAAAAGCTGCTCCCTCTAAATCATTATTTGAAACTTTTAATAGATCTTGTCTGTCAATCTTGTTCGATTTATTGAATAGGCTATTTGAAAATCCTTTGTGTTTTGCATAAATCATCTTAGTAGAACATCCAAAATTAGGCTTTATTATTAACAAATGAAAATTTAATTTTTTATTAATTTTACTTATATTTTGCCCTTGTAGGATCATTGGACTCTCATAAAGACCCAAAATTACATCAGAACCAACTTTATTTGCAATTTTTATTAAATTATTTTTTGTAGTTTTAATTATTCTTTTTTTAAATAAATAGTTCAAAATGGATGCTGCATTCATTGATCCTCCTCCCATACCAGAGGATTGGGGTATATTTTTTTTTACTTTGATATTGAATTTTTTATTTTGAATATAATTTTGATTATTTAGAATTTTTAGTAGTTTTGAAATTGTATTTGTATTCGAAATATTTGAAGAAAATTTCCCACTAAAAGATATTCTATTTTTTGAACCTTTTATTTCTTTTATTAAAATCTCATCAGCTAAATTGATCTTAGATATTAAACTTTCAATTTTATGATAACCATTTGAATATTTATTTAGAATTTTTAAAGTTAAGTTTACTTTTGCAAAAGATTTTATTTTATGAAACTTCATTTAAGAATTATTGTTTAAGCCATTATATAATTTTTCCTTAACTTTAATTTTTAATTCTTCATCTGCTTCATCGCTATTTAATGCACTTTTCCAAAAATAATTAGCTTGGATTTTTCTATTTAATTGCCAAAGAACATCTCCATAATGATCACTTGCAACAGGATCACTTGGTAACAATTCAACAGCTTTTCTTAAATATTTTTCTGCTTCAATATAATTTCCTGTCAAATAATAACCCCAACCAACTGAGTCTGTTATGTAGGGGTCATCTTCTTTCCTTTTGTAAGCTTGATTTAACATTTCTATTGCTTCTTCAATTTTATATCCTCTTTCTAACCAACTATAAGCGAGATAGTTAAGTGTATAGGGTTCGTCAGGTCTAATTTTAATTGAATTTAGCAAATCTTTATCCGCCAAATCATAATTTTTTAATCTTTCAAACGCTCCACCTCTGCGATAAAGAACGTCTGCATAAGCCGTAGAATTTTTATCCAAATTTTTTAAGGCTAAAGTATAATAATTTATAGCCTCATCATATTTTTTAAAGTTTTTGTAAATATTTGCCAAATCATAAATCATCTTTGTCGATTTATTATTAAATTTTTCAAGATTTTTTAATATATAGTTCAAACTTGCATCATAATTTTCTTGCTCTGCTATAATTCTGGCAATCTTCTTTGTTTTGTACCAAAAAAATATTTCATCCTTGTCATCAAATTTTTCAAAAGTTTTTTTTGCTAGATCATAATTATTATTAGACTGATAGTTTTCAGCTATTAATGATAAATTAAAATAAAATTTTGGATTTAAATAATTTGAAATATTTAAATATATGTTTGAGTAATCAAATCTACTTTGAGATGAATAAAAATTAGATATAAGGAAAAAAAATTCTGCCAAAATATCATTCTCATTTTGACATGAAAAATGCTGTGTTAATTTTTTATAATTTTTTTCATCTATCCATTCTTTTACTTGAGAAATAAGCAAACTACTTCTTAAAGGATCTATTGTATCAGCAAAATTATCAACTGTTGCAAAGTCATTATTAGACACTTCGTTACTCAAATAAAAAAAAGTATATCTAGAGTAATCACTTTGAGGATCGTTAATTAAATTTAAAAAATAAGGCTCAGTTTTTTTAGAATTTAAATAACAATTTTGAAAAGCCATGTTTATCAAATCTAATTTTCCAAATTGCTCAACAATGTCAGATTTTTTATATATAAAAAGATCAATGTAACTTTTTAAGCTAGAATAAATTATAAATTTGTATGAGTCGTCCTCTTTGAACTTTTCCAATTTTTTTAACTTCAAAGCTGCTTGTTTAAACTTTTTCTTATTAATGCTATCTAAAATTAATAATAAATTTCCTTCAAAAAAATCTCCCCCTATTGAGCTATTAGAATATTTTACTTGTTTAATTGCTTTTTTAACCTGTCCATCCAAAAGTAAAGAAAATACATATTCTTGCAAGAAACTATCATGCGATTGAATTAATATTTTTGAATTTTCAAAAAACTTAAGTGCATCTTTATTTTTCTGGTTATCAAATGATAATAATGCTGAAAGATAATTTGATAGATACTTCTGGTTGAATTCTTTTTCATTCGCTGCTTTTGAATAGAGATTTGTTTGGTATAGAATTAATATTATAAAACAAAAAATTTTTAAGAACATTTTTTACTTTATGACTTTAAATGAAAAAAATCAAAATGACATATTTGATAATGATTTATTAAACGAACTAGGTATTGAGTATGAATTTAGCAATGAGCCAATAAATAGATTTAAAAATAATGCTTCTAATGAGGAAAAATCTGAAGAATTAGCAAAACTTAGAGTTGAAATAGAAAAGATTGAAGACTGTGAACTAAAAAATAGTGCAAAAAATCTTGTTTTTAGTGATGGAAATTCATCTTCAAAAATAATGATTGTAGGTGAAGGACCTGGACAAAAAGAAGATGAATTAGGAAAACCTTTTGTTGGTGATGCAGGAATGCTTTTAAATAAAATGTTGAAAGCGATTAATTTAGATAGAACTAATGTGTATATAACTAATGTTGTAAATTATAGACCTCCAAATAACCGAAAGCCTGAAATATCAGAAATAAATAGATACTCTGAATATTTAAGAAAACATATTTCGATTATAAATCCAGAAATACTTATTTTAATGGGAAGCACAGCAATGGAAGCGCTCTTCGGGAATAAAATTAAAATTTCTAAAGAAAGAGGAAAATGGAAAGAGGTAATAATTAATAATAAAACATATTTAACAATGATAACTTTTCACCCAGCATATCTGCTAAGACAAGCAGAACAAAAAAAATATTCTTGGGCCGATCTTAAAGAAATTAAAAAAAAAATAGATGAAACTGGTTTAGAGATTTAAATTTTTAATAATATTTTATATGAAAAAAATTATTGCTGGGGTTGATGAAGTTGGAAGAGGAAGCCTTGTAGGACCAGTTTATGCAGCTGCTGTTATATTAAATAAAGAAATTAATAGAAAAATTCTTAAAGATTCAAAAAAACTTAATAAAATTCAGAGGGAAACTTTAGCTAAATATATAAAAAAAAATTCAGTTTGGGCGTTAGGGTCTGCATCAATAAAGGAAATTGAAAAAATTAATATTTTAAATGCTAGTCTACTTTCGATGAAAAGAGCAATTAAGAAACTCAAATTTAAACCTAGAAAAGTGTTAATAGACGGTAATAAACCACCAGACTTAAAAAATTATGTTATTAAAACTATTGTAAAAGGTGATGAAAAAATTCCAGAAATTTCAGCCGCATCGATTATTGCTAAAGTTGAAAGAGATAAGCTAATGAAAAAGATGTCTTTTTCTTTTAAAAAATACGGCTGGGATAATAATGCAGGTTATGGAACTAAGGATCATATTAAAGCTATTAAAAAATTTGGAGTGACTAGATTTCATAGAAAAACCTTCCAACCAATACACAAGATATTGAGTCTTAAAAAATAATCATAACAATTATCAATCAATAAATTCAATCACAGGTTGACGTAGACTAATGACTGGAGTCTAATTGAAAAATATAAAATGATCATTTCAGACATAAAAAATAAAATTATTAATGGAGATAGTATTAAGGAATTAAAAAAAATTCCTGCTGAAAGTTTTGATCTGATATTTGCAGATCCACCTTACAACCTTCAACTGAAAAAAGAATTAAGTCGACCTGATAGATCTAAAGTCGATGCTGTAGACGATGCGTGGGATAAATTTGATAGTTTTAAATGTTATGATGAGTTTTCAGTTCAATGGCTTAAAGAATGTAAAAGAATTTTAAAAAAAAATGGATCTATATGGGTCATAGGAAGTTATCATAATATTTTTAGAGTTGGTTCAAAAATGCAAGATTTAGGTTTTTGGATACTAAACGATGTGATTTGGAATAAAAATAACCCTATGCCAAATTTTAGAGGAACACGTTTTACGAATGCGCACGAAACACTTATATGGGCATCAAAAAGTGAAGGCTCAAAATATACTTTTAATTATCAATCACTTAAATGTTTAAACGATGATCTGCAGATGAGATCTACATGGAATTTACCTATATGTAATGGAAAAGAAAGACTTAAAAATAATGGTAATAAAGTTCACTCAACGCAAAAGCCAGAGTCTTTATTGCACAGAATTATATTAGCATCCTCGAATAAAGGTGATTTAATATTGGACCCGTTTCTTGGTACGGGAACAACTGCTGTAGTTTCAAAAAAGTTAGGTAGAAATTATTTTGGGGTAGAAAAAGAAAAAAACTATTTTGAAGCTGCAAGTAAAAGAATTAAATATACAAAAATTATAAAAGATGAATATTTAGATACTATAAGAAATAATAGATCCAAACCAAGAGTGCCATTTGGATCTTTGGTTGAATTAGGAATTATTAAACCTGGTACTGAAATTTTTGATCAAAAAAAACAAATCAATGCAAAAATTATGATTGATGGTAGTATAAAATATCGGAAATCAGAAGGATCAATTCATAAAGTTGCTGCACAAATATTAGGTGCTGAGAGCTGTAACGGTTGGACTTTTTGGTATTATAAATCAGGTAATTCACTCAAACCAATTGATGATTTGAGGCAAAGACTAAGGCCAACTACTTAATTTCTATAAATTTTTCCAAGATAGCTCTCTAGAAATTTTTTATTTTTTGATAAAAATTTCAAAACAATATTTCTAATTAATATTATTATTGGATTAGTTAAATGGAAGGCAAAATGGTTTAATTTTGATCTTTTATTTACTAGTAATATTTTACTTACCTTATCTTTATAAATACTATTTGCACTTGTAATATTTTCTAAAATACCATTTGCTGTTTCAATACTTTGAGAAGCACCTTGTGCAAAAGAAGGTGGAAAAGCAAATAAAGCATCTCCACTCAAATAAGTATTTTGATATTTTAGCGTGGGTAATTCAGTGCTCACAAATACAGGAAAACACTTTATATTTGCTAAACTTTCCAAATTTATAATAGAATTTTTTGAAATAAAGTCTTTTAAAGATTTTATAAATGTTTCTGAATTAAGAATATTTTTATCTTCAATTTCTTTAGTAGTTAGTTTCTTTTTGATTATAGCAACGAAATTATATTCGAGTTTTTGATTTACGGGATAAGTTACATAGTGAAAATTTGAACCCATATAAACAGAAATATTATCTTTTTCATGTTGTTTTAAATTCGCCCTTAAAGCAATGTTCCCATTAAAAATTGGGTTTAAATGATTACTGGATATTTGGGATTTTAATTTTGAAAAAACACCGTCTGCAATTACTATATAATCGAAACTTTCATTCTTATTATTCCAAGAAATCTTAATTTTTTCATTGTATTCGATATTTTGAATATCGGCTTTAAATTGAATTTTTTCCTCAGGAATGTTTCCAATTAAAAACTTTATTAATATTGATCTTTTAAGTGTTGTGTAACGGTCGTTTACATTATTGAATTGTTTTAAATCAATTTCACAAATCTTTTTAATATTATTAGCCTGGAAAAAATTAACTTTTGTTGGATAATAAACATCTGATGCTGAAATGTTTTTAAATCCTATTTTATTCAACAAATTAATACTATTAACTGAAAGTTGAATACCATAACCTTCATTTAAATTGAGGCAATCTTTTTTTTCAAAGATTTTATAGTCTATTTCTGTATTTTTGTTTAATTCATTTGCAAGATACAAACCAGATATGCCAGCTCCAACAATTGCAACTTTTTTCATTCAGATTTTGAAATGGTATAAAATATTTTTTTAGTAAATGATGGAATTATTTCTGAGCTTAATTTATCTTTTTTAATTAATATTTTATTTTTAATCTTTGGAGGTCTTTTTGAATTATTTAACAAAATTTTCATTTCCATATTAGATAATTTTATATTAATTTTTTTATTACTTGAATATTTATACTTGCTTTCTTGGACTTCAGTCATAGGAAAAATTGGCATATTTTTTAAAAATTTAAATTTATCATTTTTGACTAATAAGTAGTTATTATGTTTTTTGTAAATAGTAGCTTCAAAATATTTAGTTTTTATTTCTTTATTAAATTTGGTTAATTCAAAATCATTTTTTTTTAGAGATATGCAATTTTTATTTAATGGACATTCTTTACAACTTGGATTTTTTGGTTTGCATATTAAAGCACCAATCTCCATGATTGCTTGGGAGTAATCACTAGCGCGATTGGATAGTCCAAAAAAATTAATTTTTGTTTTTAAAAAATCTTTAGATATCTCATTCTGCTTTTTTAAATATAGAGTTCTTTTAAGAATTCTCTCTACATTTCCATCTAAAGGAATAGTTTTAAGGTTAAATGCTATAGACATTATTGCTCTAGATGTATATTCACCTACTCCTGGTAATTGTAACAACTTATCATAGGATCTTGGCAACTTACCATGGAAATCTCTAACAATTATAATTGCACTTTTTTTTAGATTTCTTGCTCTTGAATAATAACCAAGGCCTTCCCAATGTTTCATTAAGATCTTTTCTTGAACATTTGCCAATGATTGAAAGGTTGGAATTTGTTTTACAAATTTTTCAAAATAAGGAATAACTGTTTTTACTTGAGTTTGCTGTAACATAAATTCGCTAACAAACGTATAATATTCTTTTTGCCTCTGAGAAATTTTTTTTCTCCAAGGTAAAATTCTTTTATTATTATCGTACCAATGTAGAATTTTATTTGATATGTTTTTACTATTCATATGAGTCAAAAATATAATTCTAAGCAGAGATATAATTTCATTCAAGGTTTAAGATCTTTTAAAGATACTTTACCCACAGAAGCAAAAAGAATAATTAGTAAAAAAGGTAAAATTTATAATGAAACTTTAGATAATTGGAAATATTTAGTAGGTAAAGATTTATTTAAAGTTAGCTTTCCTAGGTCATATAAAAGTTCAAATAAGTTATCGGGCAGTCGTTTAAATATTTTGGTAAAGAGGGGAAATGAAGTTGATCTTGAGTATTCTAAAAAAGAAATAATAAAAAAAATTAATGTTTTTTTTGGCTATCATGTTTTGGATGACATTAAATTGAATACATTTGATGGAAAAATTGAAGAAAGCCGCAAAGATAGCACTATTAATGCGACAAAAAATAAACATATAAAGAGCATAAAAAATATTAAAAATGACAAAATAAAAAATTCACTGTTAGAGCTTAGTAAGCACTTTAAGACAAAATGAAAAAAATAATACTTGTATCAATTTTAATCTTTTTAAATTTCATTAATGCTAATTCTGAAGTTAAACCAATTTTAGTAGGGAATGCGGACTCAAAAGTTAAGTTAATGGTTTTTGAATCTTTAACTTGCAGTTTTTGTGCAAATTTTCATAAAAATATTTATCCTAAACTAAAAGAAGACTTTATTGATAAAGGATTGATCTCAATAGAATTTAAAAGCTTTCCACTAGATATCATAGCATTTAATGCAACTAAATTAGCACATTGTAGAAATGACGGTGAGCATGAAATTTTGCATCACCTCTATTTAAATCAAGATAAGTGGATCAAAGGAAAAAATGAAATAGAAGCAAATCAAGCAATGAAAAAATTTATTGATAATACTAAATATAATCTAGATTTTGATAAGTGTTTAGCAAATAAAAAAATAGAGGATCATATTTTAGAAGACCGAATCGAAGGTGTTAAAAAGTACAAAGTGGATTCTACTCCTACAGTCATAATTAACGGAAAAAAGTTTGAAAATCACTCAAACTACAAAAAATTAAAAAAATACATAGAAAAACTGATATAAGTCAGTGAATGGAATTTAAAAAAATCCAAATAAATGGATTTAAGTCTTTTGCTGAAAAAACGAATTTCCTGATTGAAGAAGGTTTGACTGGAATAGTTGGTCCAAACGGTTGCGGTAAATCAAATATAGTGGAGTCACTGCGATGGTGTATGGGGGAGACATCAGCAAAAAGTATGAGAGGTTCGGGAATGGAAGATGTTATATTTTCTGGAACTTCAAACAAACCATCAAAAAATATTGCAGAAGTTTTAGTGAGTTTATCAAATGATAATAAAGATGGTCCTCTTCAATATAATGAGCTCGATGAAATTGAAATAAGAAGAAAAATAGAAAAAGATAAAGGCTCAAAATTTTATATAAATGGCAAAGAAGTTAGGGCTAAAGATGCTCAAATGTTTTTTGCCGATTTATCAACAGGTGCTCATTCACCTTCGATTATTAGTCAAGGTAGAATTGGAGCATTAGTCACGGCAAAACCTTCTGATCGAAGAGCTATCTTAGAAGAGGCAGCTGGTATAGCAGGTTTACATGTTAGAAGACACGAAGCAGAATTAAGATTAGGCGCTGCTGAAAATAATTTAAAAAGGGCAGATGAATTAAGAAGACAGCAGGAAAGACAATTAGCAAATTTGCAAAAGCAAGCTGAAGAGGCTGCAAAATACAAATCTATTTCAGAAGAAATAAAAAAAGTTGAGGCAGGTTTATATTATTTACGTCTTTTAGAAATTGATAATGAAATTAAAGTAGAGAATGAGATCAACAATGAGGCTGATGATCAAGTTAAGTCCTTCAATGATAAATTAGAGGATTTAAGCATGAAGATTATTGAAAAGAATAAGAATGTAAATCCTATAAGAGAAAAAAATCAAGAAAACTTATCAAAAATACAAAGATTAAATTTGGAGTTAAAGAGTTTAGATGAAGAGAAAGACAGGGTTAATGATGAAATACAATCAATTAGAAAAGCTTTAAGTGTAATAGATGAGGATATTGTTAGAGAAAAAAGCATAATCATCGACGCAAACTCTAATGAAAAAAGACTTAGAGAAGAAAAAGAAAAATTAATTATAGTCGATTCAAAATATTATGAAACTGAAAAATTGTCAGGTTTAGATTTGGTAAATGCAAAAGGAAAATTAAAAGATGAGCAGGATAAATTAGAGAGAATACTAGAAAATCTAAACCTTGATACTCTAAAAAAGAACTCAGAAACTATTGATTTAGCAAGCGAGCAGTTAGATAAAGCAAAAGAAATGCTCTCAGAGAATAATATCAATGGTGCAACTAATTTAATAGATGAATGCAAAATAAATCTTTCATTTTTAAAAATGAAAATTAATGAAATGCATGATGACGATTTAGCTGTAACAGTAACTAAGAAAAACGAAGAAATCAAAAGTCTACAGGAAGAATATGCTGAAGCATTTAGTACAAATCAAAATATTAAAAAAGAATCAATCAAGAGAAGTGAAAGAATTAAAATAATTGACCAAGAAATAGAAAGTTGGAAAAACCTATTGGTAAATTCTGAAAAAATGATTAATGAATTAAATAGTAGAAAAGATACTCAACAAAAAAAATTAAATGACCTAGAAAAACAACCTCAAACACAAGCTGAAAGAAAAGGACAAATATCTGAAAGTTTAAGAATTTCTGAAAAAGAAAAAAGTGATAATGAAATATTAATAGATGAACTAGATAAAGAGATTAACGAATTAAGAAGTAATCTAAGTACAACAAAGGAAGAGTCTATTGAAATAAGAGAGCGAAAAGCAAGCTCTGGAGCAACAATTGATGGTTTGAATAAAAGAAGAAATGATTTATTAGAAAGAGTATCAACAGAACTTAATTTAAAAGAAGATGATATACTAAATTTTTCAAATTTAAAAGATGCTTCTGAATATCCAGATACAGTAACACAAGAGGAATTGCTTGATGAAAAAAAAAGAGAAAGAGAAAAATTAGGTTCAGTTAACTTAAGAGCAGATGAAGAAACTTCAAAATATGAAGATGAAATTAAGAAAATGGAAAAAGATAGACAAGATTTAGTAACTGCAATTATAAAATTAAAAGAAAGTATTACTGAACTTAATCAGAAAGGCAGAGAAAGACTTCTAGATGCTTTTGAAAAAGTTAATAGAAAGTTTAATGAAGTTTATACCAAACTATTTAATGGGGGTAGCGCGAAGCTAGAACTAGTAGACTCTGATGATCCTTTAGATGCAGGATTAGAAATGTTAGTAAGTCCACCAGGAAAAAGATTACAATCAATAACTTTATTATCTGGAGGTGAACAAGCCTTGACAGCTTTATCTTTAATCTTTGCAGTGTTTCTTACTAATCCAGCTCCGATATGTGTTCTCGATGAAGTAGACGCACCTCTCGACGATGCGAATGTAACAAGATTTTGCAATCTTTTAACTGAACTAACTAAAATTACATCTACAAGATTTATTATTGTAACTCACCACGCTTTAACCATGTCTAAAATGGACAGACTATATGGCGTAACAATGCCAGAAAAAGGAATTAGCCAACTAGTTGCTGTAGATCTTCAAAAAGCAGAGAATATGGTTGCTTAATAATGGATGAAGACCAGTTTAAAACTCGCCTAAAAATTGCAAAAAATAAAACTGATAAAGACAAAAAATCTCAAGAGGGAAATAAAGGCTCAAGTATGGGGTCAGCCTTCAAAATGAGCACGGAATTGGTATCTGCAGTAGCTGTTGGGACAATTATTGGGTTTATTTTAGACAATTGGTTTGGTACTAAACCTTGGTTAATTTTAATATTTTTTTTTATTGGTGTGATAGCTGGGATTATGAACGTTATTAGATCAGCGAAAAAAATGCAAAAATAGTAGGCAAATGGCAGCAAATCCAATGTACCAATTCAATGTTTACCGAATTGGTCCAGAAATTAAAATAAATAACATAGATATTTCATTCACAAACGCGAGTTTGTTTATGGTTATAAGTTCACTAACAATATTAATTATTTTTAATTTAGGTACGAAGAGATCTATCATACCAAATAAAATTCAATTACTTGCAGAACTCAGTTACTCTTTTATCTCAAAAATGATAAGTGATACAGCTGGATCAAAAGCTAAACCTTACTTTTCTTTCATATTTTCTTTATTCATGTTTGTTTTATTTTGTAACATGTTTGGGATGATACCATACTCTTTTACTGTCACTAGCCACATCATTGTAACTTTTGTATTAGCAGCATTTATATTTATAGGAGTAACAATAATTGGATTTATTAAACATGGACTTGGATACTTAAAACTTTTTGTGCCAAGTGGAGTTCCAATGGTTTTATTGCCATTAATAGTTGTTATAGAAATAATTTCATACTTAAGTAGACCAATTAGTTTATCAGTTAGATTGTTTGCAAATATGATGGCAGGCCATACGATGATGAAAGTTTTTGGAGGTTTCGTAGTTAGCTTAGGAATTGTTGGGGGCTGGCTACCACTAGGTTTTTCAGTTGCATTAACAGGTTTGGAGATATTAGTTGCTTTTCTTCAAGCATATGTATTTGCAATTTTAACATGTATCTATTTGAATGATGCATTAAATTTACACCATTAATTAACATAAGGAGGATATAATGGAATTAGAAGCAGCAAAAATGATAGGAGCAGGACTAGCAGCAATTGCGCTTGCAGGTGCAGGAGTTGGAATTGGGATAATTTTTGGAAATTATCTTTCAGGTGCAATGAGAAATCCATCCGCAGCTCAAAAGCAGTTTCCAAACTTGCTATTAGGCTTTGCATTAGCGGAAGCGACTGGTTTATTTGGATTAGTTGTTGCATTAATTATTCTTTTCGCGTTTTAATTAATGTTGAAAAAGATAATTTTTCAATTTCTAGCTTTAAGTCTTATCTTTACTTATAGCGCTCAAAGCGCTGAGAGTGGAGGCATGCCCCAGCTTAATCCCGAGTTTTGGATATCTCAAATTTTTTGGTTAGTACTTACTTTTGGATTATTATTTATAATTTTATCTAAGTTCATACTACCAAAGATTAGTAACAATCTTGAAACCAGAAAATCACAAATCTTAGAGAATATCGAAACTGCAGACAAGCAACGGGAAGAAACTGAAAAAAAAGTTAAAGAATTTGATAAAATTATCAATGATACAAAAACTGAGGCGAAAAACTTTTTTAATAGTGAAAGACAAAAAGTTTTGGACGATATAAATAATAAAAGATTATCTTTAGAAAAGGATATTGAAAAAGAAATAATAAAAGCTGAAGAAGAAATAAACCAATTAAAAAAAACTTCTCAAGAGAAAATTACTAAAATTGCAATTGAGACATCCTCTGATCTAGTTAAACAATTAATTGGTGAAGATATAAATAAAAGTAGTCTTTCAGCCATAGTTGAAGATCTTTCTAAAAAAGAAATGGAAAAACATAATGGCATTTGATGCAACATTTTGGGTAGCAGTATCTTTTGTAATATTTTTTGGAGTGCTAATTTATTTAAAAGTTCCTCAAAATGTTAATAATTTATTGAGCAAAATGATTACTGATATCAAAAACGAGATTGATGAAAGTGAAAAACTACGAGCTGAATCTAAAAGACTATTGGATGAGGCGCAAAAGAAGCTAGATACTGCAAAAATTGAGAGTGAAAAGATTATGCAGCAGTCAAAAGATGAAACTGAAAGATTTGTAATTGAAATGAATGATAAATTTCATAAATCAGCTGAACTCAAGAAAAGTCTAGCAAAAACTAAAATCTCTCAAATGAAGGATAATGCTATTAAAGAAATTAAAGATTCATCAATTAATATTGCTGTAGAATCTGTGAAAAAAATTATTACAACATCTGTTGATAAGTCTAAACTTGATAATTTGTTTAATAAAAATCTTGAAGAAACAAAGACAGAATTAAAGAAAATCAGTTCTTAAACGAAGATAGTTTATCAAATTTTATAAAAATAATGTAAATTAGGGAATATGAATTCCATTGTAATTGGATCAGGTTTTGGTGGTATGGCGGCAGCTCTTAGACTTCGAGCAAAAGGTCATAAAGTTACTTTAATTGAAAAACAAAAAGATTTAGGTGGAAGAGCCAGAGTATTTAAAAGGAATGGGTTTACTTATGATGGTGGACCAACTGTAATAACTGCTCCTTATTTAATTTATGAAATTTTTAAACTTTTTAATAAAAATCCAGATGATTACATAAAAATAAAAGATTTGGATACTTGGTACAGATTTGTTTTTGAAGATGGAAGCCATTTCGATTATTCAGCAGATGAAAAGAAAATGGAAGAGCAAATTGCATTAATCAACCATAAAGACGTTGTGGGTTACAGAAATTTACTTAAATTTACAAAAAAAATATTTGATAAGGGTTATTCAGAATTATCAGATGTGCCATTTGATAAACCTTCATTTATGTTTAAGCAAATTCCTGCATTGCTAAGTTTAAAAAGTTATAAATCTGTTTATTCTTTGGTTAGTAGTTTTATTGAAAATGAAAAACTAAGAAGATTATTTAGTATGCACCCATTATTGGTAGGTGGGAATCCTTTTACTACAACCTCTATATATGGATTAATTTTATATTTAGAAAAAAAATGGGGAATTCATTATTCAATGGGTGGAACAGGACAAATCATAAAAGGATTTGAGAAATTGATGTTAGAAGAAGATGTTACAATTATTAAAGGTAAAGAAGTTAAAAACTTGCTTACAGAAAATAAAAGAGTTGTCGGGGTTGTGACAAGTGAAGATGAGGAAATTAAAGCAGATAACGTTGTTTGTAATGCAGATCCTCCCGGTGTTTATTCAAAAATGCTAAATAATCAAAAATATAACACCTTATTTAATTGGAAGATAAATAGAATGGAATATTCAATGGGTTTGTTTGTTTATTATTTTGGAACAAAGAAAAAATACGAAAATGTTGAACATCATACTATAAAGTTTGGCGATAAGTACAAAGAACACTTGGATGATATATTTGTAAACAAAAAATTAAATAACGATATAAGCTATTACCTACATAGGCCTACCGCGACTGACTCGAGTATGGCACCAAAAGACCATGATTGCTTTTATGTATTAGTGCCTGTACCTAATAATAAATCAGGAATAAACTGGTCAATCGAAGGTGAGAATCTAAAAAAACTTGTGATAGATAAAATGGAAAAAAGTTTATTACCTAACTTAAGAGAAAATATTGTAGATGATTTTTATTTAACTCCTGATTATTTTGAGAATGAATTAAACACAAAATATGGCTCTGGTTTTTCAATTCAGCCAAAATTTTCTCAATCAGCATACTTTAGATTTCATAATAAATCTGAGGTTTATGACGGTTTATATTTTGTTGGAGCGGGCACTCATCCTGGAGCTGGTGTTCCAGGAGTCCTATCATCCGCAAAGGTCTTAGATAAAATTTTGTAATGAATGAACAAAATTATTTGTCGATATACGCTAAATCTTTTAATTGGGCAGGTTTCTTTTTACCAAAACAAGTCTACTCTGATTGCTCTGATTTGTACGATTTTTGTAGATACATAGACAATATAGCAGATGAAAAAGGTGATCTTGATACGAAATTAAAAAATTTCAATAGTTTCAAAGAAGATTTCAAATTAAAAAATGAAAATAACCAAATAATTAAAAATATGTGGGCTTTAATAAACAAATTTGGAATATCACAAAAAATAATTGATGATTTATTCGATGGCGTAGAGGCTGATATAAAATCAAAAGTAGAAATTAACACTGACAAAGATCTATATGTTTATTCATATAGAGTGGCTGGAACAGTTGGATTAATGATGGCAAAAATTTTAAATGTCAAAGAAAGATCAGCACTTTTAGGAGCGATTGACTTAGGCATTGCAATGCAATTAACTAATATTTCAAGAGATGTTATTGAAGATGAAAGCAATAATAGGTTTTATATAAAAAAGAATTTTGATGAAATTAAAAGAATTCTAAAAATCGCTGACAAATTTTATAGTAATTCTTTTGTATCAATTAAAAAAATTCCATTCTTTTTAAGATTTTCGATTTTGGTTGCAAGACGAGTATATAGACAAATTGGAAATGAAATCTTAAAAAAAGGAAACTTAGAAAATTATAATAAATCAGGAAAAATTTATGTAAACAATTTGGGAAAAGTCTTACATACAGTGCTATCTATTGGTGATTTAATTAAATTATATTTTGTAAAAGAAGATAAAAAACTTACAATAAAAGAGCATGAGATAATAATGCAAGATATTGAGTATAATGAAAGATTTTGATTACATAATTATTGGAGGTGGCTGTGCAGGTTTAACATTGGCTTATGAGTTAGAGTATCACGATAAACTTAAAAATAAGACTTTAGCAATTATTGAAAAAAGAGATGAATATAAAAGAGATAAAACTTGGTCATATTGGAAAACTGTACCTCACAAGTTTGATGACTGTGTAAAAAAAAGATGGAAAGATTATACAATCAATTTTAAAGGAAATGTTGAATATAAAGATTGTAAAGAAACTCCTTACGAAAGTATTGATAGTGGACTATTCTACAAAAAAATTTTAAATAAAATCAATAAAAATCCAAATATTCAATTCTTTAAAGATATTAGTGAAGTAAATACAGAAAACGCAATTTTATTTAACAGTTTGCCAAATCTTGAGAATAAAGATTCTAATTTATGGCAACACTTTCAAGGTGTTGAGATTGAAACCGAAAAAGATTTTTTTGATGATCAAATAATGAATTTAATGGACTTTGATTGTGATCAAAAAAAAAGCGTTCATTTTTTCTATACACTACCCTATTCAAAAAAATCAGCTTTAATCGAAACTACGTGGCTTTCAAAAATGGAAGATGATAGTGAAAAAGATTATGATAAACAAATTACTGATTACATCGAAAATACTTTAAAATTAAAAAAATATAAAATTAATTATAAAGAAGTTGGGGCCATACCATTATTTTATCCAAAATTTAAAAACGACAAAAATACGATTAATATTGGAACTGCTGGAGGTATGACGCGTTTAAGTACTGGCTATACTTTCCTAAATATTCAAGAACAAGCAGAATATATTACCCAAAACATTGATAAAATAACCCAAACTAGAGCTTTCAATATAAAAAGTAAGTATAAGTTTTTAGACAATGTTTTTTTGAAAGTTCTAGCTGAAAAGCCAGAGATAATGCCAAATATTTTCTTCAAAATGTTTAAAAGCAAGTCAAAAACAGTAATAAATTTCCTTTCCAATAAAAGTAATATTTTCGAGGACTTATCCATTATATTAAAGATGCCAAAATGGATTTTTATTAAAGCTGTATTTAAATAATGATCAACAAAATAAATTTTTTTCATTCTATTATTTTTTTTAATATCTGTATTTTTTTTTCTGCCTTTGAGGTATTGAGAGATAATTCGTTTATACTTTTTAGTTTTTTTTTAATTCTTACAATTGGTATCTCTCACGGTGCGCTGGATCATGAAAAGGGTAAAAAACTTTTAAAAATTTATAAAATTAAAAATACAGAAGTGTTCTATATAACTTATATAGGTATTGCTATTTTTGTTATTTTAATTTGGATTTTAAGTCCAATATTATTGCTTTCGCTTTTTTTAATAGTTGCGGCATATCATTTTGGCAAGGAGGATAGTGACTTTATCGAAACAAAAAATGTTAATTTATTAGAAATTTTTTATTTTATTAAAGGATCATTAGTTATTTCAACACCCTTGCTGTTTCATAAAGCTGAGACAATCGAAATTTTTAAAATGTTAAACTTTTCAATAGACGAAAATATTGTGGCTAATAATTTTTTAATTCCTTTAGTTATATTGTCAGTGCTAAGTAATTTTCTTATATATAGAGGTAATAATAATGATTTAAGATCAATTCTTTTTTTAGATAGTTTTTCAATAATTATTTTAAACTATTTTTTTAATCCTATATTGGCTTTTACAATTTATTTCTGCTTTCTTCATTCTATAAGACACTCACTAAGTTTAATTAGTGAAATAAATAAAAATTTGGTGAAAGGATTTCCTATTTTTTTGCGAAAAATTATTCCACTTACAGTAATCACAGCAATAATGTATTTAATAGTTTTTTATTTTATTTCAGAAAAATTTGGTATAGATGAAAGTATTATTAAAATAATATTTGTTGGATTGGCTTCATTGACCTTCCCTCATATTTTACTTGAATTCATGGTAGAAAAAAAATGAGTAACAAAAATTTAAAAATTTATTTAGCTGCACCTAGAGGATTTTGTGCAGGCGTTGATAGAGCAATTGAAATTGTAAAAAAGAGTATAGATAAATTTGGTGCTCCAGTTTATGTGAGACACGAAATTGTACATAACAAACATGTTGTAGAAAGTTTAAAAAAAATAGGAGCGATATTTGTTGAAGAATTAGATGAAATCAAAGATAAGTCTAGACCAGTTATATTCTCAGCACATGGAGTGCCAAAATCTGTTCCAGAGGAAGCTTCTAATTTAAATATGATGTTTGTAGATGCAACGTGTCCTCTAGTATCTAAAGTTCATAGAGAAGCAGAAAACTTAAATAAACAAGGACATCATATATTATTAATAGGACACAAAAATCATCCAGAAGTCATAGGAACTATGGGTCAATTGCCTGAAGGTTCAATAGATTTAATAGAAAATATTGAGGATGCAAATAAGTATGAAAATATTTCAAATAAACAGCTATCTTTCATAACTCAAACAACACTCTCTGTAGATGATACCAAAGATATAATTGCAGCTCTAAAATCTAAATTCCCAGATATTAAAGAGCCTAAAAAAGATGACATATGTTATGCAACAACAAATAGACAATCGGCTGTCAAAGAAATAGCAGATAAATGTGATATGTTTTTTGTAATAGGAAGCAGGAATTCATCTAACTCGGTAAGATTAGTTGAGGTTGCTAAAAACTCTGGTTGCAATTCTGCTGAGTTAATACACTCAGAAAGTCCAGTGCCAATAGATAAGATTAAAGAATGTAACACAATTGGAATTTCATCAGGTGCTTCAGCACCAGAAATACTTGTTGAAAAATTTATAGCAGAGTTAAAAGATCAATTTACTGTCAACATAGAAGAAGTTGAAATCGTAAAAGAAAATATAACTTTTAAAATTCCTGGAAAATTAAATTAATGGCTGTTTATACTAAAATTAATAATAAGCAGATAAAATATATCGAGAAAAAATATAATATTGGGAAAATTATAAATTACTCAGGTATAAAAAAAGGTATTGAAAATACCAACTTTCTTTTAAAAACAAAAAAAAATAAATATATCTTAACTATTTACGAAAAAAGAGTTCAGAAAAAAGATCTTCCATTTTTTGTTAATCTTATGTCTGGTCTATCTAGATTAAAAGTAAAATGTCCAGTTCCCATTAAAGACAAAAAAGGCAAATATTTATTTAATTTAAAAAATAAAAAAGCTTGTATTGTCAGTTTCTTGGAAGGAAAAGATAAAGAACAACTAAATAATAAGGATTGTTTTATAGTTGGAAAAAATGCTGCACTTCTTCATAAAGCTTCAAAAAAATTGACATTATATAGAAAAAATTCTCTATCGGTTAATTCATGGGGGTCAATTCTAAATAAAATAGACAATAAAATTAATAAATTGTCTAAAAACTTAAAAGATTTAATGAAAGATGATTTGAGAGATATCAAAAAAAAATGGCCTAAAAAAATACCAAATGGAATAATTCATGGAGATCTTTTTATTGATAACATTTTTTTTAACAAAGGTAAATATTTTGGTCTTATAGATTTTTATTTTTCAGCAAATGATTTTCTTTCTTACGAATTGGCGACTTGTATTAACGCACTATGCTTTAAAAAGAAAAATAAAAAATTTGTACTAGACAAAAATAGATCCTCAAATTTATTAAAAGGCTACCAATCAGTCAGAAAATTAACTGAAACAGAAAAAATAAATTTTAATACATTGTGTAGAGGTTCAGCTTTAAGATATCTTTTAACTAGATCATATGATTATTTAAATACTCCTAAAAATGCTTTCATTAAAATTAAAGATCCAAAGGAGTATATAGATAAGTTAAACTTTCATAGAAATCTGAGTTCATTTAAGGATTATTCTTGATGATTAAAATTTACACAGATGGTTCTTGCATTGGAAACCCAGGAAATGGTGGTTGGGCAGCAATCATTATTGAAAATGGAAAGAAAACTCAAATTAAAGGAAGCAAAAAAGAAACAACAAATAATCAAATGGAATTGCTAGCTCCTATCAAAGCATTAAAAAAAATTCCAAAAGGAAGCAAAGTTCAAATATTTACAGACTCTAAATATGTAAAATCTGGGATAACTGAATGGATACATAATTGGAAAAAAAATGGCTGGAAAACAGCTAACAAAAAAGAAGTTAAAAATAAAGAACTTTGGACCGAATTAGATAATCTTTCAAATACATTTGAGATTAAATGGAGTTGGGTAAAAGCACATTCAACAGATAAACTTAATAATGAAGTGGATTTATTAGCAAGGTCTTCTGCAACAATTTAGCTACACCTGGTAACAGAACCCCCTTTTAAATTTGTCAATTTAGTTTTTATTAATTAAGTAACCGGATTTTATCTTAAATTTTTCAATGACATGCATACCGTTTTTAGCATCTTTATAAACACCATCGTACATTTCATTGTTTTTAAATTTGCCAACAAAGCTTTCCTTTGTTTTATGTGTTAGCACACCCCATCCATGAAACATTTTATTTTTGAAAGATCCTCTATAATAAAATTGCTTAGTTTCATAAAGGCCTTCTCCATGCCATAAAAATGTAATCTCATTTTCTGTTTTCTTCACATGTTTAAATTCACCCGTATAAGTGTTACCATTTGCAAGAGTCCACTTGCCAGATTTATAGGGCTCATTTTTCCTAAAAGTTCCTTTAAACCTATCTCCGTTAGGAAATGTAATTGTACCTTTTAAATAGTCATTATTTATAAATACTCCGTCGAAACTTCTTTGAATTTCTTTATCTATATATTTCCCTATATAAAATTTGTTATTCTTTATTAAGCCAGTAAATTTGTTGCCATTTGAAAGTATATACTCTCCTTTGATAACTTTATCATTTTTAAATATGCCCTTAAATGAAGCTTTATCATTTTTCCAAATAATTTTTCCATTTCCATGTTTTTTATTATTTTTAAAATCTCCTAAGTATTCATAATGATTTGGTGAAATGTATTCCCCATATCCATTAAACAATCCATTTTTAAAGTTTCCTTTGTATTGAATATGACCATTTGGATAATATAATTTACCATAACCGTCTGGAAGTTTTGAGCCTTTAACTTTATTTGATTGCCCTTCAAATCTTGAACCATCTTTAAAATATGATTTTTTAGGTCTTAGGATAACTACATTGTCAAAATTTTTAATCTTCATTTAAATGTTTTATTTACCCATTTTTTCATTGTTTTTTTTAACTTTAATTCTAAGTTCTTTTCAAAAAGTAATTTTGCTGGATCAAGATTGAACTTAAATGATCCTATTGTTTCACCTGTTCTTTCCTTAATTTGACGATTAAAACTCATTAGATAATCAAAAACTGGATATTCACTTTTTGGATTTAAATGATCCAAGTAATGTTTCTGGTTCCAATCAAGTTGAGTTTCCATGTCTGATTCTTCCTCGTTTTTAAAATAATTTTTCTTTATTGTTATAGTTGCATAGCCTTTTTTAAGTTTAAAATGATAGAATAACTTTTCTGTTGCACAGTTTCTTGTTGTAATTTTGTCTATAGATTTATGGATTAGTTCAAACTTATGCTTCGTTAGATTATGTAAATTAGATATCAGATTGTCAAAATTTCTTATTTCATGATTTTTAAAGTCTTTTTTAGATTTGAAAATATCACCTAGTGCCATTGTTCATTTTTTTACATTGCAATTATATCTTTTTAAAGGTTACCAAATCTCAAACCAGGAGTCTAAAATATAGGTGCATGACGTATGAAATTTCATACGTAATCCATATGTAATTATTGTAAGATTAGTCTAATTCTACGATTGCTAATTGCCGAAATACAAGGATTATTTAAACAAAGTTCGGGGCACCTGGCAACAGAACTGCCCTACTAATTATAATAAATCTAAAACGCCCTCTGCTGAGGATAAACCACATTGTTTAGTTTCTTTCTCAACTTGAATATTAACTACTTCTAAGTTTTGAATAACCATTGCATAACGATTTGAACGAATACCCATTCCTTTTGAATTTCTATCTACTTCAGCACCGATGGCTTTTGTAAATAATAGATACGGATCTGATAACATTGTAATTTTGCCAGCTGCATTGTTTGCTTCTCCCCAAGCATTCATAACAAAAGGATCATTCACAGATAAACAAAATATATTATCTATTCCTTTGGCTTTTATTTTATCGGCATTAGCTACATATCCAGGAAGATGAAGTTTTGAACAAGTAGAAGTAAAGGCACCAGGCAATCCGAATAAAACAACTTTACCTTTTCCTAATATATCTCTAATTTTACTAATTTGTGGTTCATCACCTGCTAAATGAAAAATTTCTATATCTGGGATTTGATCTTTTATTTTTAATTTCATATTGAGTCTATTACATATTCTTTAACTTTGTTTATATCATTTGAAATAACCTCAAATTTTTCATCTCTATCATAAACATATTTAAGACTATCTGGTAATTCTTCAGTTTTTGAGATTGCATCTTCGATTGCTTTTGGAAATTTACAAGGGTGTGCTGTAGATAAAACAACACAATTTTGCTCTAACCCAAGTTTTTTTGCAGCACCTATTCCAACTGCAGTATGTGGATCAACTACAACTTTATATTCTTTATTTATATCTTTTATCATTTGGATAGTTTCGTTTTCATCTAACATTTCAGATGTAAAATTCTTTTTTATTTCATCTAAGTCACTATTATCAATTTGATAATTATTATTTTTTATCTTACTCATCACATCTTTTGTAACTTCAGAGTTACAGTCTTTTACATCATATAAAAGTCTTTCAAAGTTACTTGCTATCTGGATATCCATGCTGGGGGTATTTGTTTCCTCAACTTTCTTTTGAGTGTAATCTCCACCAGAAATTGCTCTATGAAGAATGTCATTTTTGTTTGTAGCTACAATAAGTTTATCAATTGGAAGACCGAGTTTCTTTGCTAAATAACCAGCATAAATATCTCCAAAATTTCCAGTCGGGACAGAAAAAGACAGAGGCTGTTCATTGCCTATTTTAAAATAAGCATAAAAATAATAAACAGCTTGAGCAACAATTCTTGCCCAATTAATTGAATTAACACCTGACATATTAATTGAGCTTGAGAATTTTTCATCATTAAACATTGCTTTAACTAAGTTTTGACAGTCATCAAAGTTCCCCTCAATAGCAATATTGAATACATTTTTTTCTTCATGGATTGTCATCAGTCTTCTTTGCACTGGTGAAATTCTGTTATTTGGATGTAATACAAAAACATTTAAATTTTTTTTTCCTTTTAAAGCATCAATAGCGGCTGCACCTGTGTCTCCTGATGTTGCTACAATAATATTAATTTTTTTTTGCTCATTTCCTAAGTGATATTGATAGAAATTTGCTATTAGTTGCATTGCAATATCTTTAAAAGCAAGAGTTGGGCCATGATAGAGTTCTAAGACTTTTAAATTTCCTAAATCAGAGATTTTTACAACATCTTCTGCTCTAAAATTTGAGTAAGATTTTGATACTGTAGAAATTAACTCTTCCTTAGTCATAAAATCGCCGATAAATGGGAAAATTATTTCGGCTGCTAATTCATTGTAATTAAGACTACTTAGTTTGTTTAGTTCATCTTTACTAAATGGTTTAATTGACTTTGGCACAAAAAGGCCTCCATCATCAGCTAAGCCTTTCAGAAATACGTTTTTAAATGAAAAATGATCTGAATTATTTCTAGTGCTTATATATTCCATCAGTAATTTTTTTTTCTAAAATATAAATATATTAAAAAAATGGAAACAGCTAATGAAAACCATGTAAGAGCATACTTTAAGTGGTTGTTTGAAATATTGGCTCCTATTTGTTTTGACTGGGGATAAATTCCTTCTTGCTTGCTAATATTGTTAATAATGAATGGAGAAAATTCTTTTCCCGTATAAGTCAATAAATCTTCATCTTTAAGAGTGAACCAGTAATTCTTATTTACATCATTATCTGGCTTGAAATAATTAAATTTGCTTTTTAATTTTAAAACTCCCTCAAATTTACTTTCATTTGAAACATACTTTTTAGATTTAAGATCTCTTGGAACCCAACCCCGATTTATTAAATAGCTTTTATTGTTAATGCTAACTGGATTTACAATGTCAAATCCTGGCTCTCCTTTTTCATTTAAAGAATATAAATAAATTATTTTTGAATTATCTAATATTCCCTCAAATTTGATTTTTTTAAAGTTAATTGGATTACTTCCATTAAATTCTACTGGATCACTTTTTAAAGATTGGTCGATTGAATTTATTAAATCAAGCTTCCAATTTAGTCTAACTATTTGCCAAGTACCTAATGCCAAAAAAACTAAAATAAAAAAGTATACAAAGATTGAAAAAGATAGCTTATTTTTCAAGAACTATTAACTTCCCCAAATGTAAATAGCTGCAAATAAGAACAACCAGACAACGTCAACAAAGTGCCAGTACCAAGCAGCGGCCTCAAAACCAAAGTGATGTTCTTTAGTAAAATGTCCTAATTTACCTCTCCATAAACAAACTGCTAAGAAAATAGTCCCAACTAAAACGTGGAAACCATGAAACCCTGTGGCCATATAGAATGTTGCTCCATAAATGTGACCTGAAAAACTAAATGTAGCGTGTTGGTATTCGTAAATTTGCAATAACGTAAAAAATGCTCCTAAAATTACTGTACAGATCAGACCATTTATAAATCCTTTTCTATCATCCTCTAATAAAGAATGGTGTGCCCAAGTTACTGTTGTACCAGATAAAAGTAGGACAAGAGTATTTATAAGTGGGATGTCCCATGGATCAAAAGTTTCAATATCTTTTGGTGGCCATACATTTCCCATGAATTCATTTGGAAATAAACTTGCATCAAAGTATGCCCAAAACCATGCAACAAAAAACATTACCTCAGAAGCAATAAATAATGTCATTCCATATCTATGATGAATTTGAACAACAGGTGTATGATGACCTTTGTGCTCAGCTTCGATCACAACATCCCTGAACCACATAAAGGCACAATAAATTATAAGTAAAAAACCTAAAATCATTGCCCACATAACTTTACTGTGAAAATAATAAACAGATCCAACTGCTGTAACTAGTGTTGCTATAGATGTAGCTAAAGGCCAAGGACTAGGGTCAACTAAATGATAATCATGTTTTTGACCAGATGCAGACATTTATTTTAACTCTCTTTTTTTTCGTTTTTATAATATTCAGATGAGAAAAAAGTATATGACATAGTAACATCTTCAACTCTAGATGTTTTTGGATCATTTACTAATTCTGGATCTAGGTAAAAAACCAGGGTGTAACTTGCCTTTTCCCCCGGATCTAATGTTTGTTTTTCAAAGCAAAAACAGCCTAATTTATTAAAATATGCTCCAAATGATGATGGAGAAACATTATATGTAGCTACAGCAGATGAAATTTCATCTCCTGTGTTTTCCACTTCAAATTTAATTCTGTATACCTTGCCTGGCTGAACATCCATTGTTTTTTGATCAACATCAAAATTCCAATCAAGAGCACTGTTAACGTTGGTATCTAATCTTACATTTATTTTTTTATCTAAGACTATATTAGGAGCTTCTTTCGATATTTGTGTAGTTCCACCAAAGCCAGTTACTCTACAAAATAAATCATACAAAGGCACAGCTGCAAAAGACAATCCCAACATAAAGACAAAAATTCCTGCTAGAATTAGTGGAGTTAAAGTATTTTTTTTAATCATAAAGGTCTTTCAAATACTCCAATATTAAATAGTGTGAAAATGAATAAGAAAACTATAAATGCAACCAAACCAACTGCTGTCCATAAATTTTTCTTTTTTAATTTTTGATCTTTAACTATCATAAAACTTTATCCACTAAGAAAAAAACAAATATTAAAAATAAGTAAATAATTGAATAGCTGAAAATATGTCTAGCTTTCTTTATGTTAAATTTTCCAACTTTATAGTTGTAAAGCTGGTAACAAATTAAATTATAATAAAATGTAAGTAGTAAGCTAAGTGTTAAGAATACTTCACCGACAAATCCAATGTAATATGGGAAAACAATTGTTGGTATCATTAGCAAAGAATAAATTAGAATGTTCTTTTTAGTATCCTGAATTCCATTAGTTACTGGAAGCATTGGAATACCTGCTTTTTTATAATCATCAGCTTTGTATAAGCTTAATGCCCAAAAGTGTGATGGTGTCCAAAAGAAAATTATTAAGAAAAAAGCAATCGACTCCAATGAAATAGAATTTGTTGCTATTGCCCACCCAATTACTGGTGGCAAAGCTCCTGATGCTCCACCTATAACAATATTTTGTGGAGTTTTTCTTTTTAACCAGATTGTATATACAAATACGTAAAATAATATCGTAAACATTAATAGAAATGCTGATAAAGCATTTGTAACAAAGTATAAGCTTACAACTGAAATAACTGACAGCGATGTTCCAAAATATAATGCTTGGTTTCTGTTCAGCTTTCCTCTTGGAATTGGACGTAAGCACGTTCTAGACATTAATTTATCTAAGTCAGCTTCATACCACATGTTAAGTGCTCCTGCTGCTCCAGCGCCAAAGGCTACAATTAATATCCCAATCACAGATTGTTGAAATGATACTGAATTTGGAGCTGTTAATAGGCCAACTGCACAAGTGAAAATAACAAGAGACATTACCCTTGGTTTCATTAATTTTAATAATTCAGGAATAATACCTAGTTCGTAATTTGATTTTTTTACTTTAGAATACGTCGTAGCCATTTTAATTTTTATACCTTAAGACGTTACTAACTACTAGATTTTTCAGTACCTTCATAATCTTCAAACTTCGGCAATTCATCAAAAGTATGAAAATTTGGTGGCGATGGAACTGTCCACTCTAATGTTGTGGCCCCTTCTCCCCATGGGTTTTGTGCTGCTTTTTTCTTTTTTGCAAATGCGTAGATTAAATTTGCGAAAAATACTACTAAGCCAACTACAGAAATATATGAACCAATTGAAGAAATATAATTCCAATCAGCAAATGCATCTGGATAATCAGCGTATCTTCTTGGCATTCCAGCTAATCCTAAGAAGTGTTGTGGAAAGAAAACTAAATTTACACCAATGAAAGTTAACCAAAAATGAAGTTGACCCATCCACTCAGAATATTCATACCCTGACATTTTTCCAAACCAATAATAGAAGCCTGCAAATATTGCAAAAACAGCCCCTAAGGAAAGTACATAGTGGAAGTGAGCTACAACATAATAAGTATCATGCAATGCAGTATCTACTCCAGCGTTTGCTAGAACTACACCAGTTACTCCTCCAACTGTAAATAAAAATATAAATCCTAAAGCCCAAACCATTGGGGTTTTGAATGATATAGATCCTCCCCACATTGTAGCTATCCATGAAAATATTTTAATTCCTGTTGGAACAGCGATGATCATTGTTGCTGCTAAGAAATACGCTTTAGTATCAGTATCTAAACCAACTGTGTACATATGGTGAGCCCAAACAACAAATCCTACTATTCCAATTGCTACCATCGCGTAAGCCATTCCTAAATATCCAAAAACTGGCTTCTTTGAAAAAGTAGATACGATATGACTGATCATTCCAAATCCTGGTAAGATTAGAATGTAAACTTCTGGATGACCAAAAAACCAAAATAAATGCTGGAATAATGTTGGGTCTCCACCTGTTTGTGCATCAAAAAATGCTGTACCGAAATTTCTATCTGTTAGAAGCATAGTAATTGCTCCCGCTAATACTGGTAACGAAAGTAACAATAAAAATGCTGTAACTAATATTGACCATGCAAATAATGGCATCTTATGCAAAGTCATTCCAGGCGTTCTCATATTCAATATAGTTGTAATAAAATTAACTGCTCCTAAAATTGATGAAGCTCCTGCAACGTGTAAACTTAAAATTGCTAAGTCCATTGCTGGACCTGGTTGACCTGCTGTAGAAGATAGAGGTGGGTAAATCGTCCAGCCACCACCGACACCTTGTGCACCCGGGGGTCCATCTACAAAAATTGATGAAAGTAATAAAATAAATGCAACAGGCAACAACCAAAAAGAAATATTATTCATTCTTGGAAAAGCCATATCTGGTGCTCCAATCATTATCGGCACGAACCAATTTCCAAAGCCACCAATCATCGCTGGCATGACCATAAAGAAAATCATTATTAATCCATGACCTGTAACCAAAACATTATAAAGATGGTAGTTACCACCTAAAACGTCATCACCAGGATGCATTAATTCCATTCTCATCAAAACTGAAAAAGCTGTTCCAATCACTCCTGCAATAATTGCAAAAATTAAATACATTGTTCCAATATCTTTATGATTTGTAGAATATGCCCATCTCTTCCAACCTGTTGGGGTATGATGATCGTGAATATGTGCTGCTTCTGAACTCATTTTTATTTACTCGCTACTAGTTTTTTATTAATTAAATTTTCATCTTTTGCAAATTTTATCTTCGCCTCTGAAAGCCAAATTTGGTAATCTTCTTCTGAAACTACTTTTACTTCAATTGGCATAAAAGCATGTTTAATTCCACATAACTCTGAACATTGTCCGTAATAAGTCCCAACTTTTTCAGCTTTGAACCAAGTTTCATTTACTCTTCCTGGCATCGCATCCCTTTTAACTCCAAATGCTGGTAATGCCCATGCGTGAAGCACATCATTTGCTGTAATTAAAACTTTAACTACTTTATTTACTGGAACAACGACTACATTATCTGTTGCTAACAATCTTGGCTGACCTTCTTTTAAATCCTTCTCTTCGATCATATAAGCATCAAAAATAATATTTTCATCTGGGTATTCGTATCCCCAATACCATTGATATCCAATTGCTTTTATAGTTACATCAGCTTTAGGAATTGCATCTTGTGAATATAAAACTTTAAATGACGGAACTGCCATCACGATCAAGATTAAACAAGGAACTAATGTCCAAACAATTTCAACTAAAACATTATGTGTTCTTTTAGATGGATTTGGATTTCTCGATGCTCTAAATCTTACCATCACATAAAGCATTAAAAATAAAACAAACGCACTTATAGCAACTATGATTGGTACTAACATATAGTCATGAAACCAAACTATATCTCTCATAGTTTGCGATGCAGGCTCTTGGAAACCTAATTGCCAATTCTTTGGTTGGTTTGCAAACGCCTCAACTGAGTAAATTAATGCTATAAAAACAAAAAATAGTTTCTTCATTTGTTTTCTATATAGATCGAAAATATTATAAAAAATACTAGAGAATTCGCGACAATTTATCAATTTTGCAAATAATTGATGACAGATAACGCGGATATAACCGCAGTTTCAGACCTTAAAATGTTATCACTTAGTTTTATCGATTGAGACCCTTTAAAGTTTAGAATCTTTTTAATTTCACCGGCTGAATAATCCCCTTCAGGACCAATTAAAAGACAATTTGGTTTTGAATTAGAAATCTTAATTTTTTTATTATTCGTATTTAAATCTCCAAAGATTAAATTGATATCCGAATTGTTAGACAGGAATTTATCTAATGATTGAGTTTTTTCAATTGAAGGAATATTTATTCTATTACTTTGTTCACACGACTCTATAATTATTTTATTTAATCTCTCATTATTTACCTTTCTAACAATTGTCCTTTCAGAAATAATTGGAACAAATTTTGTTACTCCAAGCTCAGTTGCTTTTTGTATCATGAAGTTAAAATAATTTGATTTAATGGGTGAGAAAGCTAACCATATTTCTTGCTCTTTATCTTTTTGTCTCAACTGTTCAACAACCTTGAAATTTAAACTGCTTTTTGAAATTTCAGTTACAATTGACTTCCATTCTCCAGATTTATTAAAAACAGAAAAGGTCTCTCCTTGTTTAATCCTCATTACTTTCAATAAATAATGTGATTGAGACTTAGTTAAATTAGTTTCTAAATTAATTGATAATTTTTCTGGATAAAATATTCTAATATTACTCATTATAATTAAATTAATTTATGAAAAATATTAAAGCAATCATATTTGATGCATACGGAACTTTATTTGATGTTAATTCTGCGGCCGAAAAATGTAAGGAAAAATTAGGAGATAAATGGGAAGGATTTGCTAATTATTGGAGAACTACGCAGCTTGAATATACTTGGCTTAGAAGTTTAATGAGAAGACATAAGGATTTTTGGCAAATCACCGAAGATAGTTTGGATAAATCTATGAATTTTTACAATATTGATAATGCAATGAGATCAGAACTATTGAATTTATATAAAGTGCTTTCACCATTTACAGAAGTAAGGGATGCTTTAAATAAATTAAAAGAATCAAATTATAAATTAGCAATTCTATCAAATGGTACACCTGACCTTTTAAAAGAACTTGTTGTTAGTAATGGGTTAAAAGATATTTTTGATGATATTTTTTCTGTAGAAGAAGTTGGTATTTTTAAACCAGATTCAAAAGTTTACGACCTTCCAATAAATAAATATAATATTAAAAAGAACGAAGTTTTATTCTTAAGTGCAAATACATGGGATGTATCCGGTGCAGGAAATTATGGATACAACACTGTTTGGGTGAATAGAAATAATAATATTTTTGATAAATTAGATTTTGAACCTAACAAACAAATAAGTAATTTATCACAATTACTTGATTTAATTTAGATATATCCTATATGAACAACATGATAAATATCGAAGTAGAAAAAATTATAGATCCAACACCAGCATCAGATGGTGCAGGAGTTAAATTAAAAAGAAGTATTGGTGTTGAACCAAATTATTATGATCCATTTTTAATGTTAGATGAATTTGGATCAGAAAATAAAGATGATTATATTGCAGGCTTTCCTCCTCATCCACATAGAGGAATTGAAACAGTTACATACATGTTAGCTGGTAGTTTTGAACATAAAGATAGTACAGGTGGTCAAGGAAAAATGACTGCAGGAGATGTGCAATGGATGAAAACTGGTAGTGGAATAATTCATTCTGAAATGCCAGCTATGAACGATGGTAAACTTCATGGTTTTCAACTATGGATTAATATGCCAGCCAGCAAGAAGATGAGTAAACCAGAATACCATTATATTGACTCAGATAAAATGAGCACACATAAGGATGAAGATAAATTTATAAAAATAATTGCTGGAAAGTTTGAAAATTCAGAAGGTCCAATAAAAAAACACAATGTCGATCCAATTTATTTTGATGTAGAATTAAATGAAAGTAAAACTTTTAATCATCAAGTTCCATCCACACACAATTCATTCATATATTTAATTGAAGGTGAGATAGAAATTGGAAACAATAAACATGAAAGTGTTAAAGACTCCACATTAATATTATTATCTAAGGGTGAAAACTTGAAAGTAACTGCTTTAACAAACGCTAAATTTTTACTAATATCTGGAAAACCGATAGGAGAACAGATTGCAAGAGGTGGCCCGTTCGTCATGAATACCAAGCAAGAAATACTTCAAGCAATTGATGATTACCATAATGGTAATTTTGTAAAGTAAATATGAAAGCCATAAGATTTGAAAAATTTGGAGGCCCAGAAGTCTTGGAATACAAGGATATCGAAATCGGTAAACCTGGTCCAAAGGAAGTTCTTGTTAAAAATTTGTCAGTTGGACTTAATTATATTGATGTTTACCATCGAACAGGTTTGTATCCGATTGAATTACCAAGTGGACTTGGATTAGAAGCATCTGGAGTAGTTGAAGAAATTGGCTCAGAAGTAAGTCTTTTTAGAGTTGGAGATCGAGTAAGTCATGCATCTGCTCCAATAAGTGGATACTCAGAAAAACAAATAATGCCAGAGGGAAAATTAGTTTCTGTACCTGAAGGTATTTCAGATGAAATAGCTTCCTGCATTTTATTGAAAGGAATAACATCAGAATATTTATTACACAGGTCATATGCTGTAAAAAAAGGAGATAAAGTTTTATTTCATGCTGCAGCTGGTGGTGTTGGTCAAATATTATGCCAGTGGGCTAATGCTTTAGGATGTGAAGTCATTGGAACAGTTGGATCAAAAGAAAAAGTTGAAATAGCAAAAAAAAATGGGTGTCATCATGTCATCAATTATACAGATCATAATTTTGTCGAAGAAGTTGAAAAAATAGCAGGTAAAAATGGAATAGATGTTGTCTATGATGGTGTTGGGGCAAAAACTTTTGAGGGATCAATAGAATGTTTAAAAATTAGAGGGATGATGGTAGCATTTGGAAATGCATCTGGATATGTTCACACTATAGATGTCAAAAAACATATAAATACAAAAGGTCTTTTTTTTACAAGACCGTCAATAATGCATTATACAATTACAAGAGATGAATTAGAAAAATCTGCTAAATTGGTTTTTGATGCAGTTCTCTCAGGGAAAATAAAAATTGAAATTTCTAAAAAATATAAATTAAGTGAAGCTAAACAAGCTCACATAGATTTAGAGAATAGGGTTTTAACAGGACCAGCAGTTATTATTCCTTAAATTGATCATCCATATCTGAAAGATGAAGTCTTAGCGCTCTAGTCGATATTTGTATTTCTCTTATAAAAAATATTATTGATACCATCATCGATAAACAACAAGAACCAAAAATTATTCTAGCTAAAAAATATGTCTCTAAATAAAGAGCAAAAACAGTAAGCATATTAAATAAGAAACCAAATGCTGCAAAAAGTATTGTAATCCTTAAATTTTTTACTCTATCATTTAAATTAATTAGCTGCTGCTTCCACTCTGGTGGAGTATGCTTTTCAAAAACATATTCGTCGTGTATTTTTCTAATCAAACCACTTAATGTATGAAATCTGTTACTATAGACAGCCATAATCAAAGGAATGGCGGGAAACATTAATGCGGTAACAGTGTAATCAATATTCATGCGAATCAGTTTGATTATGAATCTACGCTTTGTTATTTACAAGTAAATTATGTCTGAAAAGGTTAAAATTTTTATTGAATTAACAAGACTTAATAAACCAATTGGTTTCATGCTTCTATTTTGGCCATGTATTTGGGGATTAACAATTGCATACGATTTTTCCTCTTCGTGGAAAAATTATTTTTTTTACGCTTTATTATTTCTATCTGGATCAATTTTAATGAGGTCGGCTGGATGTATAGTAAATGATATTTCAGATAGGAATATTGATAAGTTAGTAGAAAGAACTAAAAATAGACCAATCGCGTCAGAAAAGATTTCAGTGTTTAATGCTGCAATATATGCTGCGATTTTATGTTTAATTGCGTTTTTAGTTTTGATAAATTTTAACAAATTTACTATTTATATGGCCCTTCTTTCAATGCCATTAGCTTTTACATATCCATTGATGAAAAGATTTACTTACTGGCCTCAACTTTTTTTAGGTATTACTTTTAATTATGGCTTAGTTTTGGCATGGATATCCATTCAAAATGAAGTTTCTATTATACCAATTATATTTTATTTAGGAGCCACATTTTGGACATTAGGTTACGACACAATATACGGATATCAAGATATTAATGATGATGAAATAATTGGAGTTAAATCAACATCGATAAAATTTAAAAAAAATCCAAAAAAATTTATCTCTCTATGTTACTTAATATTTTTAACATCATTAATTTTTACAGGATTAATAATGAATTTTGATTATATTTATTTCATATTTTTAATTATACCCTTTTTACATTTGTTATATTTTCAGACTTATAAGTTAAAAACTGAAATTGGTATGGACTGCCTCAGTAAATTCAAAAGTAATAATATTTTAGGTCTTATAATTTTATTAAATTTATTAATTGGAAAATTAAATTAATGAATAATATTACTATATTAAAAAGGTTATATAAAGATTATACAAAATATCATCTAAGTAAAATTATTTTGGCAGTAATTTTTTCAATTCTTGTGGCAGGTAGTACATCTGCAACAGCTTGGCTACTTGATCCTGCCATTGAAAAAATTTTTATAGAAAAAGACCAAAGTTTAATTTTTATTATTCCTATACTTATAATTATTGCCTTCTCAACAAAAGGAATTTCTTTATACATTGCAAAAATATTAATGATCAAAACCGCAGAAGAAGTAAAAAAAAGTATTCAAGTGAATATGTTATCATCTTTTATAAAAGCTGATACAGAAACAATTGAAGACAAACATTCTGGAAAATATATTTCAAATCTTAATTTTGATGTTAATCAAATTACTGGAATGCTGACAAATGCATTTCTAAGTTTATTTAAAGACGGTCTTACATTAATTGGACTTCTGTTTGTAATGTTTTTCCAAAATTGGAGGCTTTCTCTAATTGCGATAATTATGATACCCATTGCATCAATAATTGCAAAAAGACTAGGAAAGAGAATAAGCAAAGTTGTAACGGAAGCCCAGGAAAAATCAGGTGATTTGAATAAATATTTAATTGATTTATTTAAAAATCATAAAGTAATTAAAATTTTTCAGAGAGAAAATTACGAACACGAAAGATCGGAAAAATTTGTCAATGACTTAAAAGAGAAATCAATTAAAATTGCAACAGTATTTATACGTTCATCTCCAATAATGGAAATTGTTACTGGTATTATGATTGCAATCCTAATTTTTTATTCAGGAAAATTAATAATGAATGAACAATTAAGTATAAATAATTTTTTTTCTTTTTTAGCCGCTATGATGCTTTCTTATCAGCCTGTGAAAGCTTTAGCTACAGTTAATGTTTCTATAGGACAAGGTTTGTCAGCAGGTAAAAGGATATTACCGATCATAGATCAGCAAAACGAAATATTAGAGAATAAAAATGGTGAACTTCTAAAAATAGATGATGCAACAATAAAACTAAAGAATGTTAATTTTAGTTATAAATCAAATGCAAATAACATTGTTTTAAAAGATATTAATATAAACATAACTGGAAAAAAGATGACTGCATTAGTCGGTCATAGTGGGTCAGGAAAGTCTACAATATTAAATTTAATTCCAAGAGTGTATGATGCAGATACAGGTGAAATTTTAATTGATAATCAAAAGATTAAAGATTTAAATCTTAACTCATTGAGAAAAGAGATTTCAATTGTTGATCAAAATACTACACTATTTGATGATACAGTATTTAATAATATTAAGTACGCAAAGCCAGAAGCGACGGATGAGGAAGTATTTAATGCATCAAAAATGTCGATGAGCACAGATTTTATTGAAAAATTGGAGAACAAATTTAAAACTTTAATTGGAGAGAATGGAGTAAAATTATCTGGTGGTGAGAAACAAAGAATTTCTATAGCTAGGGCACTATTAAAAGATAGTAAAATTATTTTATTAGACGAGGCAACCTCGTCATTGGATTCAGAAACTGAGGAAAAAATTCAAAAAGCAATTCAAGAGTTAACTAAAAATAAAACTACAGTTGTAATTGCACATAGGTTATCAACTATACTTAATTCTGAAAATATTTATTTAATTGATAAAGGTAAAGTAGAAGCATCTGGTAAACATGAAGAATTACTAAAAGAGTCAATCCTATATAAGAATTTATATGACAGACAAATCAAAAACAATTGATGTTTCTCCTATATAATATAATTGGCACAATTTTCTTAGTAATTTCACCATTAGTTATTTTTGTAAGAATGATTATGGGAAAAGAAGATACAAAAAGATTTTTGGAAAAATATTCATTGACCGCTAAAAATAGATCAAGTGAAACAATATGGTTTCATGGTGCAAGCATTGGCGAGCTAATGAGCATACTGCCAGTAATAAAAAAATTTGAAAAAGATAAAAGTATAAAAAAGATACTTATTACTTCCTCAACTATTAGTTCTGCCTCAATTATAAAAAAAATAAAATTTAAAAAAACCGTACATGTGTATTATCCATTCGATGTTGGATTTATATGCAATAACTTTTTGAATAGATGGAAACCAAAAATTGCAATATTTGTCGACTCTGAAATTTGGCCAAATATGTTCGAAAAAATTGATACAAAAAAAATTCCCCTTATTTTAATCAATGCTAGAATTACGAATAAAAGTTTTAATAGATGGCAAATCTGTCCAACTTTTGCAAAGCAAGTTTTTAGTAAGATAACTATTGCTTTACCTCAAAATCAAGAAACAAAAAATTATTTAAAGAGATTGGGTGTAAAAAAAATTAAGTTTATAGGAAATTTGAAATTTTTTAAAAATAGTAAAAAAAATTTTGAAACAAATATTCAAAAAAATTTTAAAAATAGAAAAGTATTCTGTGCAGCCAGTACTCATTATAATGAAGAAAAAATCATAGGAAAATTACACTTGGAATTGAAAAAAAAGTTTAAAAATTTAATAACAATAATAGTACCAAGACATGTAAATAGATCAGATGAAATAAAGCAAGAACTTAGAAAATTAAAACTAATAATTAACGAGAGAACAAACGGACTTAAACCTTCAGCTAATTGTGATGTATATATCGTTAATACATATGGGGAAATGTCAAAATTTTTGAGACTTTCCAACATAACATTTGTAGGAGGTTCTATTGTAAACCATGGAGGACAAAACCCTTTAGAAGCTGTAAGAATGGGTAATTATGTGATGCATGGTAGAAAAGTAAATAATTTTAAAGAAATATATAAGGAATTAAAAAATTTAAAAATATCCTCAGAGATTAAAAATATCGATCAAATGGAAAAAGTATTTATAAAAAATCATTATTACAAAATATCAAACAGTAAAATTAATAAAATTAATTATTTAGGTGATAAAATTTTTGAAAATAACGTTAAAGAAATTAAAAATTATTTATAATGAAAGTAAAAAGACCCACTTTTTGGGATAGTTTCAATTTCATATCATTATTACTTTTACCATTTAGTTTGATAACAATTATTTTCAATTTTTTTAAATCTTTAAGTCTTAAAAAATATTTCAAAATAAAAACAATCTGTGTTGGAAATATTTACTTAGGTGGAACTGGAAAAACACCTTTAGTTTTAAAAATAAATGATATGTTAAACTATAAGTTTAAAACTGTATTTATTAAAAAAAAATATATTGATCAAATTGATGAGCAAAATATTTTATCAAAATATGGAAATCTAATTTGTTTAAGTTTTAGAGATATAGCGCTGAGAATTGCTGAGAAAAAAAATTACCAGTTAGCTATATTAGATGATGGTTTACAAGATAAAAGTTTAAATTATGACATTTCTATTGTTTGTTTCAATAGTTCAGAGCTAGTCGGAAACGGGCTGGTTTTGCCTGCTGGGCCATTAAGGGAAAGAATTGCAAATATTTTAAATTATGATCTTGCATTTCTTAATGGTGAAAAAAATAATAAAACTTTTGAGAAAACTCTAAAGAGATTAAATCCAAATTTAAAAATATTTAGAGCTAAATACACTCCTAGAAATCTTGAGTCTTTCAAATTTAAAAATAATTTTCTTGTTTTTTCAGGCATAGGTAATCCTTTGGAATTTCAACAAACATTAAAAAAAAATAATTTTAAGATAAAAAAAGTAATGAGTTTTCCTGACCATTATAAATATAAGAATTCTGATATAAATAATATAAAAAATATAGCTAAAAGTAATAAATTAAAAATTATAACAACGGAAAAAGACTACAATCGATTATCAAATATACAAAAAAAAAATATCCAATTTTTAAAAATAGGATTAAAAATTGAAAAAGAAAAAGAATTTAAAAATTTTTTATTAAAGAAATTATGAGGAAGTTTTTTTATTTAATTGAATTTATTTTAATAAAATTGTTTTTTTTTATACTAATTATAATTGGTTATAAAAATGGATCTAATTTGGGGGATTTTATTGGACGCTTGTTTGGACCAATATTTAGATCAAAAAAATTAATTGAGAATAATTTAGAACAATCTGGCATTGTAGACAAAAAAAATTACAATAAAATTATCAGCAAAATATATGGAAATTATGGAAGAATACTTGCTGAATATCCTTTTCTTAAAGCATTTAGAAATAGCAAATTAAATAAATTTATTGAAATAGACGGGCTTGAAAACCTAAACAAAATTAAGAAAGAAAAAAGACGAGCTGTATTTATATCTGGTCATTTCAATAATTTTGAATTAATGGCGCTCCAAATTGAAAAAGCTGGTATAAATTTGTGCGCTATTTATAGACCACTAAATAACGTATTCCTTAACAAAACTATGGAAGAAATTAGAGAAAATTTTATCTGCAAAAATCAAATTAAAAAAGGAAGATCAGGCACAAGACAGATTATTGAAAATATAAAGAAAGGTAACTCAGTAGCTCTAATGATAGACCAAAGAGTAAGAGAAGGTATAAAAATTAATTTTTTTGGTAAACCAGCTAGTACTACGACCATACCCGCACAATTAATTAAAAAATATAAATGTGATCTAGTGCCTATTTATATAGAAAGAAGAAAAAATAATTATTTTAAAATGTTTGTTTCAGAACCGATTAAAATCGGGAACAACAAATCAATCAAAGAAATCACTGAACATCTAAATAAGATACTTGAAAAAATGATTTTAAAAAATATAGACCAGTGGATCTGGACTCATGATAGGTGGAAAATATAATCAGTTTTTATCAAATAAATCTCTTTTCATTGAGGCCTCAACATACGAAAAGTAGGCTTCCTGTTCTTCAACGTTCCAATAAGCTAAGTTTTCAAGTGGTATTTTTTTTTGTGAGATAGCACAAATCACATGATCACCATCTTCAATGATCTCAAAATTATTTGCTAAGTATTTTAATTTAGCTAACTTATTTAACATATTTAAGATATATATTTACTAAATGAAAATTGCAATTATTGGAAGTGGAGGACGAGAACATGCTCTAGTTCATCACTTAAGTAATTCAAAAAAAATAACAAAAATATATTCAATACCAGGTAATGCGGGTACCGAAGAAATATCTGTAAATATTGATTTAAATTTAGAAAATTTTCAAGATTTGTATAATTTTATTAAGAAAGAACAAATCGAGTTAGTGATTGTTGGTCCAGAAAAACCATTAGTCGAAGGATTGGTAGATTTCCTAGAGTCAAAAAATATTAAAGTTTTTGGTCCTAGAAAAAAAGTAGCTCAATTAGAAGGCTCAAAAATATTTACAAAACAAATTTGTGAAAAATTTAACATACCAACTGCTAAATTTAAAATTTGCAAATCCAAAGAAGACTCGTTTATATTTTTATCGTCATCTAATTTTCCTCTTGTTGTAAAAGCAGATGTTCTTGCTGCAGGTAAAGGTGTTTATATTTGTCAAAATGTTGATGAGGCTAAAACTGCTGTTAATGAAATATTTGACGGTAAATTTGGAAAAACAGATCAAGTATTAATCGAAGAATTCCTAGAAGGTGATGAGATGAGTTTTTTTATTATTTCAGATGGAATTAGTTATAAAACTTTTAATACAGCTCAAGACCATAAAAGAGTTGGTGAGGGTGATACTGGAAAAAATACAGGAGGAATGGGAGCTTATTCGCCTTCAACTTTAATTAATGATGATTTAGAGAATAAAATTTTAAACAAAATAATTGAGCCAACGTTAAAAGCTATAAGTGAAATGAATGAGAAGTACGTCGGTTTTTTATATGCCGGCTTAATGGTAAAAAGTAATGAACCATACCTAATTGAATATAATGTCAGGATGGGTGATCCTGAATGCCAAACTATATTACCTTTGATTGACAGTGATTTATTGGAAATAATAAATTCTTGTTGTAATTCAAAATTAAAGACTCACGAAATAAAATGGAAAAATAAAAAAAGTATGTGCATTGCTTTATGCTCAAAAGGATATCCTGAAAAATATAATAAGAATGTTGAAATTAAAAATTTAAAAGAATTCAAATCAACTAAAGATAATTTTATTTTTCATGCTGGAACAAAAAGTTCTGGAAACAAAATTCTAGCAGTTGGAGGTAGGGTAATAAATTTTGTGAATATCTCAGATAGTTATTTATCAAGTAGAAAAGAAATCATCAACCAGATTAATAAATTGAATTGGGAAGATGGTTTTTATAGATCGGATATAGGTCATAAAGTCATAGATAAATGAGAGTTATTGGTGGAAAACTGAGAGGGAAATTAATTCATAATCCTACAGATAAAACAACAAGACCTTTAAAGGATATGGTTAGAGAGTCGATATTTAATATTTTAGAGCATTCTAAGAATGAAAAAATTAAATTCAAAAATGACGTAGTTTTGGATTTATTTTCCGGCTCTGGTTCGTTTGGCATTGAATGTTTGTCTAGAGGAGTAAAAAAAGTTTTTTTTTTTGAAAATTACAAACCCTCTTTGAAAATTTTAGAAAAAAACATTAAGGAGTTAGAAATTGATAAAGATGCAGTCATCAAGGAAATAAATGCATATGAAATTTCCAAAGAAAATATAGATAATGAAAAAATTAATTTAATTTATTTGGATCCGCCATTTAAAGATAAAAATATAAATAAATTATTAAGGAAAATTTTAGACTTAAAAATTGCTAACAAAAGTACATTAATAGTAATACACAGAAATAAGAAATTTAAAGAAAATTTTATAGAAGATTTTAAAGTTCTTAGAGAAAAAAAATATGGCTTATCAAAAATAATATTTGGTAAATTACTATTTTAGTATTTTTTTTGTTTCTATTTTAATCAATTCAACAGAAGGTTGGTTAATTGGATTTACATTTAATAAGGAGCTTAGCATTAGTGTTTCTAAAATAAAAAATGTAAATAGTTCACCTAAAGTTTCCTCACTTTTATTTTTAATTTCAAAACTTCTAAATGATAATTTTTTCTTATTAAATACATTTTGCGTAGCTTTTTTTTGAGAATACAACACTTGATCTAAGCTGCTCTTTTTTAAGTGCTCCAATCCATCAATTAAATATGCATTATTAAATTTAAGTGGACTTCTCTCTCTAGTGAAAAAAAAACTAAAGAAATTATTTTTTGGACCATCTAAATAAAGTTGTAAAAGACTATGATTGTCCTTTGGCATTGTAGAGATTATAGGAAAAAGGCCCTTACCCTTTTTTCCTAAACTTTCAGCAGATAATTGCTGATACCATTTCAAAAAGTTATTTAATTTTTCATCATAATTTAAAATTACGCAATTTTTTTTTCCTTTAATAATATTTGAGTGAATTGAAGAAACATTTTCAATTAAAAAATTAATAAATGTTTTATTTTTTATTAGATAATTTAATCGTTTAAATTTTTTTTCATTTAAACCCATCAATTCTGCCGGAACCATTCCGACTTCAGATAATACTGAGTACCTACCCCCAATATAATTCTTATGGTCTATTACATCAGATTTCAGTTTATTCGCCATAGCTCTTAGGATATTATTTTTATTTTCAGTAATTATTAAATTTTTATTTTTTTTTTGTTTCGTTAAAACCAGATTTAAATTTGATAATGTTTCTAAAGTATTTCCAGATTTTGATATAATTATATTTAAACGTTTTTTATTTGATTTTGTAATTTTATATTTCTGTAAGTTGTTAAAAAAAGAAAATTTTTTTTTGATTTTATGGTTGAGGAAATCGTATATAGCTTGTGCACCCAAAATAGATCCACCCATACCTATTAAATTAAACTCATCATGTTTTTTGAAATTTAGTAAATATTTTTTTTTAAATGAATAATCGTAATTATTTGTCAGAGATTTTAATAAAGGGTATTTTTGAATTAAAATCTTAAAGTTTAGGAAATTAGTAAGTTTTTTTTTATTTAATTGCTTATTTTTATTATTAAAATTTTTGTAAATAATATGCTTTGTGTCCATTAATTATTGGATTTTCTTCTTCATATTATTTAGTAGATCTGATCCATTACTTGTATCTTCGGTGTTACTGTTTTCTTTTATTTTTAGTAAATCTTTAACTTCATCATTATTTTTTTGACTACTTATTTCCAAGTTGTCTCCGGGCATTGGAAGTTTATTCATATCTGGAGGCATTTGTAGAGGATTTTTTTTTTTTACAAGAAATTCATCACTCTGATTTGATCTTTTTTTACCTTCTAGGGCGTCTTTAACCCCACCACAAAAAGTTAATAAAGGGACTAAAATTATTAATAAGATTAAATTTAATCTATTTTTTTTCATTTGTTTTTTTATAGAATATAAATTCAGATAAAATAAGGCATATAATGCCGATTGTTATAAATATATCAGCAACATTAAATATAAACCAATGATATCCAGCATAATTTAAATCAATAAAGTCCGGAACTGCTCTGTAATAAACTCTGTCAAATAAGTTTCCTAAGGAACCTCCTAATATTATCATTAAAAAAAAAGATTTAATTTTTGTTTCAATCAAAGCAAAATAGAATATTACCAAGTTTATAATAAATATAATCGCAGTAAAGACATTATAAAAAATTTGATCTTCTGAAGAAAATAAACCAAATCCGATACCTGTATTCCAAACTAAATAAATACTTAAGAACTGATTTATGTAAAAATCGACCTGTCCATCATTATTTAAAATATTTAGAATATAAATTTTTGATAGTCTATCTAAAGTAAAACAAACAACTAGAAATATAAAACCTATAAAAAGTTTATTTAATTTTTCATTTACCATTTGTATTTAAAAGTCCACAATTTGGTCTCTCACAACTCGACTCAAAAATTTTCCAACAAATAGGACATTTTTTTCCTTGAGCTTTTTTTGCAACTACATCAATACTATTTTTTTGATTTTCATATTTAATTACAGATGCAGATGAGGTTATACAAATTTCAGAAAAATTGATATTTTTTGCCTTATCATAAAATTCTTTATTTAACTTTATTTCAACCATTGCCTCTAAACTTGAACCAATCGATTTTTCAGCTCTCATGTTTTCAATTGAAATATTTGCCACATCTCTAATTTTTTTAACATATTCCCAATCTGAGCTAAGTTCCTCATTATTCCAAGAATTTGGAACGGAAACAAAATTTTGTAAATGTATGCTTTGGCTGTCTTCTTCTTTTTTAACCAATTGATAAATTTCTTCGGTTGTAAATGATAATATTGGTGCAAACCATTTAAGAAGACACTGTAAAATAATATTTAAAAGAGTTATGCAGTTTTTTCTTTTATTGGAATTTAAAGCCTCACAATACAAAGTATCTTTCCTGATATCGAAATAAAAAGCAGAAAGCTCTACTGTACAAAAATTTAGTAACTCTTTGTACAAATTATGGAAATTATAAACTTTAAAATTGTTTTTAAAACTTTCATTAATTACATAAATTCTGTGAAGCATAAATTTTTCAAGCGAGTCGAAGTTTTCAAACTTAACTTTTTCAAAATCAAGATTTTCATGTTGATCTTGAATATTTCCTAAAAGATATCTAAACGTGTTTCTAATTTTTCTATAAGACTCTGCATGTTGATCTAAAATTGAATAATCTATTCTAAGATCCTCAGCATAATTTGAAGAAGCAACCCAAATTCTTAATATATCAGCTCCGTATTTTTTAAGTATATCTTGTGGAGCAATTACGTTACCTGTTGATTTTGACATTTTTAGACCTTTTCCATCTACGACAAAACCATGAGAAAGAATGCTTTCAAATGGAGCAACACCTCTTGTTCCACATGATTCTAGTAATGAAGAGTGAAACCATCCTCTATGTTGATCTGAACCCTCTAAATACATCGATGCAGGCCATTTAAGGTCATCTCTTTTTTCTAAGACAAAAGAATGAGTAGATCCACTATCAAACCAAACCTCAACTATATCTGATAATTTTTCATAATCTTCTGCTTTATACTTATCTCCAAGAAATATCTGATAATCTTCATTAAACCAACAATCAGAACCTTCTTTTTCGTAAATTTTTGCAATATTTTCAAAAACTTCATCATCAACTAAAACTTCACCTGTTTTTTTTGAAATAAAAATCGGTAGCGGCACACCCCAAACTCTCTGTCTTGATACACACCAATCAGGTCTAGTTTCAATCATTGATTTTATTCTTTCTTTTCCTTTGGAAGGATAAAAATCTGTATTATCGATAGCTTTTAATGCTTTATCTCTTAATCCATGGCTTTCCATAGAAATAAACCATTGTGGGGTTGCTCTATGAACTAGTGGAGCTTTAGATCTCCAAGAATGGGGATAAGAATGAGTAAGTTTTCCGTTTGTTATTAAATTTTTTTGCTCATTTAATTTTTCAATAATTAAGTTATTGGCCTTAAAAATATGTAAACCTTCAAAATGTTTAATTTCATTTGTATATTTCCCATCACCATCAACTGTTTCAATTGCTTTAATATTGTTATTTAAACAAAGATTGAAATCATCTGGTCCATGACTAGGGGCGCAGTGTACGATACCCGTACCTTGTTCAGTAGTAACAAAATTAGCTTCAAGCATTGGTATATCATAATCATATCCCATTTTAGAAAATGGATGGCTACAAATTGTTCCTTTTAAATCTTTTCCTAAAAATTCTTTTAATACTTTTATATTTTCAATAGAAGTATCTTTTTTAAAAGGTTCTAGTAGGTCCTTTGCAATTATTATTTTTCTATCAATAAAATTTTTGTTATCATTAATTTCAAGTAAAACATACTTTAGGCCAGCATTGTAGGCTAAAGCTTTGTTTGCAGGAATAGTCCATGGAGTTGTCGTCCAAATTATTATATCAGCACCATTAATTATATCTAAATTTGAAGCTTTCACTTTGAATGCTGCATAAATCGTATCTGAAACATGATCCATGTATTCAACCTCTGCATCCGCTAAAGCTGTTTTTTCAACAGTTGACCAAAGAACTGGCTTGTAACCTCTATAAAGGCTTCCTTCTTTAAGAAATTTTCCAAGTTCTCTAACTATTTGAGCTTCAGCATCAAATGACATTGTTGAATAGTAATTTTCCCAATCACCAATTACCCCAAGTCTTTTAAATTCTCCCTTATGGACGTCTATCCATTTATTTGCAAATTCTCTACATTCTTTTCTGAATTCAATAATTGGAACATCATTTTTATTTTTTTTATTCTTTTTGTACTGTTCTTCAATTTTCCACTCAATGGGTAAACCATGGCAATCCCATCCAGGAACATAAACTGAGTCTTTGCCATCCATTTGATGAAATTTTGTAATTATATCTTTTAAAATTTTATTTAAGGCAGTACCCATATGAATATTTCCATTTGCATATGGAGGCCCATCATGAAGTACAAATTTTTCTTGCCCTTTACTTTTTTGTCTTAACAAATTGTAAAGGTCAATTTTCTTCCAAAATTCAATGTAATTTGGCTCCTTATTTGGCAAATTTGCCTTCATTGAGAATTTTGTTTTAGGTAGATTTATATGTTCCTTGCTCATGAAATTTTATCTTTTAGCAACTTTGATATCTTTATTTATTTGTTTTTTCAAAGCATCAATATTTTTAAATTTTGTTTCTCCTCTAATAAATTTTGTAAAATTAATAGTTAGATTTTTATTATAAAGATTTCCAGAAAATTTAAATAAATTTACCTCTAATAATAATTTTTTTTGATTAAAAGTAGGCCTATACCCAATATTTGCTATTCCTTTGATCTTTTTTCTGTTTTTTTCGATATAAACATCAACTGCATAAACTCCTACTTTTGGTATTACATAATTTTTTATATTTATGTTGCATGTAGGAAATCCAATTTTCCTTCCCATCATTCTACCCTTTTCTACAACACCTTCTATTGACCAATTTCTTGACAAAAGTTGATTTGCAATTTTTAAATTACCATTTTCAATTAATTTTCTAATTAATGTTGAGGAAATAATTTTATTTTTTTTATATAACGGTTTTGGATTAATTAATTTGTAATTATATTTTTTTTGAAATCTTTTTAATAAATTTACGTTTCCCTCTCTCCTATTTCCAAATCTAAAATTATTACTAACAAAAATGTAATCTGCACTTAACTTTTTGCATAAAATATTTTTAATAAAATTATGACAAGATATTTTGGAGAATTTTTTATCAAATTTTTTATTTATTAAAAAATCTACGTTATAATCACTAAAATATCTGCTCTTTTGATTAAGATTAGAAAGTCGATAATTTGTAATACTTTTATCAAAATACATTTTTGGTATTGGATCAAAAGTCACTACTCCAATTTTTGAATTATATTTTTTTTTATATTTTTTTGCTTCTTTGAATAATCTTTGATGGCCTAAGTGTAAGCCATCAAAATTACCAATTAATATGATGGCATTTTGATGTTTTCTTAAAATCTTGAAATTTTTGTATATTTTGATTTTGTTTACCATTTTAATTTTGTTTGAGTGTAATTTACGCTCACTCCATATTTTTTTTCTAATTTATCAATATCATAATTATTTAACTCGTCCTTGTGTATTCCGCTCGTTATTAATAAATTATCAAATTTCTGAATATTGGCCCCCTTTATATCTGTATTCATGTTATCTCCTATGCATAAAACATTTTTACCATTTATATTAGCCGACAAATTATAAACAGGCGGATATGGTTTACCAAAATAAATAACCTTTCCCCCAATTTCTTCAAATAATTTTGCAATAGAACCTGCGCAGTATTCTCTAATATCACCCCTATCAACAATTAGATCAGGATTGGTACAAACAAATTTTTTTTCTGAAAATTTTTTAAGTAAGTCCTTATAATATTGTAAATTTGTTTCATTATTTTTAAACAAACCTGTGCATATAAAATAATCTGCTTTTTCAATATCGATTATTTTATTTTGTTCAAACCTCTTAAATAAATCAAAATCCCTTGGGGGTCCGATGTGATAGAATTTCAAATTCATAAAATTTTTAATCAAATACTTTAAAGAAGCTTCTCCTGACGTATATATATTTTCATAAAATTCTTTTAGTCCCATCTTTTTTAAAAAATCAATAACGGTTGAATTGGGTCGAGGGGCGTTGGTAAGCAATACAAATTCTTTATTATTTTTTTTTAAATTTTGTAAAACTTCAATTGAATCTTGAAAGATCTGTAAACCATTATGTATCACTCCCCAGATGTCAATGTAAAACAAGTCATAATTATTTAATTTAGATCTTAATCCATCTTTATCTAAATTTTGGGGCATACATCAGGTATAGCTTAAAAATAACCTTAATTCTTGAGTTTTTTAGACCATAAAATTAAGACAAGATCTTGAAAATTATTAAATATGTCTCTATATGACTGCTTATTTAAAGGAGAATTCATATGAAGTTTAAACCGTTACATGACCGTGTTTTAATAGAAGTTTTAGATAGCAGCGAAAAAACTGCTGGTGGCATAATTATTCCAGATACGGCTCAAGAAAAACCTCAAGAGGGTAAAGTTGTTGCTGTCGGTGGAGGTGCAAAAACTGAAGGTGGAAAACTAATACCTATGGACGTTAAAGTAGGAGATAAAGTTTTATTCGGTAAGTGGTCAGGAACAGAAGTCAAAATTGATGGTAAAGAGTACAGCATAATGAAAGAGTCAGACATTATGGGTATTTCAACAGGTAAATAATTAATAAGGAGAGTTAATAATGGCAAAAATAGTAAAATTTGATTCAGATGCAAGAGCATCGATGTTAAAGGGAGTTGACATACTCGCCAACACTGTGAAAGTTACTCTAGGACCAAAAGGAAGAAATGTTGTAATAGACAAATCTTATGGTGCTCCAAGGACAACTAAGGATGGTGTTTCCGTAGCAAAGGAAATAGATCTTGACGACAAATTTGAAAACATGGGTGCACAAATGGTTAAAGAAGTTGCTAGCAAAACAAACGATGAAGCTGGGGATGGAACAACAACAGCAACGATTTTGGCTCAAGCAATTGTAAAAGAAGGTTGTAAATATGTAACGGCAGGAATGAACCCAATGGATGTCAAAAGAGGGATTGATGCTGCTGTAGATCATGTAAAAAATAAATTAATTTCATCAGCTAAAAAAGTTAAAGATAGTGATGAGATTGCACAAGTTGGGACAATTTCAGCAAACGGTGATAAAGAAATTGGTGCGATGATTTCAAAAGCTATGCAAAAGGTTGGTAATGAAGGAGTAATTACTGTTGAAGAAGCAAAAGGAATCGAAACAGAACTTGATGTAGTTGAAGGTATGCAGTTTGATAGAGGTTATCTTTCTCCTTATTTTATTACAAACGGTGATAAAATGACAACAGAGTTAGAAAATCCACTAATTCTTCTTCATGAAAAAAAACTAACAAATCTTCAACCGATGGTTCCACTTTTAGAAGCTGTGGTACAAGCAGGCAGACCATTAATGATAATTTCAGAAGATGTCGAAGGCGAAGCACTTGCAACACTTGTAGTTAACAAACTTAGAGGTGGTTTGAAAGTTGTTGCTGTTAAAGCTCCTGGTTTTGGAGATAGAAGAAAAGCAATGTTAGAAGATATTGCAATTCTTACAGGCGGACAAGTTATCTCTGAAGATTTAGGAATTAAACTTGAAAATGTTAAACTCAATGATCTTGGTTCTGCAAAACGTGTAAAAGTTGATAAAGAGAATAGTACAATTGTAAGTGGAGCAGGTAAAAAATCTGATATTGAAGCAAGATGTGCTCAAATCAAAGCTCAAGTCGAAGAGACAACATCAGATTATGATAGAGAAAAACTACAAGAGAGACTTGCTAAACTAGCTGGTGGTGTAGCTGTAATCAAAGTTGGTGGTGCTACAGAAGTTGAAGTTAAAGAAAGAAAAGACAGAGTTGAGGATGCATTAAACGCTACAAGAGCAGCAGTTGAAGAAGGTATTGTTGTTGGTGGTGGATGTGCATTGCTTTATGCTTCAAAAGAACTTGATAGTCTGAAAGTAAAAGGTGACGATCAAAAAGCTGGTGTAGAAATTGTCAAAAGCGCTTTGCAAGCACCTATTAGACAAATTACAACGAATGCAGGTGTTGATGGATCAGTAGTTGTTGGCAAATTATTGGAAACTAACAAGGCTAGCAATGGTTATGACGCACAATCGGAGCAATATGTTGATATGTTTAAAGAAGGTATTATCGATCCAGTTAAAGTTGTTAGAACAGCACTTCAAGATGCCGCTTCTATATCTGGATTGTTAGTAACAACTGAAGCAATGATTGCGGACAAACCAGACGAAAAAGATGCTGGCGCAGCAGGAATGCCTCCAGGCGGTATGGGAGGAATGGGAGGAATGGGCGGCATGGGAATGTAATCGTTCTCACTCATTTAAAAATTTTAAAAGGGCAGTCTTTACTGCCCTTTTTTTTTACCTATAATCTAAAATTTTAATATGAAAAATTTTTTGTTTAAAAAAGTCGAGTTATGGGTAGTTGGAGTTTTGTTGTTAATCTTCTTTGTTTCAATTATTTTTATTGCAGGTGTACTAAGAGATGCTTATTTATCAAAAAATAAATCACCTGAATTATTAAGAAACTTTTTTGTAGGTGTGTCAGAAATACCTAAAAATGTATATCGAGTAAGTAGACATTTTATAAAAGATACAAACAAACCACCTATTCTTAATAGACACAAAAAAAAAGAAAAACTAAAATATTTTTTAAATTTTAAAAGGAATGCTCTTTTAGTTTTGCCAAGATATGATCATCATTTAAGTAGGTCTATAGTTGAAATTATTGATCTATACGATTTTAAAGTTTTACATACTTACAAACATGATATTGATGAAATGAATAAGAAAGTACAAAATATCAAAGAATTTCCAAGAATCAATATTGATAATGCTCCAATCAGATTTAGATATATGCATCCAGTAATTTTAAAAGATGGTTCATTAATAAGTGATAGTAGCGGACCTTTGTTTAAAATTGATTTATGTTCCAATTTACTTTGGATAAATGATGAAGAAGTTTTTCATCACAGTAAAGAATTAAATCATGAGAATGACATATGGTCGGTTGGATACTTAAATCCTACATCTAGATTAATGAAAAATATTATATTTAAAGATGTGAATGATGATGCGATTATTAAAATTAATACAGATGGTAAGATAATTTATAAGAAGAGTGTTAATGAAATTTTAATAGAAAATAAAAAAGGTGATATGGTGAATAGATTGGGGCTTAACAATGATCCAATTCATATAAATGATATAGAACCTGCCCTATTTAATAGTAAGTACTGGAACAAGGGTGATGTATTTATAAGTTCAAGATTTTTATCTGCAATTATTCATTTCAGACCTTCCACAAACGAAGTGATAAATTTTTTAACTGGACCATTTTCTCAACAACATGATGTTGATATTATTTCTGATAAAGAAATATCAATTTTTAATAATAATAATTTTATTTCTCATGAAGAATATTCAGAAATTATAATTTATAATTTTGAAAAAAAAGAATACAAAAAAATGTTTAATGATCAATTACTCAAAGAAAATTTTAAAACATATAGTGAGGGTCTATCGCATATTTTTGAAGATGGCTCTTTAATTGTTGAAGAACAAAATCATGGAAGATTAATTTTATTTAACAAAGAAGGTTATAAAGAATGGGAGTTTGTAAACAAAGATATTAATGGAGACATTGGTATTACTCATTGGATTAGAGTCATTGAAGATGAATTATTTATTGAAAAATTTAAAACATTAGTTGAAAATAAAAAATGCAAAAATTAATTCTATTTATATTCTTATTCACGATTTATAATAATGTATCTTTTGCATATCTAGGACCAGGCATTGGCGGTGGCGCAATTGCAGCAACTTTGGGAATTGTAATTGCTATTTTTGCAGTTTTATTCGGATTAGTATGGTTTCCAATTAAAAGAATTTTAAAAAAGAGAAAAGAAAATAAAGAAAAAATAGAAAACAAAATTGATTGATCAATTACTAATTGTTTGCTTTACTATTTTTGTTTGTGAGTTTCTCATACTAATAAAATTTTCAAAAATTTTAAGAGAAAATTTCATAATTTATAAAAAAATTATTAAGCTGATTGGATTTAAAAAAGGATCAGATTTACGCAAATTAAAATTGATACTAAATTACTCAAAATTTTTATTAACTATTTCCCTTAAAATGATATTAATTTTATTAGTTACTTTACTTTTGATTTTATTACTCAATCAAATATCAAATACATTTTTAAATTTGATCACATCTATTTTAGGAATTTTTGAAATAACTTTATTTTATATATTTTACAGACAAATTAGAAAAAAAGTTCATGGAAAACTATAGTTTTTTACAAAAATTCCTTCATGACTTTGTTTTAAGCAAAAAAATTATTAACAAATCTCTATTTGAGATAGAAAAAATACTTTTTTTAAAAAATCAAAATATAAGAAATGAGCCTCATATTTTTATCTCGGGTATGCCCAGATCTGGTACAACCAGTCTTTTGAATTTTATTTATTTTTCAAATGAATTTGGGTCACTAAAATATAAAAATTTGCCTTTTGTTTTTTCTCCGAATTTTTCTAAATTGCTTAATAAAAAGAATATTGCTAAGAAAGAAAGAGCCCATAAAGATGGCATACTTTATGATATTAATAGTCCTGAGGCATTTGACGAGATTTTTTTTAGTTATAATAGTGAATTTATTAAAAATGAATTATTAAATTATATTCAATTAATATTAATTTCCGAAAAAAAGAAAAGATATTTGAGTAAAAATAATTCTAATTATGAGAGAATTAACTTAATTAGATCTTTACTGCCTAATTCATTTTTTTTAATTCCTATAAGGGAACCACTCCATCATTCATATTCGCTTTACAAGCAACATTTATTATTTAGTGAACTGCAAAGTCAAAATGATTTTGTAAGAAGATATATGAATTATCTTGGTCATAATGAATTTGGTTTAAATCATAGATCTTGGAATAAACCAATAAAATTTAAAAATTTCAACACAGTTGATTATTGGTTAGAGCAATGGTTTTTATTTTATAAAAATATTTATGATAATATAAACTTAAGTGAAAGTTGTTTGATAGTAGTGTACGAAGAACTTACAAATACAAATTATATTAAAAAATTAATTGAAACGTTGAATATAAACAGATTAGATAATTTAAACTTTAATTATTTTAGAAATTCAAATAAAAAAATGATTGACATAAATTACGATGAAAACAATTATCAAAAAGCGGTGATTCTATATGATAAATTTAAGGAAAAATTTCATAATTTTTAAACTTGTAAAATTAATATCAATTTAATATTAAAAAAAACATTCGGTTTTTAAGGCTTTTTTAGTGTTTGAAAAAAAGAATTTTAATATATAACAACGCGCAAATGATAAGCAAAATAATCAACATTACCATTATTGCCCATGTTGACCATGGCAAGACTACATTAATTGATAACTTAATGAAACAGAGTGGCTCTTTTAGAGAAAATGAAGTTGTTGATGAAAGACTAATGGACTCCGGCGAACTTGAAAAGGAAAGAGGTATTACAATTCTTGCCAAACCGGCATCGATAAATTGGAAAGATTCTAGAATTAATATTATTGATACACCTGGACACAGAGATTTTGCTGCAGAAGTTGAAAGAGTTCTTAGTATGGCTGATGGTGCATTATTGTTAATAGATTCAGCCGAAGGGGTAATGCCTCAAACTAAATTTGTATTAGCAAAAGCACTTAAACAAGGCCTTAAACCAATAGTAGTTATTAATAAATTAGACAAAGCCGATCAAAGAGCCGATGAAGTTTTAAATGAAACTTTTGACTTATTTGTCAGCTTAGATGCTAATGAAGAACAATTAGATTTTCCAGTTATTTATGCAAGTGGAAGATCTGGCTGGGCATCTAATGAAATAGATGGTCCAAGAGAGAATTTAAATCCATTATTAGATTTAGTAATAGATCACGTCAAGCCAGCAGAACTTGACAAGTCCAAGCCTTTTGCGATGCTTTCGACTCTTTTATATGCTGACAGTTTTTTGGGTAGAAGTTTAGTTGGTAGAATTTCTCAAGGTACTGCAAAAGCAAATCAACAAATCAAGGCAATCAATCTTGATGGAGTAAAAGTTGATGAGGGAAGGTTGACTAAAATATTTAGATACGAGGGGACTAAAAAAGTACCAATAGAAGTTGGAGAAGCTGGAGATATTGTAGTTATCGCTGGATTAGAAAATGCAAATGTTGCCGATACCATATGTGATACTGAGGTAGATACACCAATCCAAGCAACACCAATTGATCCTCCAACGATGTCTATTAAGATTACGGTAAATAGTTCTCCATTAGCTGGAACTGAAGGTAAGAAACTTACAAGTACTCAAATTAGAGAGAGATTAGTTCAAGAGGCTCAAAATAATGTCGGAATTTCTTTTTCAGAAAATGACAACAAAGACTCATTTGAAATAAGTGGTAGAGGTGAATTAATGTTAGAAATATTATTAACACAAATGAGACGTGAAGGATTTGAAATGACAGTAAGCCCTCCTAGAGTTTTATTTCAAAAAAATGAAAAAGGTGAAAAATTAGAACCCATTGAAGAAATTACTATGGATCTTGATGAAGAGTTCTCTTCAAAAGTTATAGATTCCATGAATAAAAGAAAAGGAAAGTTAATAGATCTTAAAGATACTGGAAAAAATAAAAAACGATTAATCTTTCATGCACCAACTAGAGGGTTAATGGGATACACTAGTAGATTTCTTACTATAACTAAAGGAACAGGAGTAATTAACAGAATATTCCATTCCTATGGAAAATTCGAAGGAGATATGGAAGGCAGAAGAAATGGTGCATTAATTTCTATGGAACAAGGAAAGGCTGTAGCATTTGCAATTTATAATCTACAGGCAAGAGGAGAGATGTTTGTTACTCATAATGATCCAGTTTATTCAGGTATGATTGTAGGATTGTCACCTAAACCTGGCGATATGATTATAAATGTCATGAAAGGTAAAAAACTTACAAATATGAGGACACAAGGAACAGACGAAAATGTTGTTTTAACTCCCGTAAGAAAGATGTCTATTGCTGAACAATTGAGCATGTTAAATTCTGATGAAGCACTAGAAATCACGCCAAATTCATGCAGATTAAGAAAAGCTGTGCTTGATCCTCATGAGAGAAAAAAACTCTCTAAATTATCAGAAGCTTCTTAAAAAATTATTATTCAGATTTATTTTTGGTAAATGGCAGCCATTTTTCAAATGCTGATTTGCTAGGTCCGTCATATGGAATCGAGTAAGAGTTTGTTCTTGTCAATACTTCAATTCCTTTTGAGAAAACAAAAATAAAAACTATGACAAAAACAATTGTCATTATTTTAAATGGATCAAAATTTTTTGTTTTAAAAACACTAACAGCTTTTGCTTCAGCTCTATGAAATTGTTTAAACGTATAATAAACAGCAAATATTAAACCTATATGAGCAACATAGGTCCCTGCCCAGCCAAATGCAAAAGTGGCATATGAAAATACGTATAAACTAAATACTGTTGTCCATATAAAACTCAAAACTAATAATATTTGTAGTCTCACAGTTTTGGGAAGTGCTCTTAAATCATTTTTACTATCGTCAAATAGTATATTTGCTGATTCTTTCATCCAATTTTTTATAGACATGATTTATATTTACAATTTTTATTCAATATTAACAATCGACTAATTGTCCACTAAAAACATTTACTTCGTAACTTTATCCACAATATAAATTCCTAAAGCTACAGCAGGGCCTATTCCAAATGCAAATATTATAGTGCCCAGACCAACAGTTCCTCCCAAATACCAACCAGATATAACAGCTGAAATTTCTAAAGTAGCTCGAATTAAAGCAATAGGAAGTTGCGTTTTTTTTGTTAGACCTGTCATCAATCCATCTCTAGGACCAGGACCTAAATTTGCAATTAAGTATATGCCGCTTCCTAAACCGACAAGTAAAACAGAAAATACAGCAAGAATATATTTTGAAAAAGTAGCTAAAGGAGGATCAAAAAGAAAAAGCGTCAAATCAATTATGGCTGCTATAATTAAAATATTTAAAATTGTACCAATTCCTGGTTTTTGTTTTAGTGGAAACCAAAACCCTAAAACAACAATACTTATTATTAATGTAGATAAACCAATCGAAATATTTAATATGTTTGATAATCCTTCTGCAAGAACAGACCATGGAGAATTACCAGTCGTAGAAACTAACAAAAGACCCTCTCCTAACCCAAACAAAGACAAACCAATACATAAAAGTAAAAAAGTTGTAAATTCAGGTTTTAAATTTAAAGGTTTTTCTGAGCTCCAGGATTTTGAGGGAATATTTTTAATGGTTAAAAACATAATTCTTTAGACTATTTATCTTTTAAACATAAAAATTCTATATAAAGTTCTGACAAGTTAGTTAAAATAATATGAAATAATGAGAAAATTCTTAGTAATATTATTAGTTTTATCTCCTCTTTTTTTACAAGCACATACTGATCACTATAAAAATTATTCAAACATAGAAATGGAGATATTTAAAGATGATGAAAAAATTGGAGAAAGTATTTTCACATTTAAAAAAGAAGAAAATAAATTTATTGTAAAAAATACAACCAATTTTGAAGTGAAATTATTGGGTGTTACAGTATTCTCTATAAATAGTAGAGGTACTGAAGAATATATTGAAGACCAATTAATTTCGTTTAACTCAGAAACGTTTCAAAACAATAAGAGAAAATATGTAAATTTAATTTTTGATAAAAAAAAAGAGAAGTTTATAATTGATGGATCATCATATAAGGGTGAGGCGGATAGAGAAAATATAATCGGTCATTGGTGGAATCATAGAATTTTGCAAACTGAAACACAAATAAGTCCATTATCTGGAAGTGTAAAAAAACAAAACATAGAATTTTTAGGAAAAAAAAAAATTAAACTTTATAATAAAGAATATGATGTAGAACATTTTAGACTTTTTTCTACCAACCCAAATCTACCAGATGATAAAAAATTAAATTTTGAAATATGGTACGATAAAAAAAAAGCATTGATTATAAAAGTGGCTTATAAAAGAATGGGTCTATGGGAATATAGACTAAAAAAAATTCAATAATTATTTTCCCGCTACTGTCATTTGATTAATCAACAAAGTAGGAGCATTTGTTGAGTACTTCATCTCTAAATCATTTGCCAAAGTAATATTCTTAAATATTTCCTTAAAATTTCCAGCTATAGTTATTTCACTTACTGGGTAAGTTAATTCTCCATCCTCAACCATAAATCCTGACGCTCCAACTGAGTAATCTCCTGTAATAATATTGCCTCCATGGCCTATAGTCTCTGTTATATATAGAAACTTTTTTTCTGAATTTAGCAAATCCTTAAAACTTAAGGCGCCGTTTTCAAAATATAAGTTTGTCGTTCCTCCAGACCTGCCATTAGATTTTAAATTTAACTTTTTACCATAATAAGTATCAATTAAATAATTTTTTAAAATACCATTCTCAACTAGTTTCAAAGAATTGGTTTCAACCCCTTCGCTATCAAAGTTTTGAGAACCTAATCCTTTTTCAATTTTTGGATCATCAATGATATTAATTGAATTTGGAAAAACTTCAGAATTGATATGATCTTTTAAAAAAGAAGTTCCTCTTGCAATAGCACTCGCACTAATTGCACTTGCTAGTGTGCTTAGTATTCCTTTGGAAATTCTTTTATCGAATATAACACCAATTTTTTCACTCTTGATTTTTTTTGGACCTAACTTTTTTATTGCTTTGTCGGCAGCTATTTTTCCAATTTCTTCTGGTTCCATCATATCTTCCAAGAATCTTGTGCTACCAAACTCATAATCTCTTTCCATTGTACCGTTAATTCTTGATACAGCTACACATGAAGATGAAAAATTTGAGGTTTTGTATCCACCTAAAAAACCATTGCTGTTTGCGAGTATAAAATTATTTTTATTTTCGCTAAAACCAGCTTCAGTATTAACTATTTTTTCGTTCGTTGATGCTGTCTCTTCAACTTTTTTTAAAAATTCAATCTTTTTATCATTTGGATAATGTGTTTCATCATAGAGATTAAGGTCTCTTATCTCTTTAGACATTAAATCTTTATCTGGTAACGAATTATTTTCATCTGATGGAGTAATTTTTGTAGCATCAATACAAAGTTCAATTAGTTTTTCTAAGTTTGATTTAGATAAATCTGATGAATTAATGCTTGATTTTTTTTTCTCTATATAAGTAGTTAAATTGACAGCAAAACTATCTGCTCTATTTGACTCGTCTAACTTTTTGTTTCTAAAACTAACATTTTCTGAGACAGAGTGAATTACTTTTACACCCACATCTGTTGCTCCTAGTTTTTTAGAGTTTTCAATGCAATAAGACGCTATATCTTTTAAAAATTCCTGATCCCTTATCATTTAGATTAAAGTTTTGTTCCACCAACAGTCATCTTATTTATAAGAATTGATGGCTGAGCTACTCCTACTGGAACACCTTGTCCAGCTTTACCACATGTCCCAATACCTGGATCTAATTTCATATCATTACCAACTAATGAAACTTCTTTTAAAATTGACGGTCCATCTCCAATTAATGTAGCACCTTTGATTGGTGATCCTATTTTGCCATTATTGATTTCATATGCTTCCGTACAGTTAAAAACAAATTTTCCTGAAGTTATGTCTACTTGTCCTCCCCCAAAACTTACAGCGAAAATACCTTTATCAACTGAACTTATCATTTCATTTTGTGAATATTTGCCTGACAACATCATTGTATTTCTCATTCTTGGTAAAACCACATGCTTATAACTTTCTCTTCTTCCACTACCTGTTGACTTAGTTCCCATCAGACGAGCGTTTAAACGGTCTTGCATATAGTTTTTTAAAATTCCATTTTCTATTAAAACTGTATTTTCAGTAGGCGTTCCTTCATCATCTATCGTTAAACTTCCTCTTCTTTGATGTAAGGTCCCGTCATCAACAATCGTAACTCCTTCGCTAGCTACTTGCTGCCCCATTAAACTATGAAATGCTGAAGTTTTTTTTCTATTAAAATCTCCCTCAAGACCATGTCCGATTGCTTCGTGAATTAAAATTGCTGGCCATCCAGGACCTAAAACTACTTTCATTTCTCCTGCTGGCGCTGGTTTGCTTTCTAAATTGACATTTGCGATTCTAAAAGCTTCATCACAAACATCTTTCCAGCTTCCATCTTTTAGATAATCATCATAACTTTGTCTTCCTCCAACTCCATAAACACCTGTTTCTTTTTTTCCATCTTTTTCTAAAACAACGGAAACGTTGAATCTGACTAATGGTCTATCATCTTTCAAAACTTGATTATCAGACCTAATAATTTCTATTGATTTATGTTCACCTAAAAAATTTGCAGTTACTTGATTTACAATTGAGCCTTTTGATCTTAAATAGTTATTAACACTTTTCAGCAAATCTATCTTTGACGCGAAAGTCTTGCTTTCAATAGGATTAATATTTTCGTAATATTTGCTGTTAGTTTTAGGAATTTCATGGTTGTAGGTTCCTTTTTTTGACTTTAACGTATCTTTTAAATTATCGCTTGATTTTCTTAGTGACTCTTTTGAAATATCATTAGAATGAGAGTATGCAACAACTTCGCCTGTCACAGCTCTGAACCCATATCCTTGATCAGAGTTATAAGTTGAACTCTTTATTTTATTATCATCTAAAACAATAGACTCAGATTTATGATTTTCTAAATATAATTCTCCGTCATCACAATTTTTTAAGGTTTCAGTAACAATTGCTTCAGCTTGTGATGTATCTATATCTGTTTCTTTGAAGAAATTTGACATTCGAAGAATGTAGTAGTGATTATTAATATATCAACTGCTTATTTGGCACATTTGTAAAAATAAAATATTCAAATATAGTTTAATTATGAAGGTTTTTTTTAACAATTCATGCAAAATCTGCAGAGCAGAAATTAATATTTATAAAAAAGAAAACATAGAAAATTTGAATTGGATAGACATAACTAAAAATAAAAATGCTGAATTAGAAACAAAAAAAACTGATAAAGAGCTTCTAAGAAGACTTCATGTAGAACAGGATGGAAAAATCTATGTGGGTATTGATGCTTTTTTACTTATTTGGAAAAGTATTCCAAAATACAAGTTTCTTTATAAATTTTTTAAACTCCCTGTCATTTACCAGTTATTTTATGTTGGATATGAAATTGTAGCGTTCTTTTTGTATTTAAAAAACAAACACCAACTAAACTAATGTTGAATAGCGTATAAAATCTGGGTTACAAAAGATAAAAATATAAAAAAAGAGAAAAATAAAATAAAATACATAACTGTAACTGCTCTATTTCTCTTTCTTCTTAAAATAACAAATTTTTTATCATCAAGAAAAGAAATGTCTCTATCACCTGGCACTGGATAATCATAACTCCATCTCCATAAAGACGAACCAAATCTTTTATCTAGTTTATTGTAATAATTTACCCAGGCCAATGACCACATAAACATTAAAAATAAAAATGTTAAAGCTAAAAAAGTTGAGAACATAAATATATTAAATTATATTAAATTTTTTTTATATGTCTATCTGGGGAAGTTTAATTGGTGGGATGATCGGTTTTTCTTTAGGAGGACCGTTTGGGATGCTATTGGGTTCCTTAATTGGTGGAAAAGTATCAAGATCAAGATCAACATTTAAATCTTTTGCACAACCTCAACAAGTTTTTGCATTAGCTCTTATAGTATTATCAGCTAAACTGAGTAAAGCAGACGGTCAGGTTAGTAGAGAGGAATTAATAGCGGTAAAAGATAAACTCAAAATTCCAGAACATGAGTTAGATCAAGTTGGAAAAATTTTTAATAAAGCTAAAGAAGAAAGCACTGGTTACGAACCATATGCAAAACAAATAGCTCAGATCTATCAAGGAAATATAAACGTGTTGGAAGAAGTCATTAATATATTATTTTATATTGCAGAAGCTGATGGAAATATAAGTGATCAAGAATTTAGAATGATACAACATGTTTCCCAATTATTTGGTCTTAGTGATGCTCAGTTCAATGGAATAGTTGAGGGTAGAAAATCATCAGATAAACTCAATCCATATGTGGTATTAGAGAGCAAACCTGATGATAATCTTACAGATATTAGAAAAAGATATTTAAAATTAAGTAAAGAACATCATCCTGACTTACTTCTAAGTAAAGGAGTTCCTCAGGAAGTTATTGAGGAAAGTAAAAAGAAAATGAGAGCTATAAATTCAGCCTGGGATCAAATCCAAAAGCTAAAGAGTAATTAAAATTGCTCAGATTCTGTCGAGCCTTCCATTGCTGTTGTCGAGCTCTTTCCAGAACTTATTGTATTGGAAACTGCATCAAAATAAGAAGTGCCAACTTCTCGTTGATGTTTAACACTGGTATATCCGTCTTTTTCTCTAGCAAATTCATTTTGTTGTATTCTAGAGTAAGCAGTCATACCTTCCTTTTTATACTTTTCTGCAAGCTCGAAAATAGCAATATTTTGCGTATGGAAACCTGCTAAAGTTATAAATTGAAATTTATACCCCATCATTCCAATTTTAGTTTGAAATGTTGCAATCTCATCATCAGATAAATGTTTCTTCCAATTAAATGATGGAGAACAGTTATAAGCTAACATCTTGCCAGGAAATTTTGCATGTATTGCATCAGCAAACTTTTTTGCTTCTTCTAAATTAGGTGTTGCAGTTTCACACCATATTAAATCTGCGTAAGGTGCATAGGCTAACCCTCTTGAGATTGCTTGATCAATACCATCTTTTACATAATAAAAGCCTTCAGGTGATCTTTCTCCTGTTAAAAACGGTTTGTCATTTTCATCAAAATCGTTTGTTATTAGTTTCGCAGCGTTGGCATCTGTTCTTGCAAGAATAATGAGAGGAACGTCGGCAATATCAGCTGCCAATCTTGCTGCTTTTAGATTTCGGACCATGGTTCCAGTAGGAACAAGTACCTTACCACCCATATGTCCACATTTTTTTTCACTAGCTAGTTGGTCTTCAAAATGAACTCCGGCTGCGCCAGCTTTTATAAATTTTTTTGTTAGCTCAAATACATTTAACGGCCCACCAAATCCTGCTTCGCCATCTGCAATAATTGGCAACATGTAATCAGTTCTTTCGCTGCTTTTCATATCTCCATCAGCTATTTCCATATGCTGAATTTGATCAGCTCTAATTAAAGAATTATTCATAGAATCAACTAATTTAGGTGCGCTGTCGTAAGGATATAAAGATTGATCAGGATACATTTCACCAGCACTATTTGCGTCTGCTGCAACTTGCCAACCACTTAAATAGATAGCTTTTAAACCGGCTTTTGCGTGTTGAACGGCTTGATTTCCCGACAAAGACCCAAGTGTGTTTACATATGGCTCTGTATTTAACAATCTCCAGAGCTTTTGAGATTGCTGTTTACACATTGAATACTCAATTTTAATGGATCCTCTTAACCTTTCTACTTCTTCTGGCTTATAATCCCTTTGTATACCTGCGAATCTTTTCAACTCGTACGAGATTTTCTCGGCTGACATTATTCCTCCTTAAAAACTAATTCTTTTTACTTTTCGCTATATTCTTCAGTAAACTCATTCATTCCACTTGACCCCCAATCGCAGTGGTCATCTCTTAAATAAACCCCTCTGCTTCTATGCTCTTGATGCTCTTGGTGATTTGTGGTTTGAGAACTAGTTTCAATGTTTTTTATTGTATTTTTGTCCATGTAAACTTAATAATTTACAATATTTACTAAATCAACAAAAAATGTTAAAAGATAAGTAAATACAATAAATTTTTTGTAAATAATAATTTACAAAGTTTACAAATAGTAAATGAGTCAAGTAGAATTAAATATTGGTCCAAAAATAAAAGCTTTTAGAAGGCAGCTAGGTATGCAGGCAAATAAACTAGCCTCACAACTTAACATTTCACCGAGTTATTTAGCTTTAATCGAGGGAGGTAAAAGAAAAATTGACGGGGAATTACTTTTAAAAATTTGTGAGGAGTTAAGCATCAACATTAGCGATCTAACAAATAAATCAGATATCAATATGGTCAACACAATTTCGGAATTGCTTGATGATCAACTTTTTGAAGATTTGGATATAGTTGGTCCAGAAGTTAAAGATCTTGCAAATAGTAATCCAAAAATCGGTAAAGCTCTAATAAGATTAGGAGACATTTTGAAAAAAAAAGATCATGAATTGGTTAACAAAATTGAAAAACTTTCAGGAAAAATTGTAGATAATAGAAAAAACTCATTTCCTGGAGAAGTAATTTCAGATTTTTTGCAAGAAAATAGAAATTTTTTTCCAAAGCTAGAAGAATTTGCAAATCAAATCTTTGAACAAATAAAACAAAATAATAGAACAAGATATATTGCTTTATGTGATTATTTAAAATCAGAGTATAAAATTGAAGTACAAGATATAATTCCTGAGGAAGGAAAACCATTCTCAAAAATTTATGATAACAAAAATAGAAAGTTACTGCTGTCTGATTATTTATCTTTGGAAACAAAAAAATTACATGCTGCAGCTCAAATTGCACAAGAGGGGGCTAGTGATATAATAAATTCTTATCTTGATACTTTTAATTATCCGAATGAAGAATCGAAAAAATTAACAAAAGTTGCTTTATTAAATTATTGTGGTGCAGCAATTTTAATGCCATACAAATTATTTCATTCTGAATGTAAAAAACTTAAATATGATTTAGAGTTATTGCAAAATACTTTTGCAACTTCATTTGAACAAGTCACACATAGAGTAACATGTTTGAATGATCCAAAATTACCTGGGGTCCCTTTTCATTTTTTGAGAGTTGATGTTGCTGGTAATATTTCAAAAAGGTTTTCATTGTCAGGCATTGAAATACCTCGTTACGGTGGTGCTTGTCCTCGATGGAATGTGTATTCGGCTTTTTCTAGACCTGGTGTTATACAGGCTGCAGTAAGTAAAATGACTAATGGTGAAAAGTATGTTTGTATAGCAAGAACAGTTGAAAAAGGTATAGGGAGATATGGACAAAAAAAAAGTATGTTATCTATTGGACTTGGATGTGAAGCCAAATATGCAAGAGATTTTGTTTATACAGAAAACTTAGATTTGAATGATAAAAAATCAGAGATACCTGTAGGGGTTTCATGTAGAACTTGTGATAGACTGGATTGTTCTCAAAGAGCTTTTCCACCATTACATAAAAAATTTGATGTAGATATTAATTCTAGAGGAGTATCTGTATATGTCAGTGATTAAAAAACATATAAGTTTTATAATTATCTTTTTATTTGTCAGTACAAATAATGTGTATTCAGACAATTTAAATATATTATTTAAAGAATTGCTTAATGCAAAAAATTTACAACAAGCAGAAAAGCTAGAGGATCAGATTTGGAATAATTGGACAAGACACCCAAACAATGATTATCTGACGAACAAATTAGAGAACGGAACTTATTCCATGTACCATCAGCAGTATAGAATGGCATTGAAACTATTTACAGATGTGATTAAAGAGGACCCAAAATGGGCAGAGGGTTGGAATAAACGAGCAACATTACTATTTATATTAGGGGATTATGAGAAATCGTTAGATGATATTGAGAAAGTTTTAGATCTAGAGCCAAGACATTTTGGAGCATTATCTGGGCGAGCGCAAATATACTTAAGCTTAAAGGAATACGAAAAAGCAGTTGATGACTTGAGAAAAGCAAAGTCAATTTATCCATTAATCAAAAGTGGAGAAAATATAAAGTTAATAGAAAAAATTATCAAAGACCAACAAATTTAATTATTCTTAGATCTTTTTTTTGCAATCAACTGCGTTAATGAATCTACCATTAAATCTGAAGCCTTAAAAATTTCACTTGGTTTAAATTCATATGAAATATTTTTTTCTTCATTTGTTTTATCTTCAATGACTATACCTTCGTCTGGAGAATTATTTTTAATATAAATTAGTATTAACCACTCATCATCAATTGTCTCATCCCATTTTATAAAAATCTCTCCAGTTTCAAATCTTCTGTCTATGCATCTCAAGATAGACATATGTTTAGTTATATATCTTTTATTAAGTTGAAAAACTAAACTATTCGCACTTCTGTAAAAGCTTTCAAGTGCAAACTCAATTTTTTGCCTAGCTAAAGTATACTCCCTTTCTCTTTGAAGTAATTTTGCTCTATCGTCTCCTTCTTGTGTTTCTACACCTAGCGCCTCGACTCTTTCTCTTATTTTCTGATCTCTTATTTGTTGATATTTTAATTTTAGTTTTTCGATACGCGCTTGTAATCCTGAATAGTCCTCTCTCTTTTCTCTTAAAGCTAACTTTTCTAGTTGTTCTAATTCTTTTACCTCTCTTATTCTAAACTTTTCAATTTGTTTTTCTAATTTTAATTCTTGTAAAAATTTCTTTTGTCTCTCCGCCTGCTCTTTTCTTAATATGGCCTGTTCTTTTCTTAAAAATAATTTTATATCTTTTGCTCTTTCTCTTTCCAATTTTTGTTCTTGTTTTAACTGGATTTCTTTTTCTTTTAAAAAAGCTAACTCATCTGCTTTCTTTTGTTTCTCAATTTCGATTTTTTCCTTTTCTGCCTGTTCTATTTTCTCAAGTTTAATTTGCCTTTTTTCCTCGGCCCTTATCTCTTTAAATCGAATTAATCTAAATTCTATACTTTGAAAAAATTTTTGTATTAATTTATCAATTGCTAATAAATTAAAACTAAATTTAAAGGAAAACTTATTTTTTAAATCTTCCTCAAGTCTAACTGTTCTTGAAACAATGCCCTTTACAGTACTTGTCTTTAACTTAACTTTTTTAATTTTTTTTCTTTGATTTGCTCTCTTTGTTATTTTTTTCTTTAATTTAGATCTTTTTTTTTTAAATTTTGATTTGGATTTATTTTTGGATTTTTTAAACTTTACTTTTAGATTTTTTTTTTTAGATTTTTTTTTCTTTTTTTTCATTTAAAAAAACAGCTTTATCAGCTAATTTTTAATAAATATAGTCTCTAGTATTAGGAACAGATTTTATATCTTTAGTTAGTTGTAGTTGAAATACAACTTGATCTCCCCATTTAAAGGCCATTTCACAACTTGTAAGATAAAATTCCCACATCCTTAAAAATTTTTCGTCAAACATTTCTAAAACTTGATCTTTTTTTGATAGAAATCTCTCTTTCCAATTTCTTAAAGTGTGAGCATAGTGCATCCTTAAAATCTCTATATCTGTAGCTATCAATCCAGAATCCTCTATTGGCCTTGCTATTTCGCTTAAACTAGGGGTGTATCCACCAGGAAATATATATTTTGTTATCCAAGGCTGTGGGTCTCTAGGTGGTAGATTTGATCCAATTGTGTGTATCAAAGCTACTCCATCTTTTTTTAACATTTTAGATACTCTATTAAAATAGGTTTGATAGAATTTTTTTCCAACATGTTCAAACATTCCAACACTAACTATCCTATCAAATTTTTCATTCAATTGTCTGTAATCTATTAATTTAAATTCAACTTGATTATCTAAATTTAATTCTTTGGCTTTTTCTTGGCTATATTTTAATTGATTTTCCGAAAGTGTAATTCCGGTAACTGAAGCTTTTGTTTTTTTTGCAATGTCAATTGCAAGTGTTCCCCAACCAGATCCAATATCCAAAACTTTTTGGTTAGGTTGTATATGAAGTTTTTTAATTATATGATCGATTTTATTTTCTTGAGCAGTTTCTAAAGTGTCATTTTCATTTTTGAAGTATGCGCATGAATATTGTCTTTTTTTATCAAGAAATAAATCATATAACTTTTCTGAAATATCATAATGGTGTGCAACATTTTGTTTGGATTTAATAATTTTATTAAAACTTGTTAAGTATTTTAAAGTTCCCTTTATTTTATTTAATGTCTTTCCATAAATATTAATATCTGCTCTTCCAATATTTTTAAAAGCTATATCAAGAAATTCTGTCAAAGTTCCATTTTTTAATCTTAGAGAGCCGTTTGTATAGGCTTCACCAAAATATAAATCAGGATGGAAAAGTAATTTTGTATGCAAACTTTTGTCTAACAATTGTAATTCTATAGGAATTTCTTTCAAAGGCTTTCCTATAACATATCTGTTAGAATTATAATCTATTAATATAAAGCCATCTTCTTTGAATAAATCATTTAAAAAATTTATAAGTTTCATTATGCCGCTTTTAAGTGTTTAAAATCAAAATCAAGTTTTTGAAGTTCATCAAAAAATATTTTTTTTTCGTTTTCATTTAATAGCTTCAATGGTGGAATTAAATTCTGGTACTCCTGATCAATTTGTGCCATGAAAGTATGTAATCCAGAGATTAAATTGAATTTATCGAAAATACTTCTTACTAAACACAACTTTTCGTTTGAAGATTGATCTGATCCATTTTGAAATTTATCGTAAACATCTCTTGCCAAAATTGAAGTAACATTTGTTGTTGCTGTAATTATTCCAGAGCAACCTAATTCGAGTCCTTTCAATAATTTTGATTCTGAACCTGGCATTACTGAAAAATTATCTATTTTCAAATTTTCATACAAATTATAAGAGCTGTCTTTTACCCCAACTATTTGAGTTGGAAATTTTTTTGCTAGCTCTTCAACACAATCAATACTAAATTTATATCCTGAGAGTTTTTCGAAATTATATAAAATTATTTTACATTCATTAATTTCATCTATTATTCTTGAGTAAAAATTAATCACATCGTCATCGCTATATTTATAATAGGCAGGGGGCATAATTAAAAATTTATTAAACCCGTTTGATTTGGCTATCTTTATCAAATTAATATTGTCAACTAGCGAATTAAGACCAGTTCCAATTATAAATTTATCCCTATAATTACTTTTTGGTAACAAATTGATTAATTGAATTTTTTCCGAAAGAGATATGAGTTGTGACTGTCCAGTACTTCCAAAAAAAACGACTCCATGGCAACCTTTGTCGATTAAGTTTTCTGCATATTTAATCGTTTTTTCAGTATTTAACGCCAGATTTTTATCTAATACTGACAGTGTAGCTGCATATATTCCATTAATCATAACTTAATTATATGAGTATATTTATAGAATAGATTTAAGAAAAAAATAATAAAAAAATATATTCTAAATACTTATGAAAGTTTGTGTTTATCTTAGCTATATAGGTCTTGGAGCAAATTTGTTACATCTTAGTTATGTGCATCAGTTATCTGAAAAGTTTGGACCTATAACAGTTTTTACATTATGCAAGAATTTGTCGGATGCATTGGAGGATGATCCTAAAATTAAAGAAGTCATAGTAATAGATAAAAAATATAATAAATTTAAAAATATATTAAGTTTTTCATCAGAATTAAAAAAATACAATTTTGATAAAATATTTATTTATTATCCAAGTCCTAGAATATTCATCGCGTGTAAGTTAGCTGGAATAAAAGATATTTATCACTATCCTTTATTTAAAAAGAAAAATCTTCATTTAATCAACGCAGCACAAAATTTCACTGCGAACATATTAAATATAGAGAAATGTCAAACATATACAAAATTTCACATAAAGGAAAATAAACTGAAAGAAGTCTCAACTTATTTTGATAAGTCAAAATTTAACATTGTAATTGGAGCTGGATCTTCAGGTCCAACGACAAAATGGGGTACTGATAATTACTCAAATCTAATAAATGAGTTAAATAAACTAAATAAATTTAATTTTTTTATTTTGTGTGGTCCTAATGAAAAATTAATTTCTCAAGAAATAATTGATAAGGTTGAAAGAGATAATATTACAGATCTTAGTGACAAAAATATCTCAGAAGTAATACCATTTATAGCTTCTGCAGATATGTATGTGGGGAATGATTCATTTGGTTCACATATTTCATCACAATCTGGCAAACCAAGCCTTGTAATTTTACTGGACTCTCCAAAAGCATATACAGATTATACTCCCAATCATATTAGAATTATTCCTGAAGGTTATGATATTAACAATATTAAACATGGAAGTGAAATTGATCCAAATTTAATTAAGGTCGAACAAGTATACAAATCAATACTAAGCTATACTTAAATAACCGATTTTAAGACTGTGTCTTTGGCTTGGTTCACTAAAGTAGCAATATTATTTAATTCTGGACTTCTGTCTGGATGAATTTTTTTCATAATTTTTTTATAAGAATTCATCACTTCATCTTTTGTATATTTTTTTTTGGGGTCTAAATTTAAAATTCTATATGCTTCATCTAAACTCATATTCTGAGATGACATATTTTGATTAAATTGATTAAAATTAAATCTGCCAGAATTTTTTAAAACTCTAAAAAGTCCCCATAATCTAAATAGCTGAAATAAAGAAATACCTGCTTTCGTTTTAATTAAAGGCAAAATAGCCAACATAAATGGTAAGGAAAATATATATCTTCCTGCATATGCCATTATTACCGCTAACAATATTGAAGAAATTATAATAAATGTTCTTACAAATTTTGATATTTTTTTTGTTGAGGTTTTGGCAAACCAATTTAGTAAAATATAAAGAATTATAAAGATTATTAGTATTGCAAAAAAAATATTCATAAATTAATTAAATTTAAATGAAAATACCACAGCTTAAAAAAAAACCAGAATTAAAATCTTGTCACAATGTAACTTGGGAAGACGATTATAGTTGGATACATCAGGAAAATATACTTGAAGTATTGAAAGATAGTTCAAAATTATTGCCAGAGGTGAGAAAATATCTTGAAGATGAAAATGATTATTTTAGTCATCAAATGTCAGATACAAAAGAAATTCAAAAAGTTTTATTCGATGAGATTAAGGGAAGAATTAAACTTGATGATGAGTCTCTTCCGTTTAAAGATGTAAGATATAGTTACTGGACAAAAACAACAACAAAAGGAAATTATTCTATAAAGTTAAGAAAAAAAATTGATTCTGATGAAATAGAAGAAATTTGGAATGGTGATTTAGAAAAAGAAAAGCTTAAAACAGAATATTTTGGGCTTGGAGACTTAGAAGTTAGCTATAATGATAAATTACTAGCTTATTCATTAGATTTAAAAGGATCTGAATATTACTCCATACATATAAGAGATATTAAAAGTCGAGAGCAAGTTGGTGAAAAAATTGAAAATACAAGTGGTGGAATAACATTTAGCTTAGATGACAAATATATTTTTTACTCTAAACTTGACGACAATCACAGACCAAGAGAAATTTACAGGCATGAAATTGGAGCTCCTACTAGTAAAGATATTCTTATATTTAAAGAAGAAAGTGAAGCATTTACTGTAGGAATAAGTCTTAGCTCTGATGAAAAGTATTTTTTTATTACATCATCTGATCATAATACGTCTGAACAGTATTATTTTAAAGCAGATGAAATAATTCCAAAACCAAAACTAATTGATAAAAGAAAAAGAGGGATAATATATTCGGTCAATTCATGGAATGGTAATTTCTATAAACATACAAATGAGGATGCAGAAGATTTTAAGATCGAAAAGACAAATGATTTAGAAAAAAAGGAGTGGGAAACATTTATACCTGCACGAGAAGAGGTTTTAATTGGAGGATTAATTTTTTTAAATGATTGGATTATAAGATCTGAAACTTCTAATGCATTATCAAAATTAATATTAAGAAATCCAAAAAATGATGAAGAAGAAGAAATATTTTTTTCAGATGAAAAAGTTATTGTTCCTGGTGTGTCGTTAACCCAAAGAGATAGAAATACTGATACCGTCTATTTATCATATTCATCACCAAAAACTCCTGGAAGGACTTACATATACAATCTTAAAACAAAGGACAAAAAATTAGTTAAAGAACAAGAGATTCCTAGTGGCCATAATTCTGATGACTACATAGTTGAAAGATTAGAGTGTACCTCTCATGACGGAAGAATGGTTCCTATAACTATAACAAGACATAAAAAAACTAAATTAGATGGATCTGCAAAATTATTATTATATGGGTATGGATCTTACGGTAGTTCTATGTCACCAGGTTTTTCTTCAACAAGAATAAGTTTAATAGAGCGAGATATTATATGGGTAACTTCTCATATTAGAGGCGGTATGGAAAAAGGAATGAAATGGTGGAAAGAAGGAAAGTTATTAAACAAGAAAAATACTTTTGAAGATTACATTGCTTCTGCAAAATTTTTAATTGAAAAAAAGTTTACGTCTAAAGGTAATATTATTGGAATGGGTGGATCTGCTGGAGGTCTTTTAATGGGAGCCGTTGTTAACCAAGCGCCTGAATTATTTTTGGGTATTGTTATGGCTGTTCCTTTTGTTGACTCGTTGACCACGAACTTAGACCATTCGTTACCATTAACAGTCGGTGAATTTGATGAATTTGGAAATGCTAAAGATAAAAAAGAACACTTTGATTACATATTTTCATATGCACCTTATAACAATATTAAAAAGATGGATTACCCAAACATTTTGATAACAACAAGTCTAAGTGATAACAGGGTATTATTTGATGAGCCAGCAAAATTTACTGCAAAATTAAGGGATTACAAAACGGATAACAATTTACTTTTATTAAAAACAGAAATGAATGCAGGTCATGGAGGAAAATCTGGAAGAGATGGAGCAATTGAGGAGATTGCTGTTGACTATGCGTTCGCTTTGAAAATAGCTGGAAAATTAAACACTTGATCTTGAAATATCAAAATTAATTACCATATAAACATTGTTAGTCGCCTAATGGGGCTAGCAATAAATAAACTTGCTTAATTAAAGGAGGATAATATGACAAGTAAGGATCTATCAATTTTCAACTCACTTCGGCCTTTCTCAATTGGTTTTGACGATATGTTTGACCAATTCGAAAGTATGTTGGGCAATGGTGGTTTAAGTATGCAGTCAAACTACCCGCCTTACAACATAAGAAGAACTGGCAAAGATAACTACTCAATAGAGGTTGCTTTAGCTGGTTTTAGCAAAAAAGATGTTGAGGTAGAGTTTGAAGATAATCTATTAACTGTAAGAACTAAACAAGTTGATAGAAGTGAAAACAAAAACCAAGATGGAGAGATAATCCACAAAGGTATATCGCAAAGACAATTTGCGAGATCATTTACAATTGCTGATGACGTAAAAGTGAATGGTGCAGAGTTAAAAGATGGTCTTTTAACAATTGCATGTGAAAGGATTATTCCAGACCATAAAAAAAAGAAACTTATTGAAATTAAATAAGTACCTTGCTTGTGGGGCTAGTCCCCACAAGACTAAATGCATCCGCTAGAGCTAAATCCGATAATAACCCCTGATGCATTCACCTCAAATTTTCTTTCACAAGGAATTCCATATTTTTTTGTTTTGTAGATAAGCATTTCATTTCCGAGTTCATTGACAAAATCTTCTGAAGGTGAGCCTAATTCTAATCTCATCTCATTAACTTCTTTTCCAACGAATTGACCAAATTTTTCATTCTCTTTTTCAGCCACTTCATCAGATTTCTTTTTAATTGTCTGGCATCCAGTTAAAAAAATTATTGTTAATGTGATAAACAGAGCAATAAATTTTTTTGATAAAGTATTATTTTTAAAAGCAACAATCATTAATACATACCTAAAGTTGAATTATGTTAACAATTTGTTCAAAACTTTCATTAAATTGTTTGAATTTAATACAAATTTGAAAAGATAGGAAATTTTAAAGATTATTGAGTTATTGATTTATTATATTAAAGAAATGCTATGGCAACAGACTTAAGAATATCAAATATATCAAAAATATATCCAGGATGTATAGCTAATGATAATGTATCTCTTCAATTTAAAAGTGGAAAAATATACGCGCTATTAGGAGAGAACGGAGCTGGAAAATCTACATTAGTAAAAATTTTGTCTGGTGTAATAAGCCCAGATAATGGTGAGGTTTTTTTAAATGAAAAAAATTTAAAATTAAGCTCTCCACTCGATGCCAAAAAAAATAAAATTGGAATGGTTTTTCAGCATTTCAATTTATTTGAAACTTTATCAGTATTTGAAAACTTAAGTATAGATGCAACTGAAGATAACAAAAGTTTAAGGGTAAGAATAAACGAAATATTTAAAAAATATAACTTTAGTATTGACCTTGATGTTCCTGTATTAAATTTATCAGCAGGACAAAAGCAAAAAGTTGAGATTATAAGATGTCTTTTAAGAAGCCCAAAAGTTCTAATCATGGACGAGCCTACATCTGTTTTGACTGAGCAAGAAACAGAGGAATTATTTATATCTTTAAAAAAATTCTGTGATGAAGGAATATTAATTATTTACATTACTCACAAACTAAAAGAAGTTTTGTCTTTATGCGATGAAGTTGCAGTAATGCGAAAAGGTAAGGTCGTATCTGTTAGCCAAACACAAAATGAAAAAGTTGAAACTCTCGCAAATAAGATGGTTGGTCAAAAACTAGCGAAAATTAAGAAAAAAATTAATATTTCCAAAAATAAAGATGAGATATTTAAAGTAAAACATTTAAATTTTTATAGCGATGATCCTTTTGAAACAAATTTAGTTAATCTTAATTTTTCTGTAAAGAAAGGAGAATGTTTAGGTATAGCAGGTATTTCTGGCAATGGTCAAAACGAACTCTTTCAAATTTTGAGTGGAGAAATAATTACACCTAATACATCAATCATTTTTCGAAATAAGGAAATTGCTAAACTAAATCCAAAGCAACGACGAGAGTATTTAATGGCTTTTTCTCCTGAAGATAGAATATCTCAAGCAGCTGTACCTGAATTAAAAATATATGAAAATGTAGCTTTAAATAATTTCAAGTCATCAAATTTTTTTGAAAAAGGTTTGGTAAATGAAAGAAAAATTAAGGATCATTCAAAGAAAATATTATCTGACTTCTCGGTAAATACAGACAATGTTGAATTAAAAAGTCAATTTCTATCGGGTGGAAATTTACAAAAACTTATTTTAGGGAGAGAGTTAATTACAGCTCCAGAATTATTAATTTGTTACAATCCAACATGGGGGCTCGATGTGGGTGCAATCAATTATATTCATGAAACACTTATAAAAATTAATGATCAAGAAAAATCAACGATTTTAATTTCTACAGATACGGAGGAGTTATTAAAACTCAGTGATAGAATTGCAGTTATTTACAAAGGCAAGCTCTCAAAAATAATGCCTTCAGAGGAAGTCACTCCAGAAAAATTAGGAGTTCTAATGGGAGGAGGTTCCATTGATTAAAATTGAAAAAAGAAATGATGTGCCAATGGCATTATATTTTTTTACTCCTTTTATTGCAATCATACTTACAATTTTAGGTGGTGGTATAATTTTTTATATTTTAGGTTTTAATCCAATAGAAGCACTTAAGTTTTACTTTATAACTCCAATTTCAAATTTATATGGATTCAGTGAATTGCTACTCAAAGCAACCCCTCTTTGCTTAATTGCTATTGGTTTATCATTTTGTTTTAAAAGTAATAATTGGAATATTGGTGCAGAAGGACAATTAACGTTTGGTGCGATTGTAGGAGGAGGAGTTGCTCTTTTATTTTATAATCAAGAAGGTTTTTATATACTGCCTTTAGTTATACTTGCTGGAGCAATCGGGGGAATGATCTTTGCACTTATCCCTGCAATCCTTAAAACATATTTTAATACAAACGAGATTTTAGTTAGTCTTATGTTGGTTTACGTTTCAAAGCTACTCTTAGATTACTTAGTAGTTGGGCCATGGAGTAATCCTGAAGGTTTTAATTTTCCTGAAACAAGACAATTTAGTGACTCATCTAGAATGCCATTATTATTTGAAGGTTTGAGAATTCATGCTGGTATTTTTTTAGCTCTCGCAGCAGTTATGCTGAGTTGGTTTATTCTTTATAAAACCTATTTAGGCTTTCAGATTAAAGTATCTGGTCTAAGTTTAAAAACTGCTAAGTATGCTGGGTTTAAAGGAAAAACTATGATTTTAGTTGTTTTTATGATTAGTGGTGCTTGTGCGGGATTAGCTGGAGTTGGTGAAATTACTGGACCTATTGGACAGCTGCATAGAATGATATCCCCCGATTACGGTTTTACAGCAATTATTGTTGCTTTTTTAGGTCGTCTTAATCCTTTTGGCATAATTTTTGCATCTTTGGTTGTTGCATTGACATACCTCGGTGCTGAAACGGCTCAAATTTTTTTACAAATACCAAAATATACCGGCCAAGTCTTTCAGGGTATGATCTTATTTTTTTTACTCGCATCTGATTATTTGCTTTTTTTCAAAGTTAAAATTTTAAGTTTAAAAAAAAATGAGCTTAGACATTAGTTTTATTGGAATTCTGATAGGATCGATAATGGCTTCATCAGTGCCATTAATACTTGCTGCTTCAGGTGAATTGATTACTGAAAGATCGGGCGTTTTAAATTTAGGTGTCGAAGGAATGATGATAATAGGAGCAATATCTGGTTTTGCTTTAATGGTAATAACAGACAACCTATTTATAGCAATCGTAGGTTCTATGTTATCAGGAGTTATAATTTCATTAATCTTTGGATTTTTAACACAATCTCTTCTTACAAATCATGTTGCAACAGGTTTGGCATTAACTATTTTTGGCATTGGTTTATCCGCAATGTTAGGAAAAAATTTTGTTGGTATCCCTGGAAAAGAATTTCCAATTTTATTTTCAAGTTTAAGAGAAAGTATTCCGTTTTTTGGTCCAATATTATTTGGACATTCTATAGTTTTATATTTTGCATTTGCTTTACCATTTTTAACTAATTATTTTTTGAAAAAAACTAAATTAGGTTTAGTTGTTAGAGCTGTTGGTGATTCGCCTGTTTCGGCATCTAATCAAGGTATAAATGTTATTCTAGTTAGATACTGTTGTATTCTTTATGGAGGAGCTATGTGTGGCTTAGCAGGTGCATATCTATCTTTAATATACACTCCACAGTGGATTGAAAATATGACAGCTGGAAGAGGATGGATAGCTTTGGCTTTAGTTGTATTTGCAACCTGGAGTCCTATAAAAGTTTTAATTGGTGCTTTAATTTTTGGTGGGATTACAATTCTACAATTACATATGCAAGCAATTGGGTTTAGAATACCAGTTCAATTTTTAAGTGCATTACCTTATCTGATGACAATAATAGTTTTAGTTGTAATCTCTCGTGACAGTAGAAAAATAAAACTGAATACACCAACTTCCTTAGGAAGAATATTCTATAAGGAAAAGTAATGTTAGCTATTCGAAAATAATTATTTTTTTTTTTTGAATTTTGATTAACTTAAAGCTTCACAAAAAAAATTTAGAGGGGAAATTCAAAATGTATAAAAACTTTTTTAGATATTTAATTTCTGCAATTTTTCTACTTGGGTTTAGTGTAAACTCAAATGCGGATTTTAAAGTTGGTTTTGTCTATGTTGGCCCAACTGGTGACCATGGATGGACATTTCAACATCACGAAGGTAGAAACGCTGTAGAGGCAGCTGGAATAAAAACAACATTTGTTGAAAGTGTTCCAGAAGGTGCTGATGCAGAGAGGGTAATAAGACAACTGGCTCAATCTGGCCACGACTTAATTTTTACAACTAGTTTTGGATATATGGATCCAACTAACAAAGTTGCAAAAGATTTTCCAAACGTAAAATTTGAACACGCAACAGGTTATAAAAGAGAGCACTCAAATGTTTCTACTTATTCTGCAAGATTTTACGAAGGAAGAACTCTTTTAGGCCATATTGCTGGAAAAATGACCAAAACTAACACGATTGGCTATATTGCATCTTTTCCAATTCCTGAAGTAATAAGAGGTATTAACGCAATGACTCTTGCTGCACAAAAAGTCAATCCAAATATTAAAACAAAAATTGTATGGGTATTTACTTGGTACGATCCAGGTAAAGAAGCTGAAGCAGCGCAAGCTTTAATCGATCAAGGTGCAGATGTAATTATGCAACATACAGATAGTACAGCACCTGTTCAAACAGCAGAGAAAGCAGGTGTTTGGTCATTTGGTCAAGCAAGTGACATGCAGAGATTTGCTCCTAAATCAATCTTGACTTCAATTATAGATGATTGGGCACCATATTATGTTGAAAGAGCAATTGCTGCAAGAGATGGCACATGGAATCAACAAGATACATGGCATGGATTAAAGGAAGGTATGGTTGCTATGGGACCATATAATTCTGCAATGGGCGCTGACTTAGTTAAAGAAGTAGAGCAGCTTCAAAAAGATCTAGCATCAGGAAAAGTTCATTCGTTCACAGGTCCTATATACGACCAAAAAGGTAATATATTAGTTGCCGAAGGAAAAGTTGCTGATGATGGAATGTTAGCTGGAATGAGCGTTTATGTAAAAGGTGTTGAAGGAGATATTCCAAAATAATTTTTAAAAAAAATTAAAAAGGCCAGCTATATAAGTTGGCCTTTTTTTATGAATGTTTTTTCTTTAAGCCATTAATATCTATTTCATCGTAATATTCTGAAGGTTGAACTATCCAAGGATCTCCGTCTAGTAAAATTGGACAAAAATCTGGAGTAAAAGAGGAAGATTTTTTTTTCCAAAGACAAGCTGTTTTTATTTCTTGAATATGGTTTTTAACTGGAGCATAATTTTTTAACCATTTAATACTTTCATTTAATGTAAGTCCAGTATCGGATAAATCATCAACTAATAAAACATTTTTAAAGTCTTCATTTTTAGCTATTGAGCTTATGTCTCTTGCAAAAATAAGTTCGCCCTGTTTATTTTCTACAGTTTCTCCAGAATAACTTTGAATAACAACATAAGCAGTGGGCAATTTAAATATTCTTGATAGCATATCAATTATAGGTGCTGCACCCCTCATTATTCCGACTAAAACAGATGGTTTGTAATTTTTTTCAATTGTAAGGGCCAACTTTTCAACTGCTAATTTATAATCTTCATAATTGATTATTAATTTTTCTGACATAAAATTTGGTAACATAAAAAAAAAAAATTAAAAAGGAGAATTATGAAAGGTTACTGGATTGCAACTTACAGTGAAATTAAAGACCCTGAAAGAATGAAAAAATATGCAGATAAAGCAAAGGAAGCTGTATTAAAACATTCTGGAAAAATTTTAGCTCGAAGTGCTAATAACATTGCACTTGAGGGTAGAGAAATGGTTAGAATAGCACTTGCAGAGTTCCCAGACGTGGAAACTGCTAAAAAATGCTACGATTCTGAGGAATATGTTGAGGCAAGAACATATCTTAAAGATAATGTAATTAGAGAACATATGATATTTGAAGGAATGGAATAACTTAGAAAAGGGGCAGATATGAAGGCATATTGGGTGAGTTTGTATACAGAGATTTCAAACCAAGATAACCTAAAAAAATATGGTGAAAATGCAATACCAGTTATAAAAAAATTTGGTGGTACTCCTGTAGTTAGAGGAGGCAAACTAAAATATTATAGTGGTGACAAAATATTAAGGACCGTCATTTGGGAATTTCCCAGTTATGACATGGCCATATCTTGTCATGACTCAGAAGATTATTTAAAAGCTTGGTCTTATGCAGAACAAACTACGAAAAGACATATGTTTATTGTAGAGGGTGCTAATACTGAATAGTATCGTCATCAATCGAACGCCACAAATACCAAGTGGCAACAGAACAGTATGGAGAAAATCTTTTTTGAAGCTTTTTTACAAAAATTTCAGGTGGAAAATATTTTTTTTTATAGTTGTTTGATATTGCTCTTAATAAGCCAATATCCTGAACTGGCCAGATATTAGACCTATTATAAGTAAATAACAAAATCATCTCTGCTGACCATCTTCCAATTTGTCTTAAAGTTGATAGGTATATAATTGCTTCTTCATCGCTCATTTTCGAAATTAATCTTGGATTAAAACTTTTATCTTTAAATTTTTGAGACATTTCCAAGATACCCCTTATTTTTTGACGACTAAGACCACACTTTTTAAGTTGTGATGTTTTAAGCTTTGAAACAGTTTTTGGATTAATTTTTTTTTTACATGCCAATTCAAATTTTTTGAAGACAGAGTCTGCAGCAGCAACACTTATTTGTTGTCCTATTATACTTTTGCATAAAGAATAAAAGACATCTTTTCTAGTAGTTAAATTATTATCATTATATTTTTTAATCAATGATCTCATAATACTATCTTTTTTTGAAAGATATATTCTAGCTTTTTTCCAATATGTCGGTGCCTTACTCATTTCTGCTTACCGTTACTTGTTTATTTAAATATATTTCTCTTCGAAATATAATGATTGATGATATTATTACCAGTGAAGCACCCATCAATGTTTTAATTGTGGGAATTTCATCCCAAATAAAATATCCAAAAGATATTGCAAATATTAATCCTAAATATTTAAGAGGTGTAACCAGAGAAACCTCGGATAATTTATATGATTGACTTAATAATAAATTAGCTGTTCCTCCCAACAAGCCAATTGTACATAATAGTAAGAAATCATTGAAAGTTGGCATGATCCACCCGAATGGTATTGATAAAACTCCAACAATTGTAATTGCAAAAGAAAAAAAGAATGAGATCAACCAGACTGGTTCTGTGGATGAAAGTTTTCTAATTGTAATTGCAACGTAAGACATTCCAATACAAAAAATTATTGGAAATAAATAATAAATATTTAAGCTAGAAAATCCTGGTTGGGTAATTACTAAAACACCAATAAAACCAACAAATACTGCAGCCCATCTATATACTCCTACTTTCTCACTTAGTAAAAATATTGATAACAAAGTTGTAAATATAGGTGCAGCAAATGAAATACTTGTCACTGTTGCAAGTGGTAGGTTTCTTAGTGCCAAAAATATTGCAGCTAAAGCTATCAGTCCTGAACAACATCTAATTAAATGTAATCCTGGTCTATTTGTTTTGTAAAAATCTCTAAATCTTGTCTTAGGAACTAAAAAAATTATTGGCAAAATACCAAATAGACCTCTAAAGAACATTACCTGTCCAATTGGATAATCTGATGACCACTTGACTATTACATCCATAAATGAAAAGGCACATATTGATAAAAACATGTAAAAAAAGCCTAATTGATTTTTGGAAAGCATGATAATAACTTTAGATTAATTAAAATTTTTAGCAATGGAAATAGCAACTTTAGCACTTGGATGTTTTTGGGGACCCGAAATAAAATTTAGCAAGTTAGATGGAGTAATAAATACAGAGGTTGGATATTGTGGAGGTAATACTGAGAAGACATCTTATAAAGAAGTATGTTATGGTGACACCAATCATGCAGAAGTAGTTAAAGTTGAATTTGACAATACTAAAATTTCTTATGAGGAAATAATAAGAAACTTTTTTGAATTTCATGATCCAACTACTTTAAACCGGCAAGGTCCAGATGTAGGTACTCAGTATAGAAGCGAAATATTTGTTCATGATGAAAATCAAAATAAAATCGCTAACAAAGTATTGAAAGAAATTAATGAAAAATTTAAGGGTAAAATCGTTACCAAAATATCAAAATCAAAAAATTATAGCAAAGCCGAAGATTATCATCAGAAATATTTGGAAAAAAGTTTCTAATGTCAATTATATCAACTGAGTGGCTAGAAAAAAATATCTCAAATGTAAAAATAGTTGATGGCTCTTGGCATATGCCTGCAACAAATAGAAGTGGTAAAGAAGAATTTAATAAAGAGCATATACCAAATGCAATTTTTTTTGATATCGACGAAAATTGTAATAAATCAACCGACTTACCACATATGTTAACGGACATTAGTTCGTGGGAAAATATACTATCATCTATGGGCATATCTAACGAAGACGAAATTGTGATTTATGATAATTCTGATGTTTTAAGTGCTTGTAGAGTATGGTTTAATTTAATTTACTTTGGCCATGATAAAAAGAAAGTACATGTATTAGATGGAGGTTTTAATAAATGGAAAAAAGAAAAAAGAATAACTTCTGCTAATAATATAATTATTCAAACAACTAGCTATAAAGCAAGAGAAAATAATGGAATGGTTAAGAGCAAAGATCAGATTGACCAAAATATAATTAAAAAAAAATTTGATTTAGTTGATGCGAGAAGCAAAGATCGTTTTAATGGCACAACTCCAGACCCAAGAAAAAATGTAAGAAGTGGTTCAATACCTAATTCAATTTGCTTACCGTTTAAAACCCTTATCAATGACGATTTTACTTTTAAAAGTAAATCTGAAATTTCTTCTAATTTTAAAGATTTATCTTTAAATGACCCAGTAAATGTAGTGTTTTCGTGCGGTTCTGGGATCACAGCATGTGTTTTGGCACTTGCATATTCTCAAGTAAATAATAAGTATCTTCCAGTCATTTATGATGGTTCATGGGCTGAATATGGTAAAATATAAAATATGAAAAGATCAACAAAAATTACAAGCATAATAATAATTTTCTTTTTAATTATAGCTACAGTGATTGTTGGTAGAACAATGATTGGAAATCATTTTAAGAAGAAATTTAGTAAAAGACCACCTCCAGGAATAATTGTTACTGCAGCTAAAAATAGAGTTTTTGAAAATTTAATAAGCACATACGGAACAGCAAGACCATTTAAAACACAATCCTATAAAATTGAAAAGTATGAAATACTTAAACCTATCAACTTTAATCAAAAAGTAAAAAAAGGTGATGTAATTGCAGAACTTAAAAATAGAAAAATTACTGCTCAGTTTGATGGAACAATTGGAAAAAGAGAATTTTCAGAAGACATCGAAGTTTCAAAATCTTCAATCTTAGTTAATCTCGAAAATACCAGCATTATCTATTGTGATGTAGATATACCTGAAATGTTTGTACCATTTATTAAGGTTGGTTTACCTGTTGATATAAAATTTTCTGGATACAAAGATAAAACATATAAAGGTCAAGTTGACTCTTTAGCTAGTCGAATTAGTGAGGATACTAGATCATTACCAACAAGGATAAAAATGGACAATACATCTGGTGAAATTTTGCCTGGTTCATTTTTAGAAATTTCAATAAAATATGATACAAGAGAAAGCTTAAGTATCCCAGATACCAGTACAATAGTGGAAGGTGATAATATATTTATCTATAAAGTTGACGAAAAAAATAAAGTATTAAAAACAAATATTGATACCGGTGATAGATACCTTGGTTTTGTTGAAGTTTTAAATGGTCTAAAAGTTGGTGACAAAGTTGTTGCTGAGGGTACAAAAAAAGTCAGACCAAATTTAACAATAAGACCTATAAAAAAGGGTGCTAAAGTAGCTAATCAAAACAAATCTGGTTGGGGTGGAAAAAAGAAAAAAGATACTAAAGAAAACAAGAATGGTATGTTTGCGTGGTTACAAAAATTAAATATATTTAAAAAGTCTGACTCTGAAAAACAAGAAAATAAAAAATAATTAATACATGTATATAACTGAAGTTAGTATTAAAAGACCTGTCGTTGCATGGGTAATGTCAATGATACTAATTATTTTTGGAATTTTTGTATTTTGGGAATTACCTGTTAGGGAATTACCAGATGGTATTCAGCCTCCAGTGGTACAGGTACAAACCGATTATAAATCTGCTTCAGCTGAAATTGTTGATGAAGAGATAACACAAAAAATAGAAGATGTTATAGGAGGAGCGGAAGGAATTAAGAACATTGACTCTAGTTCACTTAATGGAAGAAGTAGAATAAATATTTATTTTAATACAGATATAGATTTAGATGATGCAGCAAATGACATAAGAGAAAGAGTATCAAGAGTTGCGGACAATTTGCCAGATCAAGCAAACCCGCCTCAAATTTTGAAACAAGCAGCAGGTTTTACAACTACAATGTGGGTTGCGCTATCGTCACCAACTTGGAATGATTTAGATTTGGGTGACTATGCTGAAAGATATCTTATAGATGCTTTTTCAAGTGTACCAAATGTTGGTAGAATTTTAGTCGGTGGATTAAGAGAGCTAAGTGTAAGAGTTTGGGTAGATCCTATCAAATTAGCAGCCAATAATCTTACTATTCAGGAAGTCGAGAGAGCATTAAGAAATGAAAATATAAATATCCCTGCTGGAACTTTAGAAGCTAGTAACAAAGATTTAACTCTTAATATTGATAAGTCTTACTCTAACATTGAAACAATCAAGCAGCTTCCTCTTAAGAAAAACAAAGATAAAGTCACAACCCTTTCTGATATTGCAAATGTTGAGCTTGGTCCAGTTTCTGAGAAAACTTTATTTAAAGCTCAAAGAAAAAATGCAGCTAATTTAAAAACAGTTGGGATTGGAATATACGCAAAAAGTGGAGCATCAACTGTCGAACTTTCAAATCAAATTAAAGAGAAAATAAACGTTTTAAATCAATCTTTACCAGATGGTTTAAAGTTAGAAATAGCATTTAATAGAGCAACTTACGTAGGAACTGCAATACAGGAAGTTTATAAAAGTTTAATAATTGCTTTTATTTTGGTCGTGGTAATAATTTACTTATTTTTAGGAAACCTAAAAGCTGTAATTGTACCAGCTGTAGCTTTGCCAGTAAGTTTAATTGGTTCGTTTTTAGGTTTATATATATTTGATCTTTCTATAAATATATTTGTTCTCCTAAGTTTTATTTTAGCAATTGGAATAATAACTGATGACTCTGTAATAATGACAGATGCAATTTATACAAGAATTGAAAAAGGAGAGACGCCACTTGTAGCTGCTTATAAAGGCTCAAGACAAATAACATTTGCGATAATAGCTACAACTTTAATCTTAGTTGCAGTTTTTTTACCTTTAATTTTTATTGAGGGCATAGCTGGTACCTTGTTTAAGGAAACTGCAATAGCACTATCTTTCTCAATAGTTGTTTCTTCATTTGTGGCTTTAACACTTTCACCAATGTTAGGAAGTAAGTTTTTAAATAAAAAAGAAAAAATTAATTTTTTTGTAAAAAAATTCAATAATGGGTTTAAATCTTTTACAGAATTTTATACCGACACCTTAAAATTTTGGATTAATAAACAGAAAACAATTTCAATATTTATAATTCTATTAATTGCAGCTTCAGTTTATTTATTTAACTTTACTAAAAAAGAATTGATACCATTAGAAGATAGAGGGGCTTATTTAATAATTGGTTCTACAGATGAAGGAAGTTCATTCGAGTACACACAAGAAAAAGCCCAAATAATTGAGGGAAGAATATTAAAATTGTTACAAGCAGAAGACAGCCCTTACCAAAGATTAATTATGAGGGTACCTGGTTTTGGTAAGTCCGCAACTTCATATAATACCTTTATTATAATTGCACTTTTAGATGAATGGAAAAATAGAGAAAAGAGTACACAAGTTGTTTTAAGAGAAGCTATTGGACAAGTTGTTAGTGTGCCTGAAACGTTTGCGTTTCCTATATCACCTCAATCAATAAGAGTTTCTAGCTATAATAAACCAGTTCAAATGGTGATTTATGGAACAAGTTATGAAGAGTTAGAACAAATTCAAAGTCAAGTTTTAAGAGAACTAAGAAGAAATAGAAATATGTTTAGAATTGAAAGTGATTACACAAAAAATAAACCTGAAGTAAAATTAATCACAAATAAAAATCGAGCAAACGATTTAGGAGTTTCAATAGAAAATATTGGTAGAACTCTCGAAACATTATACGGTGGAAAGAGGGTTACAACATATAATAAAGAAGGAAGAGAATACCCCATTATTCTTCAGCAGTATTTAGCGGATAGAAGAGATAAAGATGGCTTATCAAAGATTTTTGTAAGATCTGAAACTACAGGAAAATTAGTGTCTGTTGCAAGTTTGGTAGAATTTGAAGAGAAAGGAACTGCTGAGTCATTACCTAGATATAATAGACAACGAGCAGTAACTATATCGGCAGCTTTATCTGAAGAATATACATTGTCTGAAGCTATAAAATATTTAGAAGACGTAATGTTGAGAGTTGCTCCTCAAAATCAAATAACTTGGAAAGGTAAGTCCGAAGAACTAAAGGAGACAAGTAACGAAATATTTCTTATTTTTGCTTTGGCATTAATAACTGCATATTTAGTAATGGCTGCTACTTTTAATTCGTTTGTTCATCCTTTTATTATTATATTAACTGTGCCTCTTGCAGTTTTTGGAGGTCTTGTATTCATTTTATTTCTAAATAGTTCAATAAATATATTTTCACAAATCGCCTTGATTATATTAATCGGTATATCCACCAAAAATAGTATTCTTATCGTTGACTATACTAATCAAATTCGAACAACAGGTGCAAAAATTGAGGAAGCATTGATGGAAGCTTGTAAATTAAGAATAAGACCAATTATAATGACTTCATTAAGTACCATGATTGCAATGTTACCTCTTATAGTAGGTAACATAGGTCCGGGCGCAGGTGAGGCATCTAGATTAGCAGTTGGATCAACAATCTTTGGTGGAATGATTATTTCTACATTCTTTACATTATACGTAACGCCAACTATGTATTTAACACTAGCAAAAAACACAAAGAGAATAGATGCAGTAGATCTGGAACTAGAAAAGCAATTGATTAAAAAATAATATATTTTCTAGTAGTTAAAGATTTACTACATTTATTAAGCTGTTTCTTGAATTTATTTGAATATCCCTCCACTTTTTTTGCTAATACTATAACTTTCTGATTACTTTTATAATTTTTATAATTTCCCCAACCTTCATGATAAGCAATATATTGTCTGAAAGCATCTTTTTTTGAAACTTTTAAAATTTTTTCTGTTTTATTTGTATACCAGCCAATAAAATCAACACTATCTTTAAATCTAGTTCTTAAAGCATACTTATTTCCAGTCTCATCTTTATATTGTTTCCAAGTACCTTTGATAGCTTGTGAGTATCCAAATGAACTAGAGGGTCTTTTATAAGGTATAATTTTAAATAATTTTTGACGAGCAGGCTTAGCGAGCCAATCAAAATCAGATTCCATTTTTATTATTGCTAATTGTAAGTTGATTGGTGTCCCCCACTTTTTTTCAGTTTTTTTTGCATGTTTATACCAAAGATATCTCTCAGAAAATATTGAACAGCCATCTGATGTATTTTGAGGTATCGATGAACAAGCAGTTAAAAATAAGAGACCAAAAACTAAAAAATAATTTCTAGAAATAAACACGATTTAATATAAATTATCTATTATTTTTTCTCCATATCCATGGATAATCAAATTCCATACTCCATAAGCCCAACTTATTGTTTTTTGCATAAATTTGATCTTTAAAATATTTTTTTTTAGAATATTTTGGATAATCAAAGGCTAATCCATTTCTTACCATATAAGCTGAAACACTCTCATTATTGATAAAACACTCTCCTAAATACCTACCAAAATAGTCTTTTTGGGGCTCGATTAGACATTTTAATTTTTTATTTATAATTTTTTTTGTAAGAAAATTTTTTGAAATTTTTCCACATTTAATTTTTTTTTTATTTTTTGAGCAAAACTGTTGCTTTCCTTTAAATTTAGTTTCTGGGGCATCTATTCCTGAAAAGCGAATTTTTTTATTATCTAATAAAATTGTGTCACCATCAATTATTTTAATTTTATCTGAAATTAGTATTGTTTCTGATAGTAAATAATTTGTTCCTACAAATGTAAATAAAAATAGAAAACTAACTAACTTCAGTAGTTGCTTTTTCATTACATTCTTGCATTTTTTTTCTAATTTGATCTTCGGATATATTTTTGTCTTTTAAATCTCCATAAAGCTTTCTATAGACATCTTCATCACCTGCCTCAGCAAAATCAGCTTTAATTACATCTTGAATATATTGATTTTTTTTTTCCTCATCATATCCCAGAATTTGTGAGGCCCACTCTCCTAAATATTTATTTTTTCTTGCATTAATTTTAAATTGTTTTTCCTCATCATGAGCAAATTTTTTTTCAAAACCTTTTTTTCTTTCATCGAATGAACTCATTGCAATCTACCTTTATAAATTATTTTAAAAACTAAAAATGATATAAGTACACCTATTATATTACCAAACAAATCGGCTATTTCAAATGTTCTTTGTGGAATTATTAAATGTAAAAATTCTAAAATAATTGAAATTGAAATTAAATATATAATGATATTTTTTAGTTTATGTTTAAAAACGTAAAATCCTATAATTGATAGAATAAAAAAAACATAAACGTGATTTGACGATACTACAAAATCTCCAGTTATTTGTGGCTGAGTTTTAAAATTTCCATAGAAAATATAACCTAAAATACTTCCTGGATATAAGTAAAAAAGGAATAAAATTAAGTTCAGAAAATAAAAAAACTGCTTTATGTAATTCATAGTTAATCTATATTAAATTCTCACAAATGAGTCACTTAATACTTGTTAGACATGGTCAAAGCGAATGGAATTTAGAAAATAAATTTACAGGATGGGTCGACGTTGAACTCGCACCACAAGGTAAATTAGAAGCTTGTAAAGCCGGTGAATTCATAAAAAAATTAAATTTAGAAATAAATCATTTTTATACTTCTTATCAACTAAGATCCATTGATACTTTAAAACTTATTTTAAATACAATTAGAGTAAAACCAAATAATATAATTAGGGCTTGGCAATTAAATGAAAGGCACTACGGATCACTTACAGGATTAAATAAAGATGAAATGAAAAAAAAACTAGGAGAAGATGAAGTTCATAAATTCAGAAGATCTTGGGATAATCCGCCAAAACCTTTAAATATAAATAGTCCATACCATCCAAAAAATATAAGTATTTACAATGATATACCCCGTAACCTAATTCCAGATACAGAGTCTCTTAAAGATACTTATGAAAGAGTTGTGCCCTATTTTGTTAAAAACATAGAGAAAAATTTGCAGGATAATATAATTATATCTGCTCATGGTAATTCTATTAGATCACTTTTAAAATATTTATTTAAAATTGATGACAATGAAATTTCTAAACTTGAAATACCAACAGGAAATCCTCTACTTTTGAAATTTGAAAAAAAGAATATAAAAGAGGCTAAATACCTAGATCAGAGTAGATCTAGGGATTTAATTAAATTCTAACCTTTTTGAAGAAGTTTTTCGTAAATATCTTTATCTGTTAAATGAAGAAACTCAATACTACTCTCGAAACCATGCAAATTTTCTTTTTTAATGTAATTATCCCAAATCTCATTCATTGAAAATATTTTTTTTGATAAATTTTTAAATATTTTTTTATTTATAATTTGACACCCTGTATAAATATAATTTTTATCATTGTTCTTTTTTAAATTATTACCATCCAGAGAGAAATCGCCTTTAAATCTTTTATCAAAACTTAAATCTTTTTTTACAATCATTAAAATATTTTCTAAGTTATTTTTAAAATATATATTTTCCATCTGCTTAATTTCATTTGCATATTCAGCGTTCCAAATTGTATCAGGATTAAAAACTATAAAATCTGTTTCAACTGAATTATTTACTACATTTAAAATACCGCCCCCTGTATCTAATATTTCTGTACCATCTTCTATAATTTGAATTTCTAAACCAAAATTATTTGAAAAAATGAAATCTTTTATTTTATCACTTAAATAGAAAGTATTAATTTTTAAAGATTTTATTTCTAATACTTTTATTAAGTTTATAGTATTTTCTAATAAGCTAATCTCATTAATTTTTAAGAGTGGTTTTGGTGTTTTCTCAGTTAATGGCATTAATCTTTTTCCAAATCCTGCACATAAAATTATTGCTGTTTTAATTTTCATATTTTTTTATTCTTGGATTTTTTTGTAGAAAATTTTTTAAATCATGAAAATTTGGATTATTTTTAATACGATTATCGATTAATTTCCACGCATAAGGTATTAATTTTAGATATTTTCTTTTTTTATCTCTTTTCGCAAGTCTTGTGAATATACCAATTATTTTTAGATTTCTTAAAACAGATAAAATTTCAAAATCATTAATAAATTGAGATTCATTTTTATACTTAAATTTACTAAGAAATACTTTTAAAATATTTGACTTAAAACTATTTGAAGTTTTAATTCTTACATCATCTATAAGTGAAGCCAAATCATATGCTGGATTGCCAAGGACAGCATCTTGACTATCTATTATAGCAATTTTATTTTTATAAAACATCATGTTTGAGACGTGAAAATCTCTATGTACAAACACTTTGTGTTTGATTTTTAAATTTAAATACAAATTATCTATTATTTTTTTTAAATTTTTTTTTAAATATCCCTTTTGAACAATTAATTTATTTGCTGATAAGTACCAATCCAAAAAAAGGTATGACTCTTTAAGTATTTTAACTTTTGAATAGTTCGATAAATTAAATTTTTTTTTAAGAAAATTTTGAGTTTTAAAATTTTTAATTTTTTGAATTTGGTATAAAATTTTTAGTATTTTTTTGTATTCATTTAATTTAGTTTTTGAGGATTTAATTTTATCCAACATGTTTTTATTGCCGAAATCCTCAATTTCTATAAAATTTTTTTTATAATTTTGACTAATTAAACCAGGTGCTAATATTTTATTTTTAATCAATATTTTATTAACTGCATCATAATCTAACAGGTTTGATCGCTTTTGAATTTTGCTATAAACTAATACTGAATTATTTGTTCTATAAAATTGTCTAAAAGATGCATCTCCTGATAATTTTTTAAATTTTTTCAAATTCATTAAAATCAAAATCAATATTATTAGATATAATTAAGTACCTATTTTCAAGCTTTTCATCATATTCAAATTTTAATGTAAAAGTACTTTCTATATTTTTACCTAAGATTTCAGGCCATTCAATTAATCTAGTATAATCTTCTAAGTTTTCATTAATTCCTAAGTTATTTAATTCTTTTTTATCTTTAATTCTATAAAGATCAAAATGTCTAACAACCAACGAATTAATCTCATATTCATTTATAATATTAAAAGTTGGACTAGGTATTTCTGTTTTTTCTAAACCATTTTTTGTTTGAAGATAATTGATTAGATATCTAATAAATGTAGTCTTACCTACTCCGATGTTTCCATAAAAAAGCAAAGTTGTATTCTTGCTAACTTTACTTGCAATTTTTTCAGCAATTTTTTGTGTGATAATTTCTCTTGAAATATCTATTTTGCTACTTTTAGTAGCGATAGGCATCTGGTTTATAAGGTCCTTCTGGTGTTACACTTATATATTTTGCTTGATCATCTGATAATTTGGTTAATTTAGCTCCAACTTTTTCTAAATGAAGTCTGGCTACTTTCTCATCTAAATGTTTAGGTAAAACATATACTTTTTTCTCATACTTATCTGAGTTATTCCATAATTCTATCTGAGCTGTTACTTGATTTGTAAAAGAAGCACTCATTACAAAACTTGGGTGTCCTGTTGCACATCCAAGATTAACCAATCTACCTTCTGCTAATAAAATAATTCTTTTACCACCCGGCAATGTAATTTCATGAACTTGTGGTTTAATTTCATCCCATTTATAATTTTTAAGAGCGTCTACTTGAATCTCATTATCAAAGTGACCGATATTGCATAGAATTGCTCTATCTTTCATTTCTCTCATATGATCAGCTGTCACAATATCTTTATTTCCTGTTGCAGTAACAACAATGTCGGCTTCTTTTATCATCTCATCCATTAAGACTACTTCATAACCTTCCATTGCAGCTTGGAGAGCACAAATTGGGTCTGTTTCTGTAACCATAACTCTTGCACCGCTTTGACGAAGAGAAGCAGCGCTTCCCTTTCCAACATCTCCAAATCCAGCTACAATAGCTACCTTACCTGACATCATGACGTCAGTAGCTCTTTTAATTCCATCAACTAAACTTTCTCTGCAACCATATAAATTATCAAACTTAGATTTTGTTACTGAGTCATTAACATTTATTGCTGGGACAAGTAAATTGCCTTCACTTTCCATTTTTTTTAATGCTAAAACTCCTGTAGTTGTCTCTTCTGATAAACCTTTAACATCATTTAATAATTCTTTATAATCTTTGTGCATCAATGCTGTAAGATCGCCACCATCATCAAGTATCATATTTGGTTTCCAGCCATCTTTTCCTTCGATAGTTTGCTTTACACACCACCAATATTCTTCTTCTGTTTCGCCTTTCCAAGCAAATACAGGTATGCCAGCTTTTGCAATTGCTGCTGCTGCATGGTCTTGTGTCGAAAAAATATTACATGAGGACCATCTTACTTCGGCTCCTAACTCAACTAAAGTTTCTATTAAGACAGCTGTTTGTATTGTCATGTGTAAACAACCAACAATCCGAGCTCCATTTAAAGGTTTTTTACCCTTATATTCTTCTCTAAGAGCCATTAATCCTGGCATTTCAGTTTCAGCTAGTGAAATTTCTTTTCTTCCAAATTCCGCTTGCGATATATCTTTTACTTTAAAATCTTCCATAGAAAGAGGCTTTTAACAATTTCACTTAATATATCAACAAAGATTTATGCTTCTGGGAAAATTATTTCAATTCTTGCCCCTTTATCTTTATTATTAGATGCGTTGATTTCACCACCATGAATTTCAACTAAGTTTTTGACAATATTTAATCCCAAACCCGAATGTTCTCCAAAGTTTTCAGGTCTATTACTATAAAATCTATTAAATATCTTATTTGTATCCTTTTCACTAAATCCAGATCCCTGATCAACGACAACTAATTTAATTTTGTCATTTTTATCTTTTGATATTTCAACGGTAATTTCTTGATTATTTTCACTAAAAGAAATTGAGTTTTCCAATAAGTTTGCAATAATTTGTTCAATTCTATTTTCTATCCCTAAGATACTATAATTTTTAATTCCATTAGATTTCAATTTAATTCCAATCGATTTTTTTGTTTCATAGATACTGTTAAAATCGTCAACAACAGATTGCGCAATCTCTTTTAAATTTAATTTTTGCATTTTCTCAGAGGAAATTGCAGCCTCATCTCTCAACATTTGAGAGTAATCAGTTATTAATCTTTCAATTCTCTCTACGTCATGTGATACTATATTAATTAATTTGTTTCTTTGAGATTTATCATTTGTTTCAGAAATTATCTCAGAGGCACTTTTTAGAGATGCTAAAGGATTTCTGATTTCATGCAAAAGATCTGTTGAATAATTTTCTGCTGTAGCAATTCTTTTGTTTAATTCATTAGTCATTTCATCAAGAGAATTTGATAATTTTCCCAATTCATCATTTCTTTTTTTTATATTTCCAATATTGGTCTTTTCCTTACTTTTGTTTTTTATAATATTTGTATATTGAACCAAATTTTTAATTGGTTTTAAAAAGTATCTATTTAATACATATGAAAAAATTAAAATTACTAATGCGACAAGCAAAGCAGTTCTGATTATAAAATTTCTTCTTTCATCTATTGCAACCTTTATTTCATTGGCATTTTCAGTAATAGCTAAATAGCCTAATGTTTTGTTTTCACTGACTACATTTTTAACAGTTACTAATAAAAATTGATCATAGTTTTCTTTAGAGTAAGTTAACGGTTTTCCATAATCTGATGAATATGAGTACTTTTTTAAATCTTCAAATATTTCTTTACTTTCAAAGCTTTTATTGCTCTCTTCCAAATTCTTATTTTGAATACTTTGATTATTTAAGTCACTCATTTCAATTATGTTTAGACTTCTTGAGAAAGCATTTGGATCTAAGTCTAATGTGTCGGTATCTCCTAATAGATTAAATTCACTATCAAATATCTGTACTCTATCTATACTTTGAAATAAAAATTTAGTGGAAAACAGAAACTCTCTAATATCTTCAGATGAGAAATTTATTTTTAAACGATCAATATTTTCAGTTGTATTATCAATAATTTTTATGTGCGAGGCAGTTTTATTTTTAATGAGCGTAGGTTTTACTGTGTTAAGGTAAAATAATGTTAATACACCAATCACTAAAAAAACAATAAAGTTGATAACTAAGAATTTTTTTAAAATAGATTGATTATTAGATTTTGAAGTAGCCATTATTTAACATTCCAACGATAACCACTGCCATATCTGGTTTCTATCGCTGAAAAGTTATTATCTACTTTTTTAAACTTTTTTCTAATCCTTTTTACGTGACTATCTATTGTTCTATCTTCAATATCTGTGTCTTCTCTGTAAGCAACATCCATTAATTGAGATCTTTCTTTAATAATTCCAGGTCTTTTTGCTAATTCTTTTACAATTAAGAATTCTGTTGTTGTTAATTTATCTGGTAATTGCTTGCCATCCCATTCACACTCTAGCTGTGAAGGGTCAAGTTTTAATTTTCCATGTGAAATTATATTTCTATTATCCTCTAAATTATTATCTTTTTTTCTAAGTTGAACACGAATTCTTTCAATAAGAACTTTAGTTGAAAAGCCACCTGATTTTTTTACAAAATCATCAGCCCCTAGTTTTAGTCCTAAGAGCTCATCCACCTCTTCATCTTTTGAAGTTAAAAAAATAACGGGCATAGATGTTTTTTTTCTCAATTTTTTTAACAATTCCTCTCCATCCATTCTTGGCATTTTAATATCTATGACTGCAAGGTCTGGGGGATTTCTTGACAAACCTATTAAGGCACTTTCTCCATCCAAATAAGTTTGAATATTAAAACCCTCTTTCTCTAGAGCAATACTTAAACTAGTTAATATATTTCTATCATCATCAACAAGGGCAATTGTTTGTTTCATGTCTAACTATAAAAATACTAAAATGTTTAAAATTGGGCAATTAAATGTTTATTAATGAAGCTCTCCCCAGTTATCACCTATGTTTACATCTACCGATAATGGTATTGAAAATGAATGCAAATCACTATCTTTCACACTTGTCATAATATCTTTAATCTTTTTAGAAGCAGATTTAGTACCATTATCAATTACCTCAAAAATCAATTCATCGTGAATTTGAAGCAACATATTAAATTCATTTGTTTTTTTAGTATTAAGCTCATCGTTGATTCTAATCATAGCAAGTCGCATTATTTCTGATGCTGATCCTTGGATAGGTGCATTTATAGCTGCCCTTTCTTGAAAATTTCTAACATTAAAACTTTTGTCATTGATTCCTGGAATATGAGTTTTTCGACCAAAAATATTTCTTACATATCCACTTTTTCTACAGAATTTAATTGTGTTATTCATGTATTCTTTAATTTCTGGAAATTTAATAAAATATGAATTTAGAAATTCTTCGGCTTCATTGTTTGATACACCAATTTGTTTGGCCAAACCATATTGAGATATTCCATAAATTATTCCAAAATTAATAGCTTTCGCTTTTCTCCTCATATCAGCATCAATTTTTTTTATGTCTGCACTAAAAACCTGGCTAGCGGTTAATGAGTGAATATCCTCATTATTTTTAAAAGCTTTTTTTAGTTCTTTTACATCAGCTAGATCAGCCAAAATTCTCATTTCGATCTGATTATAGTCTGCTGATATAAGTTTTTTATTTTTTTCTGATATGAAGGCTTTACGAATATCTTTGCCCTCCTCAGTTTTAATAGGAATATTTTGTAAATTTGGATCACTAGATGCAAGTCTACCCGTTGTAGTTGCTGCTAACAGAAAAGATGTATGCACTCTTTTTGTATTGGGATTTAAATGCTCTGGCAGAGAATCTGAATATGTATTTTTCAATTTACTAGATTGCCTCCATTCTAAAACCAATTTAGGAAATTCATTCCCTTTGTAAGCTAAATCCTCTAGAACTGCTGCACCAGTTGCAAAACTCCCTTTTTTAGTCTTTTTTAGCGATGCAATTTTGAGGTCATTATACATTATTTCACCCAACTGTTTAGTTGATGCAATATTAAATTTTTTTTTTGAAATTTTAAAAATTTGTTTTTCTAAATCTTGAAGTTTTTTTTCAAACTTAACAGATAATTTTTTAAGAAAATTATTATCCAATTTTATGCCATTGATTTCCATTGATGCTAAAATTTTAATTAAAGGTTTTTCAAAAATTTCATAAATATTTAGTAATTTTTCTGATTTAAGCGATTTCAAAAATATTTTATATAAACGGTAAGTTATATCAGCATCTTCTGCCGCATAATCTTTTGCAATATTTAATTCTACTTGGCTGAATTTAATTTCTTTTTTTCCAGATCCAACAAGATCTTTATATTTAATTGTTTTGTGACCGAGATGAATATCTGAAAGGGTATCCATATTATGTCTATTTTTCCCAGCATCTAAAACGTATGACATCAACATTGTATCTTCCATGCTTTGAATATCTATATCTCTTCTACGAAATATTATGTAATCGAATTTAATATTTTGCCCAATTTTTTTTAAACTTTTATCCTCTAAATATGGTTTTAAAATTTTCAAAACATCTTTTTCATTTAGATTATTTTTATCAATATGACCTGTTGGAATGTAACAAGCTTTACCTATTTTGCTAGAAATTGAGATACCAACTAAATTTGCCTGATGTGGGTCAAGAGAATCTGTTTCAGTATCAATAGAAAATTCTCCAACTTCTTCGGCTTCTTGCATCCAATCTTTTATTTCAGATAAATTTTTTATCAAAAAATATTTATCTTTTGATATTTTAGATGTTTCTTTTTTGACTTCTATTTCATCACTAAATTTGGATTGACCATACGTCGAAATTGCCGAACTCAATAACCTATTAAATTCCATTTCTCTCAAAAAATTGTATAACTTGTCTACGTCTACTTTTTTTAAAACAAAGTCAGTTAATTTGTCTTTCACCGGAACATCATTTTTTAATGTGACCAGTTTTTTACTTATCAGAGCCTTATCTTTATTTTCTAAAAGTGTTTCTCTTCTTTTATTCTGTTTTATTTTATTTGCGTTTTTGAGAAGGTTTTCTAAATTTCCATATTCCTTAATTAATTCTGCTGCTGTTTTTACACCAATACCTGGAACACCAGGTACATTGTCTGTACTATCCCCTGCAAGTGATTGAACATCAATTACTTTATCCGGACCAACCCCAAATTTATTGATTACATCGTCATTAGATATAAATTTATTCTTCATTGGATCGTATATACGAACCTTTTTTTTGAAAAGTTGCATTAAATCTTTGTCAGATGATACAATTGTAACCTTTGCACCTTCGTCTAATATTTGCTCTACATAGGTGGCTATCAAATCATCAGCCTCGTAATTTAACATTTCTATAGAGGGTAAATTGAATGCTAATACTGACTTTCTGATATAATCAAATTGTGGAATTAGATCATCGGGAGCATCAGACCTATTTCCTTTATAATCTGAATATATTTCGTTTCGAAAATTCTTTCTTGCAGAGTCAAAGATTACTGCAAAATGAGTTGGTTTTTCTAAATTTTCGCTAGATTTAGAGTCCTCTAATAATTTAAACAGCATGTTACAAAATCCACTTACTGCTCCTACTGGCAAACCATCACTTTTTCGTGTTAATGGTGGCAATGCATAATAGGCTCTAAATATGTATCCGGACCCATCAATAAGATAGAAATGATCTGTTTTTTTAATTTTACCCATAATTTAATTTATAATAAATTGACGTATTATAGTAAGAATAAAACATCCTGTTAATAAATATTAGTGGATTAAACTTTATTAAAATAGTAATTTAAATCTAATGGAATTAGTAAATTCAATTTCTAATAATAAAATAATTAAAATCATAATATTTGCATTAATAGGTTCTATTTTATTGACAATATCTGCAAAAATTAAAATACCTTTTTATCCGGTTCCTATGACTATGCAAACATTTATAGTTTTGTTTTTAGGAATTTCCTTTGGATATAAAGTCGGGGTACTTTCGGTAGTTTTTTATTTGATAGAAGGAATTATGGGATTACCAGTATTTTCTAACTCACCAGAGAAAGGAATAGGATTAGCTTATTTTGTTGGTCCCACAATGGGATATTTAATAGGTTTTATATTTGCATGTCTGATAGCAGGCATATTCACATACGATAAAAACCATATATTAAATTTTTTAAAAATTATAATTGCAACATCAGTAATATATATTTTGGGTATTTTGTGGCTTGGAAATTTAATCGGTTGGGATAAACCAATATTAGAATTTGGTGTTTACCCGTTTCTTTATGCTGAATTATTTAAGATATTATTACTAACAGCTTTAGTTAATAAAATTATTAAACTGAGAAAATATATTTAGAATTACCTTGGAGATCTTTTTGATAGAATTCTTTGAAGTGTTCTTCGATGCATTTTAAGCCTTCTTGCAGTTTCAGATACATTTCTGTTACATAATTCAAAAACTCTGTGAATATGTTCCCATTTAACTCTATCAGCGGACATTGGATTTTCCGGTGGAGCAGCTTTTTTATTTGGATCAGCTAAAAGTGCTTTTTCTACGTCATCTGCATCTGCTGGTTTAGCTAAATAGTCTATTGCACCTTCTTTAATGGCTGCTACTGCAGTTGGTATATTTCCATAACCAGTGAGCATCACTATTCTGCTCTCTGAGTTATTTTTCTGGATTTCTTTTACAACTTCTAGTCCGTTTCCATCGTTTAGTCTCAAGTCAACAACTGCAAAAGCAGGTTTTCTTGATTTCACAGATTCTATTCCAATTTTTACACCCTCTGCTTGTGAAACAGAAAAGCCCTTTTTCTCCATTGCTCGAGCTAGTCTTTCTCTAAAAGGGTTATCATCATCTACTATAAGTAGAGATTTATCCTCAAATTCTGTTATTTTTTTTAATACTTCTGCATCTGGCATGGACCTTATATGGAAACATTCTAAATTATTTCAAGGGTACATTTTTACTTTACATTGGCTCATTTTCTGCATAAATGCTCGTTTTATATAAACTTGCATAGCAGTTATGCCGGTTTTTTTTGTTAAATTTTTTTTGGAGCTTTAAATGCAAAAATTTAAATCAGTTGATAAATTAGTAAATCAACTGAAACCAACAGAACCTGTTTATTGTATTAGAAGAGATTCTATAAACATAGCTTCTAAATTTTTTCAGAATAAATTTCCTGGTAAAATCCTATATGCAGTTAAAACTAACCCGCATCCATTAGTATTAAAAACTATCGTGGAAAGTGGAATTAATGATTTTGATATCGCTTCAATTAAAGAAGTTGAGGCAATTAGAAGTGTTAGCCCAGATGCAAAATGCTCCTACATGCATACTGTAAAAAGCAAGGAAAGTATAAACGAAGCATATTTCAAATATAATATTAAGACTTTTTCAATAGATACAAAAGATGAATTAATAAAAATTCTTAATAGTACTAATCAAGCTAAGGATTTAGAGTTATTTGTGAGAGTTGCAGTTTCTAATGAACACGCAGAAATAGATTTATCTAAAAAATTTGGCGCACAAACTTCTGAAGCAATAGGGCTTTATAGATTAACAAAACAGTATGCAAAAAAAATAGGATTAAGTTTTCATGTGGGTTCGCAATGTATGCATCCAATATCCTATTCAAAAGGGATTAATGAAATTAAATATATAATAAAAAAAACAAAGATAGTTCCAGATGTTATAAATATAGGTGGAGGATTTCCAACAATCTATCCTGACTTAGTTCCTCAATCATTAGACTCTTATTTTGAGGAAATAAAAAATTCATTAAATAAATTAAAATTAGAAAAAAAACCAGAAATTATATGTGAGCCAGGTCGAGCAATTGTTGCGGAAAGTGGTTCGACAATTGTGAGAGTAAACTTAAGAAAAAAACAAAAGCTATATATCAATGATGGAACATACGGAACTTTATTTGATGCAGGTGTGCCTAATATAGTTTATCCATCAAGGATAATTACAAGTGGAAGAATTATATCAAAAAAACTGACTTCATTTGATTTTTATGGACCAACATGTGATAGCATGGATTATATGAAAGGACCTTTTATTCTACCTAATAATATTAAAGAAGGTGATTACATTGAATTAGGTCAATTAGGAGCATACGGATTGACATTTAGAACTCAATTTAATGGATATTATTCTGATAGTATTTACGAAGTATGTGATGATCCAATAATGACGATGTATGACAAAGAGACAAATAAAGAGTTTCTTGTTGCATAATGTCAGATACAAAAAATCTTAATCATAACAGAAAAAAAGACTTTTTAAGTAAAGAGGTTGAACATATTGATATTACATCTTTTGACTCTAGAAAAATTATATCTTCTATGGAAAAAATGTCTTTTGTTTCAAGAGAAACTGCTAATGCATCCAAGATATATAATGAAATGCTTAAAGATAAAGATTGTACAATATTCTTAACTCTTGCAGGGTCTACTTCTGCCGCTGGATGTATGCATATTTATAGAGATATGGTTAAATACAACATGGTAGATGCAATTGTAGCAACTGGAGCATCTATAATAGATATGGATTTTTTTGAAGCGCTTGGATTTAAACATTACCAAGGATCACAATATCAAAATGATATTGAACTTAGAGACAATTATATAGATAGGATTTATGATACTTACATCGATGAAGAGGAGCTCCAGGCTTGTGATAAAACAATAGGAGAAATAGCAGACAAACTTGAGCCGAAGTCTTACACATCGAGAGAATTTATTAAAGAGATTGGCAAATATCTAAAAACTAATTCTAAAAAGAAAGGTTCTTTAATTGAGACAGCTTTTGATAACGATGTACCTATATTCTGTCCTGCATTTACAGACTCAAGTGCAGGTTTTGGATTAGTCATGCATCAAGAGAGAAATCCAAAAAATCATATTACAATAGACTCAATTAGAGAATTTAGAGAATTAACAGAGATTAAAATTAAATCTAAAGGGTCGGGATTATTCATGATTGGTGGTGGAGTTCCTAAAAACTTTATACAGGACACGGTAATTTGTGCTGAACTTTTGGGAAAAAATGTAGATATGCACAAATATGCAATACAAATTACTGTTGCTGACTCAAGAGATGGAGCTTGCAGTAGTTCGACATTAAAAGAAGCAAGTTCATGGGGTAAGGTTGATACTACCAAAGAACAAATGGTATTTGCTGAAGCTACCAGTGTTTTACCATTAATAGCAAGTGACGCCTATCATACTGGAGAATGGAAAAATAGAGACAGAAAAAACTTTTCCAAAATATTTTGATAGATGATCAAAAAAGTAAAAATTGGAATTATTCAAAGTAAAATTTCAGATAATATTCAAAAAAATATAAATTCAGCTATTAAAAATATAAAAAAAGCAGCATCAAAAAGAGCTAAAATAATTTGTGTACCAGAACTATTTTTATCAAATTATTTTTGTCAAACAGAAAGTCATTCCAACTTTAAGCTAGCGGAAAAAATACCTGGCAGAACTACAAAAATATTTTGCGATTTAGCCAAAGATTTACAAATAGTATTAATGATTTCATTATTTGAAAAAAAAACACATGGCTTCTATCATAATACTAGTATCGTTATTAGCGAGAAAGGTAAAATTTTATCGAAATATAGAAAAATGCATATACCAGATGATCCTGGTTATTATGAAAAATTTTATTTTACTCCTGGAGATTTAGGTTTTAAATCTGTTAAAACTAAATTTGGTAAAATTGGACCTTTAATTTGTTGGGATCAATGGTTCCCGGAAGCTGCAAGATTGACTGCACTTAAGGGTGCACAAATAATTTTTTACCCTACTGCTATTGGATGGCATCCTAAAGAGAAAAAAAAATTTGGAAAATCTCAACTAGACTCTTGGATAACAATGCAAAAATCTCACGCAATCGCAAATGGTACTTATGTGGTTGCTATAAATAGAGTTGGAACAGAAAAAAAAGGTAAGAAGAAAATAGAATTCTGGGGAAACTCAATGATCATAGATCCTAGTGGGCAAATAATTGGAAAACTTGGGAATAAAAAAGAAGAAATTTTAATTCGTGAAATAAACTATAAAAAAATTGATTCAGCCAGAGAGCATTGGCCTTTTTTAAGAGATAGAAGAATCGATTTTTATAAAGGCATACTAAAAAATCCTGCAGATGAATGAAAACTTTAATGGATTTAGAATGCCGGCTGAATGGGAGCCTCAAAATTCAGTTTGGATTGCTTGGCCTTATAATAAAAATGATTGGCCTGGATTATATCAATTTATTCCTGAAGTAATTTTAAAGATTATAAAAAAAATTTCAAAAAATCAAAAAATTAACTTAATCGTTAGCAAAAATATAAAAAATATAAAAAAATTAATAAAACTTAATAAAATCAAAAATATTTACTTCCACTATATTAAAACTGATAGAATATGGTTAAGAGATTCTGGACCCATATTTATAACAAACAAGGTCGAAAAGAAAAAAGTAATACTAAATTTTGGTTTTAACGGATGGTCAAAGTATAAAAATTATAAAAATGACAATAAAATCAATAATAGTATTAGTAAAATTGCTAATTTTAAAAAGATTGATCCAATAATCAAAAAAAAAGGCAGAATTAGAAAAATAATCATGGAAGGAGGGGCATTTGATGTAAATGGCTCAGGTACAATTCTATTAACTGAGGAATGTTTGTTAAGCAAAATTCAAGAAAGAAATAAAAATTTTAAAAAAAAAGACTACGAAAAAATGTTTAATAAATACTTAAATATAAAAAACTTTATATGGCTTAAAAAAGGAATTGCTGGCGATGACACACATGGACATGTTGATGACATATCAAGATTTGTTTCAAGAAATACGATTATGACTGCGGTTGAAAATAATAAAAAAGATATAAATTACAAAAACTTAAATAAGAATTTAAATATATTGAAAGAAAGTAAATGTGAGAAAGGAAAGAAATTCAAAATTATAAAAGTTCCTATGCCTTCACCAATTTATATTAAGAATACTAGAGTTCCTGCAAGTTATATGAATTTTTATATTTGTAATAAAAAAATAATTCTTCCAATATTCAAAGTAAAAGAAGACAATATTGCAATTAAAATTTTCAAAAATTACTTTAGAAATAGAAAAATCGAAACAGTTGACTGTAGCAAATTGATATGGGGATTTGGTGCAATACATTGCATGACCCAACAAGAACCTAAAATTTAGTTATGCTGCTTTTAGTGTGCCGAGTAATAATCTAAAAGGTATCAACATTACAAGAGCTACAAATATTTTTACCGCAAGATCTCCTAACGATAAAGTTACCCAAGGAATTCCCGTTCCATAGAATGATATTGAGAAAAATAAAAAAGTATCAACAGTTGAACCTATCAAAGAAGATGTTAAAGGTGCTATAAACCACTTTTTTTGTCTTAATTGATCAAATATCTGAACATCTAAAAGTTGAGCAATTATAAAAGCTGTTCCTGAACCAATTGCTATTCTTATAGAAATAAGATCGGTAAAATTAGTTGAAAATATTAAAGTAAACAAAATTCCAATTGTGAAGCCTATATAGACAATTTTTCTAGCAACTAATTTTCCAAAGGATCTGTTGGCTAAATCTGTAATTAAAAATGCAATTGGATAACTAAAAGCACCGTAAGTTAAAATTTCCTCTAAACCGTAATATTTTATAGGAAATTGAACTAAATAATTAGATGCTAGCACAACCAATCCCATGAAAAATGAGAGTGTAAAGAAAACTTTATTCATTATGCTGTTTTTGCAATTATTGATTTTTTAAGCTTTTTTAATCTTAAAGATAAATCTCTTGATTTTGCAGATTTTAAGAAATTATCAAAGCTACCTTTCTTATCTACAGATCTAACACCTGCATTTGAAACTGTTAATCTCAGAGATTTTTTTAAAAGTTCACTTTTAAATTTTACTTTCTTTAAATTTGGAAGGAATCTTCTTTTGGTTTTATTATTAGCATGGCTTACGTTGTGACCCTTGAGAGGTATTTTGCCAGTTAATTCACATTTTTTAGTCATAAAGAATTGCTTATATAGAATTTATAGTAATATCAGTCAAGCTCAATCTCTTAATTTTAACAAATATATAGTTATAGTTTTTTTAATTATTACAATTTTCAAAAAAATTATTTTTTGTAGACGTACAAATTATCTGTAAAAGTGTGAAATGGAAACTGAAATGTATTCAATAATTTAAAATTATTTTTTGCTAAAAAAATTTCAATTTTTTTTTTTGAATAGTTTTTATACATATTAGATGAATGTAACTCAATTAATATATATCTAATTTTTCCATTTTTTATTGCCTTTTTTGATCCTTCTAAAACTTCAAGTTCATGACCTTCAGTGTCAATTTTTAAAAGATCTAAGGTACCTATATTTTTATTTCTAAAATATTCATCTAGGGTTGATGTTTTAATAGTTATAGTTTTAATAATAGAGTCTTTTTTATTTAATATGATGTTTTTTATTTTTAACCATTTAGATGTTTTATTTATTTTAGAAAAAGTTGAGGTATCTGACAAATCATTTATATAAAATTTTTTCATTTTTTTATTATTGCTAAATGCGATTTGGTTTAATTTTATATTTTTATATTTATTATACTTTGATCTTAGTTTCTTGAAAGGTGTGGCTTGGGGCTCAAAACAATAGATTTTTTCGATCTTTTTTAATTTTATCAAATATTCAATTGTTTCACCTTCATGCGCACCAACATCAAAGACTCTTTTTATCTTTAAGTTTTGTAATGATCTTAATATTTTTGGTTGATGAACATAAAATCTTGTTAATTTAATTAAATATAAAATAAAATTTTTAATCATTTTAAAAGTTAAATTATTGAATTAAATTTAGCTCATTATTTACTACCAATTGCTTCAGAAATATTTTTAAAACCTTCTCTTTTTACAATTTCGTCGAGATCTTTATTAATCTTTGAAGCAATAGTTGGTCCTTTATAAACCATACCTGTATACAATTGCACAAGAGTTGCACCACTTACAATTTTATTAAAAACACCATCGGCAGAGTCAACGCCTCCAACTCCAATTATTAAGATTTTTTTTCCAACTAATTTAAAAAATTTATTAATTAATTTATTAGAGATATTTTCAAGTGGTTTTCCAGACAAACCACCTTTCTCTAATTTATTTATATTAGATATATTTTCTCTATTTCTATCTGTCGTATTTGAAACTATAACTATTTGAACATTATATTTTAAAAAAAGTTCTGAGATTTCTTCAATACTTTTTTCATCAATATCAGGGGATACTTTGACAGCTATTGGCACATTTGAATTTAAATTTTTCTTTTCTTCATTTATGCATTTTAAAAGATTATCTAACTCTTCATTATTGTGAAAGTTTCTTAAATTTTCTGTGTTAGGAGAAGAGATATTAATTGTAATATAGTCTGCTAAATTATGAAATTTTCTGAAACAAATTAGATAATCTTCAACTCTGCTTTCAGTATCTTTATTAGGTCCTATATTAATACCAAGTAATCCATTAGGTGAATTATTTTCAATATTTTTTTTACTTTCTTCTGATCCAATATTGTTAAATCCAAGTCTATTAATTAAAGCCTCATCTTCTTCCAATCTGAACACTCTTGGCTTCGGATTTCCTATTTGTGGTTTAGGTGTAATTGTACCTACCTCAACAAAACCAAATCCTAGTTTGTATAGAGGATTGTAAACTTCTGCATTTTTATCAAATCCAGCAGCTACACCTAGAGGAGAATTTAAGGTTTTGTTTAAAAATTTAGTTTGGATAGTAACTCTGGTTGTTTTATCTATAGCTGGTATCTGATTTAACTTTAAAGCCTTTATTGCTAGTGAGTGAGCAACTTCAGGGCTAAATTTAAATATAAAAGGTCTTATAAGATTAAACATTTTCAACCTTTTTTCTTATCAATTCTTTGGTTTCATTTACTCCAAAAAAACTAATGAAGAAGCCCATTCTGGGTCCATTTTCGTCACCAAATACAACCTCATAGATAAGCTTAAACCATTCTCTTAAATTTTCTTTATAACCATTTTCTTTTCCTACGGTAAAAATATTTGTCTGAATATCTTCAGGAGCCATTTTATCATTACAATTATCTAAAGACTTAATTAATGCTTTCAGTGCAACTTTCTCTTTTTCATTTGGAGTTTTGTAAATTTTTTTTGTTTTTATAACATCATTGAAATATTTTATTGCATATTCAATTAAATTATCAAAAATTGGATGATCATTTTCATTAATTTCTGACTTGTATTTTTTTACAAATTTCCAAAGTAATTGTTTGCTGTCCGCATTACTTGTTTCAACTAAATTTAAAAGCATTGAAAAAGTCATAATTGTATTTTCCTCTGGCATTGATCCATTATGTACATGCCAAACTGGATTCATTAACTTCTGTAAATCATTTTGAGTTTTTCCTTTTTCTATAAAATCTAGATATTCATCAACAGCTTTTGGAACAACTTCTCTGTACAATTTTTTTGCTCTTTTTGGATTTTGATACATGTAAAGAGATAGACTTTGAGGAGATGCATAATTCAGCCATTCATCTATAGTTACTCCATTACCTTTTGATTTAGATATTTTTTCACCTTTTTCGTCCAAAAAAAGTTCATACGCAAAACCAGATGGGTTAGATTTACCTAATGTTTTAATAATCTTAGTTGAAAGAATTGCACTCTCAATTAAATCCTTTCCATACATTTCAAAATCAACATCTAAAGCGTACCATCTCATTGCCCAATCAACTTTCCATTGCAATTTGCAGTTCCCGTCTAAAATACTTTTTTCCAATTTTGATCCATTATTATCAAATATGATTTTAGAAGATTTAGAATCAATTTCTAAAACAGGTATTTCAAGAACTTTTCCAGTTTCTGGGCATATTGGTAAAAAGGGGGAATAGGTTTTCTGTCTTTCTTTGCCTAAAGTTGGAAGAATTATTTCCATAATTTTTCCATAATTTTCTAGAACTAATTTTAGGGTGTCATTAAAATAACCAGACTTGTAGAGTTCTGTAGAACTTTTAAATGAATATTTAAATTTAAAATTATCAAGAAATTGTTTCAACATATTATTATTATGTTCTCCAAAACTACTAAACTTTTCAAATGGATCAGGGACATCCGTTAAAGGTTTGTGAAGATTATTTTTGAGCTTTTCTTGATTTGGAACATTTTCAGGTACTTTTCTAAGACCATCCATATCATCAGAAAATGTAATAATTTCCTTTGGAATATCTGTTAAATGATCAAGAGCGTTGACAATCATTGTCGTCCTTGCAACTTCTCCAAATGTACCTATATGTGGTAGACCACTAGGACCATAACCAGTTTGTAAAACTATTTTATTTTTTTTCTCTATGTTCGATTTTCTCTCTCTTAATAGCTTTTTAGCCTCAACAAATGGCCAGGCGTTTGTTTTGTCAAAATTTGTTTTGTCTATCACAACTACTTAAATATCCTTAATATCAGCCTTTTTAATAATTCATATAGAGTTGAAATTTATTTACCATAAAATAATGTCCATTCAAAATGTCCAATTATAAAACTGTCTTTTTTACATTAGGGGTTTTGCAAATTATTTTAGGTCTTTCAATGATTGTACCTATTTTGGTTCAATTAATATTTGATCAAATTGATGCAGGATTTATCGGATCAATGATTGTTACTATTGTTTTTGGATTTTTATTTTTCATTTCTAATTATGATCATGATAAAAAGATAAGTTTACCTCAAGCTTTTTTGCTCACAGCACTTTCGTGGTTAAGTATTGCTATATTTGGTTCTTTACCTTTAATTTTTTCTAGTACGGATTTGAGTTTTACAGATGCGTTTTTTGAGAGCATGTCTGGTATTACAACAACAGGATCTACAATTATCACGAATCTAAATGAAACGTCTAAAGCGATATTACTTTGGAGAGGAATGTTACAGTGGTTTGGTGGTATTGGAATTATCGTAATGGCAATCACTTTAATGCCTTTAATGAATATAGGGGGTATGCAACTTTTCAATATTTCATCTAATGATACTTCTGAAAAAATTTTTCCTAAAACTAAAGAAGTTTCTTTGAGATTATTGTCTATATATTCCTTATTAACTTTAACTTGTGCTTTCTTTTATTTTATATTTGGGATGAGTTTTTTTGATAGCATCGTGCATGCTATGACAACAATAGCGACTGGAGGTTTTGCAAATTATAATGAATCTATAGGTTATTTTAACAGCTCGTTAATAGAAATTAATGCAATAATATTTATTATTCTTGGAAGTATACCTTTTATTAGTTACATCAAATACTTGGCTGGAGATAAGAAAATATTTTTCAAAGACACACAAATAAAAACTTTTATAATTTTGGTTATTATTTCAATTCTTTTAATGTTTTTTTATTTATCTGTTATAAATAAAAGCTTAACTGAGATAAGTTTTTTATCTGTTAGCTTTAATATAATTTCTATTTTAACTGGAACAGGGTATGCTACAGAAAATTTTAGTAATTGGGGTCAATTTCCACTAGTATACTTCATAATATTAATGTTCATTGGAGGCTGTGCAGGCTCTACAACTTGCGGAATAAAGATTTTTAGAGTTCAAATTTTGTATCAATTCATATCAAACCAGCTGAAAAAAATAATTTACCCTCGAGGAATTTTCAAAATTAAATATCAAAATAATAATGTGGATGAAAAATTTATGGATTCAATTATTTCTTTTATATTTCTTTATATATTAATATTTTTTGTTGTGACTGCACTTTTATCGCTTGACGGATTAAATTTTATTACTGCAATTTCAGCAGCTGCCACGTCAATTTCAAATGTTGGTCCAGGTTTAGGTGATATTATTGGTCCAAACGGAAGTTTTTCAAGCCTGTCTGATTTTTCTAAATGGGTTCTCAGTGCTGCAATGATACTTGGAAGGTTGGAATTATTTGCAATTCTAGTATTATTTATTCCATCTTTTTGGAGAAAATATTAATGTTTGAAAAAAAACAAACCTGGTCAGAATCTATTTTAGTTTACAAGGATATTCGAATGCTAAGAATATTGCTTCTTGGTGCAATTAGTGGATTTCCTTGGGTTTTAATTGCCAGCAGTTTAAGCCTTTGGCTAAAAGAAGAAGGTTTAAGTAGATCAACTATTGGATGGGCAGGTTTAATATTTGGGGTGTACGCCTTTAATTATTTGTGGGCACCAATAATTGATAGAATACAAATTCCATTTTTAACAAAAAGATTAGGGCATCGACGAGGCTGGATTGTCCTTATGCAAATTATAATTTTATTTAGTTTAATTGTTTGGAGTTTTATTAACCCTACAGAAAATTTGGCGTTACTAATTAGTGTTGGATTAGTTATAGCAATTGCTTCGGCTACACAAGATATTACAGTTGATGCGTTGAGAATCGAACAAATTAATGCTGATGAAGGAAAATCTATGGCAGCAGGTGCTGCTATGGCCGTAGTTGGATGGTGGACCGGATATAAGTTAGGTGGTGTTATAGCATTGTTTACTGCCGAATTTTTTCAAAACATTGGAATTGAAGATTACTGGCAAACTACTTTTTTAGTTCTTGGTGTTGTAGTAATCCTGATGAATATAGGTTTAATGTTTATACACGAGCCTATAACAACAGATAGGCAAAACAAACAAAAAGAAACAGACGAAATAATACAATCAAAACTTGGATCAAATAATGTAATAACAAAATTTGTTGCTTATATTACTGGTACAATAGGAGGTCCAATAATTAGTTTCTTCAAAAAAAATGGTTTCTCAATTGCAGTTGGAATCCTTGGCTTTGTCTTTCTCTTTAAAATTGGAGAAGCCTTTCTTGGAAGAATGTCCATAGTTTTTTATAAAGAGGTAGGATTTTCAAAAGGTGAAATAGCGATATACTCTAAAACTCTAGGCTGGATAACGACAGTTGTATTTACATTATTAGGTGGAATATTTGCTATGAGAGCTGGCACAATAAAAACAATGTTTGTTGCTGGTGGATTTATGGCAGCAACAAATTTATTATTTGCTGCTCTCGCGTGGTCAGGAAAATCTGAATGGTTGTTTGCTTTAGCGGTTATCGCTGATGATATATCTGCAGCATTTGCAACTGTTGCTTTCGTAGCCTTTATCTCTCTTTTAGTGGATAGGACTTATACCGCTACACAGTATGCACTTCTAGCTTCAATTGGAACTGCAGGAAGAACGACACTTGCTTCTTCATCGGGTGCTTTAGTTGATTGGCTAAATGGAGACTGGGGAACCTTTTTTATAATTACTACTTTAATGGTCATCCCATCCTTAATTTGTTTATGGTTTATAAGGAATAAAATTAAAATTGGTGCAAAATAGTTTTTTTTTAAAAGAGCCTTTTGTCGATATATTAGAGGATCCAAAGAAGAACTCTAATGTTAGCTCTCAACTTATCTACGGTGAGAGTTTTAAAATAATTAGTAAAAAAAATAATTATTTTAAAATAAAGACTTCATATGACAAATATTCAGGCTTTATAAAAAAAATTGATAGCTACGAAAAATTCAATCCAACTCACAAAGTTGGAATTTTAAAAGCTAGAATTTATTTAGGTAATAAAAAAAAGAAATCAAAAAAGTTTTTACCATTTACGAGCAAAATACAAATTTTAAAAAAGGATCAAAATTTCATTATGTATAAGAAAGATAAATGGCTAAGATCAAAAGACATATTTCCAATCCAAAAAAAAAATTCTGATTTTGTAAAGATATTTAAAAGTTTTCTAAATTGTAAATATAAATGGGGTGGAAAAACATTCAAAGGAATTGATTGTTCAGCTCTATTGCAAATATTTTATAAATTTAATAATAATTTTTTTCCAAGAGACACGATTGATCAAGTTAAATTAAAAAAAGGTGTGGGATACAAAAAAAAATTTAAAAAAGGTGATATTATTTTTTGGAAAGGACATGTTGCTATATGCATCAATACAAATGATCTTATCCACGCTTATGGTCCAAAAAAAAGAGTGGTCATAATGCCAATTAAAAAAACGATAAAACTAATTAAAGAAACGGCGAAATTAGATGTAAAGAAAGTAACAAGGATCTGAATTACTCTCGACCAAAATCAGGTTTAGAAATATCTTGTTTTTGAGAAATTATTTGTTTTCTTACTACTTTCGAATTGATTAATTTTTTTATTATCTTTGAATTTTCTTTCTTACTTATATTATTCTTAAAATCTTTTAAATTTTTCATAAAAAGATTTATTGCTTCAATCATATTAGTTTTATTCTCGAAAAATATGTCTCTCCACATTATTTCGTTGGAAGCAGCAATTCTTGAGAAATCTCTCAATCCACCTGCACTAAATTTAATCAAATTTTTATTCTTTTTTTTCTGAAAATCCTGAGCAGTTTTTATTAAATTGTAAGCAATCAAGTGAGGTAGATGGCTAGTAACTGAAAAAATTTTATCATGATCATCGGGGTTCATAATAATTATTTTAGATCCTAAAGATTTCCAAAATCTCTCTACTTTTTTTTGTTTTAGAAGATTTCTATCTTTTATTATTATGCACCACTTGTTTTTGAACAAATTAGCATTACCATATTTGGGCCCACTAACTTCGGATCCTGAGATAGGATGACTCATCACCCAATCAAGATTTTTTGATAATTTTTTTTTTTTTAAAGAAATTAGATTTTTTTTTGTTGAACCAACGTCAGTTATAATTGAATTATGATTGAGATTTTTATTTAATGACGAAAAAAATTTAGGATATTCACTCATAGGAGTGCTTAAAATCACAAGATCAATTTTATTTAAATTTTTATCTAACCTTGTTAAAAATTTAATTTTTTTGTTAAATTTTTTAATAATAGATCTATATTTTTTAGACTTTTCAAATACAAAAAAATTTTTAGAAATTTTTTTTTGTATTGATGCCTTTAATATTGATGAGCCTATTAATCCGCAACCAATAATAAGAATATTATTAAACATTTTTAAAAATAGTATTCATTCTTTTAAGGAATATTTGGTTTTCTTTTGTGTTGCCAATTGTAAGTCTTAGACAATTTTTTATGCCATATGAATTCATTTCTCTTAGTATAATTCCATATTTCTGTAATTTTTTTAAAGTTGTGTCTGCGGTGAATTTTGCTTTTTTGAAATCTAGCAAAAAGAAATTTCCAGATATTTTGTTTGTACCAATATTATATTTTAACATCTCATTTTTAATTTTTTTGCACCATTTAAGATTATGTATTACTGACTTTTTAACAAATTTATCATCTTTAAGTGATTCAACAGCACAAATTTGAGCAAATTTATTTACATTAAAAGGTGGTTTAATTTTATATAATTCTTTAATTATAGATTTATCACCGTATCCCCAGCCTATCCTTAATGAAGCTAGACCATAGATTTTTGAAAATGTTCTTAAAATAAATACATTTTTAGAGTTTTTAAATAACTCAATTCCAGATTTATAATCCTTATTCTTCATATATTCAAAATATGCATCATCAACAACCAATAAAATATTTTTATTTAATCTTCTCCTTAAGTCTAATAGCTCGTTTTTTGTTAAATAAGTGCCTGTTGGATTATTTGGATTTGCAATAAAAACAATTTTTGTTTTTTTTGATGTCTTTTTAAGAATTTCTTTAACTGAAACTTTAAAATTAATTTCTTTAGCTAATTTTACATTTGCCCCAACGATCTTGGAGTATATCCTATACATGAGGAAACTGTACTGAGGAACAACAACTTCATCATTTTCTCTAAGGAACAATTGACAAAGCATTTGAATTACTTCGTCAGAGCCAGAGCCACAAATTATCTTGGATTTATCACAATTATACTTCTTTGATATTTTTTGTGTTAATTCCGAAAATTTACTGTCTGGATATTTTGATATATCAAATTTAGACTTAACAATTTTTTCGACATTTTTACTGACACCTAAAGCAGATTCATTTGCAGATAACTTAATAATATTTTTATTACCAGCCAATAAGGATTTTCCTGGTTTGTAACTCTGTAATTTTATGTTTTTAAATCTTAGCAATGTCATAGTAAATATTTCACTATAAATAGTCTTTTAACTAGATAAAACAATAATTAATTGAGCAATATTTGACATATAAATTCCTTTGAAGTAAAAGCTGCATGCGCTGATTTATACTGAATTGCGAGCGCTATAAAAAAACCGCTAAAATGTTTTTTTTTCTCACAATTCAATCAGTACAATTATTATGAATAAGAATATTGATACAAAAAAAATAATTATATCAAATCCCCTTAGATTGGATTGTGGTAAGGAAATTAATAACTTTCCAATAGCATATGAGACATATGGGGAATTAAACAGTGAAAAAAGTAATGCAATATTAGTTTTCCATGCTTTGACTGGAGATCAATATGTTTCTGGAAAAAACCCAATAACTAATAAAGATGGTTGGTGGAGTTATGTTGTTGGAGAAAATAAGCCAATTGATACAAACAAATTTTTTGTGATTTGTGCAAACGTTATTGGAGGCTGCATGGGATCTTACGGACCAAGCACAATAAATGAGTCCACTGGTAAACAAATAGGAACTGATTTTCCAATTATAACTATTAACGACATGGTTAACGCTCAATATGAGCTAATTAAATATTTAGAAATTGAAAAACTTTTTGCTGTAGTAGGTGGTTCAATGGGTGGAATGCAAGTACTTCAATTTGTTGCCAATTTTCCAGATAAAGCAAAACTTGCAATACCGATTGCTTGCACATCTAGTCACTCGGCACAAAACATAGCGTTTAATGAATTAGGAAGACAGGCAATTATGGCTGACAGTAAGTGGGAAAATGGATTTTATAGTAATTACAAATTAAATCCTGACAAAGGGTTAGCGGTAGCAAGAATGGCAGCACATATTACTTATCTTTCTGAAAAAGGATTGCAGGAAAAATTTGGAAGAAAATTGCAAGATAGGGATAGCCTAAGATATGGATTTGAGGCAGATTTTCAAATTGAGAGTTATCTTAGATACCAAGGATCTGTGTTTGTTGATAGATTTGATGCTAATAGTTATTTATATATAACTCGTGCAATGGATTATTTTGACTTATCCAAACAGTACAAAGGAAACTTATCTGATGCATTCAAAGAAACTAAAACAAAATTTTTTGTAATATCATTTACATCAGATTGGTTATATCCAACATCGGAGAATAGAGAAATAGTTATAGCACTAAATTCTATTGGTGCAGATGTCGGATTTGTAGAAATAGAGTCTGATAAGGGGCATGACTCATTTTTGCTCGATGTTCCAAGTTTCCTAAAGACACTTGGCGATTATATTAATTCAACCTACAAAGTTATAAATGAAAGAAGAATTTAACATTATATCTAATTTGATAGAGGAAAATACTAGAGTTCTAGATGTCGGTTGTGGCAATGGAGACTTGATGAAATTTTTACAAGAAAACAAAACTAAAGATATTCGTGGACTAGAAATCTCTAAAGAAAAAGTTCAAAATTGTTTATCAAAAGGATTAACTGTAATTGAGGGGAATGCTGAAAGCGATTTAAAACAATTTCCTAAATCATCTTTTGATTACGTTATTTTAAGCCAAACATTACAAGCTTTTCTTAATCCTGAATTAGTAATTAATGAATTACTAAAAGTAGGAAAAAAAGTAATTGTTACTATACCTAATTTTGGTTACTGGAGAGTTAGACTACAATTATTGTTTAAAGGCACAATGCCTGTAACAGAAAATTTACCTCATGAATGGTACAATACACCAAATTTACATATGTGCACAATTAAAGATTTTTATAATTTTTGCAGTAGTAAGAATATTAAAATATTTAAGTCTATCGCTTTAAAAAAAAGTCGAATTTCAGAAATAAATAAATCAAATTTAAATTATAAAAATCTTGACTCTCATTTAGGTATATTTTTAATAGAAAGTTAAATGAAAGTAGAAATTATTAAGTGTCTGGAAGATAATTTTTCTTACATTTTAATTAATGAAGCTAATAGAAATTGTTGTGTTGTTGATCCTGGTGAAGCAGATCCAATTATAAATTATTTACAGAAAAATAAATTAAATTTAAAATATATATTAAATACACATCATCATCATGACCATGTTGGCGGGAATGAAGAATTAAAAAAAAAATTTAATGCAGAAGTAATAGGTTATATTGGAGATAAAAATAGAATACCTCAAATTGATATTTGCTTAAGTGATGGTGAAATTTGGAAAGAAGATATTTTTGAAGCAAAAATATATCACGTCCCTGGCCATACAATAGGTCATATCTGTTTTCATTTTTTTAAAAATAAGTTAATTTTTACAGGAGATACTTTATTCTCTATGGGATGTGGAAGAATTTTTGAAGGGAGTTATGAGCAAATGTACAACTCACTACAAGTTTTAAAAAATTTAGATAAAGATACAAAAATTTATTGTGGACATGAATATACTTTAAAGAATTCTGAATTTTGTTTAGCACAAGATTCCAATAACAATGAATTACTAAACAAAATTAAAGAAATTAAAGAAAAAATTAAACAAGGTAAAACTAGTATGCCATCGACGATTGGTGAGGAACTTAATTGTAACATTTTTCTTAGGTCAAACGATCTAGAAAATTTCAAAAAATTGAGGGATTTAAAGGATAATTTCTAAGTTATTAACCTTGACTATAATACAACCCGGACTATATTGCTGACTATAAAAATTAGGGCTAACTATGTCATTCGCGGTAATTCAAACAGGTGGTAAACAGTATAAAGTGAAAGCTGGAGAGATTCTCAAAGTTGAAAAGCTCGAAGATTCAAAAGAAAATTCAAAAATAGAGTTTAATGAAATACTAGCTTACGGAGATGATAAAAATTTAGAGTTAGGAGAGCCGACAATTAGTGGAGCTAAAGTTGAAGCTGAATTAATAAAAAATGGAAAAAATAGAACAGTTCTTATTTTTAAAAAAAGGAGAAGGCAAAATTCGAGAAGAAAAAATGGTCATAGACAAAAATTTACAATGGTAAGAATAAGTAAAATCTATTCAAAAGATGGTAAAGTTATTTCTGAAGCAGAAAAAAGAAAAGAAATACCATCAAAAAAAACAGTTGAAACTAAGGAAGCAGCTAAATAAAAAGTAATTTATGGCAACAAAAAAAGCAGGTGGATCGTCAAGAAACGGAAGAGATAGTGCAGGTCGTAGACTTGGTGTGAAAAAATATGGTGGCGAGATGGTTGTGCCAGGCAACATTATTGTAAGACAAAGGGGAACTAAAATATTTCCTGGAGAAAATGTTGGCATGGGTAAAGACCATTCGATATTTTCAGTTGTTAAAGGTAAAGTAGAGTTTAAAAAATCAAAATCTGATAGAACTTACGTTTCTGTAAAGCCCAATTAATAGATACAACACTCACATAGTTGTTATATGAAATTTCTAGATCAAGTTAAGATATATGTAAAAGCTGGCAACGGAGGGTCGGGATCTCCAAGTTTTCGTAGGGAAAAATTTGTAGAGTTTGGTGGCCCTGATGGTGGCGATGGAGGGAAAGGAGGATCTGTAATTCTTATTAGTGAAAGAAATCTTAATACTTTGATTGATTACAGGTATCAACAACACTTCAAAGCTGAAAGAGGAAAAGATGGCAGCGGAAAAAACAAAACTGGGAAAGGTGGTGAAGATTTATATTTAAAAGTACCTTTAGGAACACAAGTATTTGAAGAAGATAATAAAACACTTATTTATGATTTTAAAAGTCAGAAAGAGGAATTTTTAGTAGCAAGCGGAGGTAAAGGAGGATTTGGAAATACAAGATTTAAGTCCTCAACCAATAGAGCCCCAAAGAAATTTACAAAAGGGGGTCATGGAGAGGAATTTTGGATTTGGCTTCAACTAAAAACAATTGCTGATATCGGTATCATAGGATTGCCCAATGCTGGGAAATCCAGCTTGCTTGCATCAATGACGAGTGCAAATCCAAAAATAGCAAACTATAAATTTACTACAATTAATCCAAATCTTGGTGTTGCTAGTTATGATGACAAAGAAGTTACTTTAGCAGATATACCAGGCTTAATTGAAGGTGCTCATACCGGAACTGGTCTTGGAATAAAGTTTTTAAAACATATAGAAAGGTGCAAAACTTTGCTGCATTTAATAGATATAACTGAAGATGATTTATTTAATTCTTACAATCAAGTCAGAAAAGAATTATCAAAATACAGTAAAGATTTAGTTAAAAAAAAAGAAATAGTAGTTTTAAATAAAACTGACTTAATTGATGAAGAGGAAAAAAAAGACAAGATAAAAAAACTCAAGAATAAATTAAAAAAAAATATCTTTTTAATGTCAACAATGGATAAAAAATCAGTATCAGATGTAAAGTCAAAGTTGGTAAACTATGTATCTTAATGACTCCAAAACTGTAGTAATAAAAATAGGTTCATCTTTATTAATAAATGACAATAAAATTATTAGAGAAAAATGGCTTTTGGAATTTGCTAAAGATATTAAAGAGTTACAAAAACTTAAAAAAAACATTGTTATAGTGAGTTCTGGAGCAATTGCTTTAGGGTGTAAAAAATTACAATTAAATAAAAAAACTTTAAAGCTTGATAAAAGTCAAGCTGTTGCATCAATTGGACAAATAGAATTAATGAATCTTTTTAAAAAGACATTTAGCTCAAATAAAATAAATATTTCTCAAATTTTAATTACTTTAGAAGATACTGAACAAAGAAGAAGAGCTATAAATGCTAAAAGAACTTTCGAAAACTTATTTGAGCTTAATTTTGTACCTGTTGTTAATGAAAATGATAGTATTGCAACTTCTGAAATTAAATACGGAGATAATGACAGATTAGCATCAAGAGTTGCACAAATATCAGGTGCAGATTGTTTAATATTATTGTCTGATGTTGATGGATTGTATTCTAAAAACCCAAAAATTCATAAAAATGCTAAATTGATTAAAGAAATAAAAAATATTGATTCTAAAATTGAAAATTTTTCAAGTAAAAGCACAAGTGAGTATGGTACTGGTGGAATGAAAACGAAAATTGATGCTGCAAAAGTATGTCAAGTCTCGGGTTGCTATATGGCTATTGCAAATGGTTTAATTAAAAGACCAATTAAAAATATACTGGAACATAATTCTGGGACATGGTTTTTGCCAAAAGTATCTAAATTAGATGCAAGAAAGAAATGGATAATTAGCTCTATATCTCCAAAAGGAGAAATTATTATAGATGATGGTGCTTTAAATGCTTTAAAAAATGGAAAAAGTTTATTAGCTGCAGGTATTAGAAAAGTTTCAGGAAAATTTGTTAAAGGTGATCATGTTAGAATTTTGGATAAAAATAACAAAGAATTTGCTAGAGGGTTGAGCAGTTTTACATCTGATGAGATATCCAAAATAAAAGGAGAACATTCTAACAAAATTAGTAATCTTTTAGGCTATGTTACAAAGTCTGAAGTTATACATAAAGATGATATGGTTAAAATTTAATGAGTAAACTACTTAAAAAAATTGGATTGAATTCTAGAAAAGCTTTGAATTCAAGTATTAGTCCAAAAAAAAAGAATAAAGTTTTAAAAGATTTTGTAAAATTAATTGAGATTAATAAGAATAAAATTATTAGCGAAAATAAGAAAGATATTTTTTATGCAAGAGGAAAAAAATTAAAAGAAAACTTAATTCAAAGACTCACTCTTAGTAATAATAAATTAAAAAGTATAATTGACTCTGTTAAAACTATTACTTCTTTTAAAGATCCTATAGATCAAGTAACTTCCAAATGGAAAAGGCCAAATGGACTTCAAATTAGAAGGGTTACAATACCAATAGGAGTTATAGGTGTAATATTTGAGAGTAGACCCAATGTTACATCGGATGTATCAGCACTATGTTTTAAATCTGGAAATGCTGTTATATTAAGAGGTGGTTCCGAAGCCTACAATAGTAATAAAATTTTAGTAAATTTATTTAGGAAAGCTCTAAAAAAAAATAAAGTAAACGAAAATTACGTCCAGTTTATAAACAATAAAAGCAGAAAACTCGTAGATTATTTATTATCAAAAATGGAAAACTCCATTGATGTTGTAATACCACGAGGTGGAAAAAATTTAGTAAAAAAAGTTAAACAACTTTCAAAGGTGCCAGTTATTGGTCATTTGGAAGGAATTTGTCATACATATATTGATAAAGAAGCAGAAGATAATATGGCAAACAAAATAGTATTAAATGCTAAGTTGAGAAATACTAGTATATGTGGTGCAACTGAAACTCTCTTAATACATAAAAGTAAATCAAAATCAGTAAATTTAATTTTAAATTCACTAGCTAAAAGCGGTTGTAAAATTTTAGCTGATAAAAAAATAAGTAAATTATTTAAAGGCAAAACATATCCTGCAAATAATAATACTTGGTCAAAGGAACATCTTTCACCGATTATTTCAGTTAAATTAGTGAATAATGTCAAAGAAGCAGTTGCCCATATCAACAAATATGGAACTATGCATACAGATGCAATAGTAACCAAAAACAAAAATACAGCAAAATTCTTTATTAAAAATGTAAAAAGCTCTATTGCTATTCAAAATTCATCAACACAATTTGCTGACGGAGGAGAATTTGGTTTTGGTGGAGAGGTTGGAATTTCAACAAACACCTTGCCACCAAGAGGTCCTGTTGGTCTAAATCAGTTAGTAAGTTATAAATATGAAGTTTATGGTTCAGGGCAAATTAGAAAATAAAAAGATTGGTGTACTCGGTGGATCGTTTGATCCGGCACATGTTGGTCATGTAAGAATTTCTAAATTAGCAAAAAAAAATTACGATTTAAGCCAAGTTATATGGGCTGTAACAAAACAAAATCCATTTAAAAAATATAATCCAAATGATCTATACAAAAGAACAGCTTATGCAAAAAAAATTAATAAAAATAATAAATTTATAAAAGTTAAATGTTTTGAAGAAATAATAAAATCTAATCGTACAGTAGATTTAATTAAATATTTAAAAAAAAAATTTAAACATTCAGAAATATTTTTTTTAATGGGGGCAGATAACCTAATAAATTTTCATAAATGGAAGGGGTACAATTCAATAACTAAAATGTGCAAAATATTGGTATTTGATCGAAATGGATACAAATCAAAGGCTTTTAGATCTAAATCATTCAAGAAATATAATAAAAAAGCAGTTGAATTTATAAAGTTTAATAAAGTCAATATTTCATCTTCTCAATTAAGAAAAATTTGATACTCTTAGTTTAATTAATGGAAAAAATATCGGCTCTTAAAGATGAAATAATCAAAACGCTTGATATTAATAAAGCCTTAGACATAGTTTCAATAGATCTCGAAGGAAAATCATCAGTTGCAGACTTCATGATTATAGCTAGCGGTACATCATCAAGACATATTCAAGCTTTATCTGAACAAGTTTTTGAAAAATTAAAAATTAATGGTGTGAATAATTGTAAAATTGAAGGAAAAGATAGCAATGATTGGAAGCTTGTAGATGGAATAGACTTAATTGTTCATATTTTCAATCCTGAAAAAAGAAAATTTTATGAATTAGAAAAAATGTGGTCAGAATTAATTCCTAAAGAAAAACTGATCATATGAAAAAAATATACTTAATAGCTTCTTTATTTTTTTTCATATTAACAGATCCAATTTTGAGTAATGAAAACGATATTTATAAGAAAATTGATTTATTTAGCGAAGTCTTAGATAAAATTAATAAAGAATATGTTGATGAAGTAAATCAGAGCGAAGCAATGGATGCTGCTATAAACGGTATTTTGCAATCTTTGGATCCATATTCAGCATATATGTCTCCAGACTCGTATAAAAATATGCAAACTGAGACTAGTGGAGAATTTGGAGGATTGGGTATTGAAGTCAGTATGGAAGCTGGTGTTGTAAAAGTAATTTCACCAATTGATAATTCACCAGCTGAAGAGGTTGGTGTTAAAGCTGGAGATTACATTGTAAAAATTGATGATGTTCAAGTTCAAGGTAAAACTCTATCTGAAGCTGTGGAATTAATGAGAGGCCCAGTTGGGTCTGATATAGAAATTACTGTTAGAAGAAGAGGAGAAAGAAAAGCGCTTATATTTACAATTACAAGAGAAGTTATACAAGTTGCATCTGTAAAGTCTGAAATAAAAGATGATCAGACTGCTTATATAAGATTAACATCATTCAATGAGAACAGCAGTAAACAAATTAAAAATAAAATTAAAGAATTTAAGAAAAATAAGAAAATTAAAAATTATATATTAGATCTAAGAAATAATCCTGGTGGATTGTTATCTCAAGCTATAAAAATTTCAGATTATTTTTTAGAAAATGGAGAAATAGTCTCAACAAAAAGTAAAAGAAAGTATGAAAATAGAAAATGGTTTGCAAAAAAGGGTGACATTATAGATGGAGAAACGATGGTTATTCTGATTAATTATGGGTCTGCATCAGCATCTGAAATTGTTGCAGGAGCACTTCAAGATCACAAAAGAGCAATATTAGTGGGAGAAAGTACCTATGGAAAAGGATCAGTCCAATCAATTATTCCTTTGGAAAATGAAGGTGCAATAAGACTTACTGTATCTAAATATTATCTTCCATCAGGTAAATCGATTTCAAGAGTAGGTGTAAATCCAGACATAGTTATTGCTGAAGGTTCAGATGAATTTAGAATAAATACAGATACTGATAACCAATTAGAATTTGCTCTTAAATTGTTAAATGGTTAAAAATGAAAGAAAAATTTCAAAACCTTCCATTAAGAAATGGTGTAGGTATCGTAGTCTTAAATAAAGAAAATAAGATATTTGTAGCAAAAAGAATTGATAATCCTGCAGATTTTTGGCAGATGCCACAAGGCGGTATTGATGAAGGTGAAAATTATTTTGATGCAGCGTTGAGGGAACTTAAAGAAGAAACAAGCATAAAGTCAGTAGAACTAATTAAAGAAATAAGCAAATACACGACTTATAATCTTCCTGATCGCCTTTTAGGAATTATTTGGAAAGGAAAATATAAGGGTCAAAAGCAAAAGTGGTTTATTGTAAAGTTTAATGGAGAGGAAAATGAAATTAACATTAAAACTAAACATCCTGAATTTTTAGATTGGAAATGGATAGATATTAAAGACTTAACAACTAAAGTTGTAGATTTTAAACTTCATGTTTACCAAGAAATTCAAAAAGAACTAGAAAAAGTAGTTAATTAATACTTATAGATTTTAGAACTTCGACTTTGTGATTTAAAAGAAATCTTTTTTGATCATCTATATTATCTTTTGATAATTCTGCTTCAGCGCTGCTTATCGATTCAGACACAAAATTTTTATCAGCATCTTTTAAATCAAAAATTGAGCTAGTTAATACAGATAACGTATTATCCTTAAATTCGACAATACCATCTTCAACATAGAAACTTTGTTCTTCAGTCTCTGAAAATACTTTAATAATGCCTGGTTTTAAAAATGAGATAATTGGAATATGGTCTTTAAGAATACCAATCTCTCCTTCTACAGCAGGAATTACAACCTCAAATACATTGTCTTTAGAAAGAAAAGACTGTTCTGGGTTTACAATATCTATATTAAAAAGATTACTCATTAAGCAGCTGCATCTTTTGCCATTTTTTCAGCTTTTTCTATTGCTTCTTCTATTGTTCCAACCATATAAAAAGCAGCTTCAGGCAGATGGTCATATTCTCCTTTGCATATTGAATCGAAACCTTTAATTGTTGATTCTAAATCTACTAGTTTACCTGGAGATCCTGTAAATACTTCAGCCACAAAGAAAGGTTGTGATAAAAATCTTTGGATTTTTCTAGCTCTTGCAACGGTAAGTTTATCATCCTCTGATAGCTCGTCCATTCCTAGAATTGCAATAATATCTTGCAAAGATTTGTATGTTTGCAAAATTTTCTGAACAGATCTTGCTACTCGATAGTGTTCATCACCAACAACTCTTGGATCTAAAATTCTAGAAGTTGAATCCAAAGGGTCAACAGCTGGATAAATACCTAATTCAGCAATCTGTCTTGAAAGTACAGTCGTTGCGTCTAAGTGTGAAAAAGAAGTTGCTGGAGCTGGATCTGTTAAATCATCTGCAGGTACATAAATTGCCTGAACTGATGTAATTGATCCTTTATTAGTAGTTGTAATTCTTTCTTGCAGGTTTCCCATATCTGTTGCAAGAGTAGGCTGATAACCAACTGCAGAAGGGATTCTTCCTAGAAGAGCTGATACCTCTGAACCTGCCTGAGTAAATCTAAAAATGTTATCAACAAAGAACAAAACATCTTGGCCCTCTTGATCCCTGAAATATTCTGCTACAGTAAGACCAGTTAAAGCTACTCTAGCTCTAGCTCCTGGAGGCTCATTCATTTGTCCATAAACTAATGCTGCTTTAGATCCAGTTCCCTCTGGCTTGATCACTCCTGACTCGATCATTTCGTGATATAAATCGTTCCCTTCTCTAGTTCTCTCTCCCACTCCAGCGAATACTGAAAATCCACCATGGGCCTTAGCTATATTATTTATAAGTTCCATTATAATTACAGTTTTTCCAACTCCTGCTCCACCGAACAATCCAATTTTTCCACCTTTGGCATAAGGTGCCAATAAGTCGATTACCTTTATTCCAGTTACTAAAATTTCTGTTTCTGTAGACTGATCATTAAAAGAAGGAGCTTGTCGGTGTATAGGCCAATTTTCTTTAGTAGAAATTTGTCCTTTCTCATCGATTGGCTCACCTATTACGTTTACAATTCGTCCTAATGTTTCTGGACCTACTGGAACTTGAATTGGAGCACCTGTATCTTTTACTTCATCACCCCTTTTGAGTCCCTCTGTACTATCCATAGCAATGGTTCTAACACTTGACTCTCCAAGGTGCTGTGCAACTTCTAAAACTAATCTATTACCTCCATTGTCACATTCTAAAGCTGTTAATATTTCTGGCAGTTCTCCATCAAATTTTACATCAACGACTGCACCAATTACTTGTGTTATATTTCCTTTTTTGCTCATAATTATAAACTTTCTGCTCCTGATATAATTTCAATTAACTCTTTTGTTATTGCTGCTTGACGGCTTCTATTATACTCAATTGTAAGCCTATCAACCAATTCGCCTGCGTTTCTGGTTGCGTTATCCATTGCTGTCATCCTTGAACCTTGCTCACTGGCAGAATTCTCTAACATTGCTTTAAATATTTGCGTTGAAATATTCTTCGGCAATAAATTACTTAAAATCTCATCTTCATCTGGTTCAAACTCATAGTCATTATCATTACCAGTTTCATCTTTATCATCTTTATCTTCATTAAGTGGAACTATTTGTTGTTCTTGTGGAATTTGTGTAATTACATTTTTAAATTTATTGTAAAATATTGCGCAAACATCAAATTCATTTTTTTCAAATTTTTCAATTATAATTTTTCCTACTTTATCTGCATCAAAGTAATTTATATTTTTTGACTCTTTGAAAGAAATGTTCTCTACAATATAACTTTTATACTGTCTTTTAAGTTGATCATATCCTTTAGATCCAACAGTAATAATCTTTAAAGTTTTGTTTTCAGATATTATTTTTTCAAAATAACTTTTTGATTTTTTAATAATGTTAGTATTAAAACCTCCACATAAACCTCTATCAGCAGTGAGTACAATACATAAATGAACTTTCTCTTCACCTGTCCCAACCAATAACTTAGGAGCATTTTCTTTATCTGTTATACTTTTTGAAAGATTTAAGATTACATTATTCATTTTTTCAGAATAAGGTCTGCCTTTTTCAGCGTTCTCTTGTGCTTTTCTCAACTTAGCTGCAGCTACCATTTTCATAGCTTTTGTTATTTTCTGAGTTGATTTAACACTCGTAATTCTTTTTCTGAGATCGTCTAAACTTGGCATTTATAATTATTTAATTCCTTTAATTAATTCTACTAATTGTTTTTCAATGTCTTCCTCAATCTTTCCTGTTTTTGCTATGGACTCCATAATCTCAGGCTTATCAGATTTACACTTTTGTAGAACTTTATTTTCAAAGTCGGCTACATCTTTAAGTTCAATATCATCCAAATAACCTTTTACACCACAGAAAATTGATATAACTTGTTCTGCAACTGTCATGGGAGAATACTGTCCTTGTTTTAAAAGTTCAGTTAACTTCGAACCTCTATTTAAAAGTTTTTGTGTAGATGCATCTAAATCAGATCCAAATTGAGCAAAAGCTGCCATTTCTCTATATTGAGCTAACTCTAATTTAATTGATCCAGCCACAGATTTCATAGCTTTAGTTTGTGCAGCCGATCCTACTCTAGATACGGATAATCCAACGTTTACTGCTGGTCTTATTCCTTGATTGAATAGTTCAGTTTCTAAAAATATTTGCCCATCTGTAATAGATATTACATTTGTTGGAATATATGCAGAAACATCACCTGCTTGTGTTTCAATAATTGGTAGAGCAGTTAAAGAACCTCCTCCATTTTCATCACTTAATTTGGCAGCTCTTTCTAATAATCTACTATGTAAATAAAACACATCCCCTGGGTATGCTTCACGCCCTGGTGGTCTTCTTAATAATAATGACATTTGTCTATATGCGACTGCTTGCTTTGATAAATCGTCGTAAATAATTAAAGCATGCATTCCATTATCTCTAAAATATTCTCCCATAGTACATCCTGTGTAAGGAGCTAAAAACTGAAGAGGCGCAGAGTCTGAGGCTGTTGCGGAAACTATAGTCGTATATTCCATTGCACCAGCGTCCTCTAAAGTTTTTACAATCTGAGCAACTGTTGATCTTTTTTGTCCAATTGCAACATATATACAATAAAGTTTTTTACTTTCGTCGTCTGACTCATTAATTTTCTTTTGATTGATAATCGTATCGATAGCTACTGCAGTTTTACCAGTTTGACGATCTCCGATTATAAGTTCTCTTTGCCCTCTTCCAACAGGAATTAAACTATCAATTGCTTTTAAACCTGTTTGCATTGGTTCACCAACTGATTGTCGTGGAATAATACCCGGAGCTTTAACTTCAACTCTTTTTCTTTCTAAACTTTTATCTAAAGCTCCTTTTCCATCAATTGGATTTCCTAATCCATCAACAACTCTTCCTAAAAGTTGTTTTCCAACTGGTACATCAACAATCGCACCAGTTCTTTTTACAGTATCCCCCTCTTTAATTTCTCTATCATCGCCAAATATAACAACGCCAACGTTGTCACTCTCTAAGTTTAATGCCATTCCTTTAGAGCCATCAGAAAACTCAACCATTTCTCCTGCTTGAACATTATCCAGGCCATAAATTCTTGCAATTCCATCTCCAACAGACAATACTTGCCCGACCTCTGAAACTTCAGCTCTATCGCCAAGTTTTTTTATCTGCTCTTTTAATATTTTTGTTACTTCTGAAGGATTTATTTCCATTTATGCCTCTATCATTTGTTTTTGAATTTGTTGCAGTTTATTTTTAATAGAATTATCTACCATTGTACTTCCCACTTTTAATACTAAGCCACCAATTAAACTTGGGTCAAATTTATAATTTAACTGTATCTTTGCTCCAAAGTTTTGAGATAGCTCTTCTTTAATTTTAGAAATATCTGTTTCATTAAGTTCTTTAGCTGAAAAAAGCTCAGCTTTTATTTCACCTCTAGCTTTCGAACATACCTCTATAAAGTCACTTAAAACTTTTTCTAAATAAAAAAATCTTCTTTTTTGAATTAAAAAAACTAGAAATCTTTTTAAAAGATTATCAAAATTGTTTTTTTCAGAAATTGTTTCAATAACTCTAGTTAAATCCTCAATGCTTGTCGTTGGGTTTTTGATTAAATATCTAAATTCTTCACTTTCATTTATGAGATTACTTATTGCAACGACTTGTTCCTCTATTTTTGCCAGAGATTTATCTTCGTTAGCCAGCTCAAATAATGCTTGAGCATAACTGTTGTTAGAAGTTATTGATATTTTATTTTCGCTCAATTTATACTCTCAATTGTGAAGATGTTTAAAATTTCGCTTAGATAACATACGAATTATCAGTCTTCAAGGCTCAGATTGTGAAAAATGGTAAGATTTAATGGGCTAATTGAAGCTGATAGGGTCAACATCAACTGAAAGTTTCATTCCTTTGGAGAGTTGAAAATCTTTCAATACATCTTTCAATTTTTTCTGAACACTAGATGTTTTTTTTGCCCTTATTAATAGTCTATTTCTGAATTTTTGATTAATTCTATATATTGGAGCGTTTACTGGTCCTAAAATTTTTGCATCTATAGATTTTGATAAAATATTTTTAAGTTTTACAGCATCTATATCAAGTTTTTTTTCATTTGATGAAGATAAAATTAAAGCAATAAATCTTTCGTAGGGTGGTAAATTATTCCTCTTTCTTAAATTTAATTCATTTTCTAAAAATTTAAAAGGATCTTCATTTGTAATTTGATTTATAACTTCTGGTTTTAAGTTGTATGTTTGGAAATAAATATTAGCTGGTTTTCCAGTTCTACCTGCTCTTCCTGATAACTGATGGTAAAGTTGTAAATTTTTTTCAGTGCTTCTAAGATCGTGTCCTTGGGAAGTTAAATCAATATCTAATACAACAATACAATTCAATTTTGGAAAGTGAAATCCTTTTGATATTAATTGAGTGCCTACAAGAATATCTATTTCACCAGATATAATTTTATTCAATTTATCTTTGCCAGATGCTTTATTCATTGTGTCACTAGAAAAAATTATTGTTTTTTTATTAGGGAAGAGGTTTTTAACTTCCTCTGCAATTTTTTCTACCCCAGGTCCACTAAATACAAACTCACAAATATTTCCTTTTTTACAATTTCTATTTAATTTTGAATTATATCCACAGTAATGACACAAAAGAATTTTTTTATTTTTGTGAAATACTAGATTTATAGAACACCTTGGGCATGTAAAAACATTTAAACATTTTTTACATAAAACATAGGGTGCAAAACCTCTTCTATTTATGAAAAAGAGAACTTGATCTTTTTTATTTAAATGTTCTTTTACTTTTTCAAGAGTTTTGAGAGATATAGAACTTTTGGTTGCTAGTTGATTTTGATAAAGATCGATAACATGGTGTTTGGGTAAATTTGCACCTTTATATCGATTAAGCAATCTTGAGCAATTATATTTTTTGATTTTAATATTTTCATATGTTTCTAATGATGGAACTGCAGTTACTAAATTTATTGGAATATTTTCGTGTTTAGCTCTTGATATTGCCATATCTCTAGCATTATAGATAATTCCTTCATCTTGTTTATAAGATTGATCGTGCTCTTCATCTACAGTTATCAAACCTAATTTTTTGAATGGCAGAAATAAGGATGATCTTGCTCCGAGTACTACTTTAATTTTTCCTGCTGACAATCCATTCCATATAATTTTTCTTTTTTTTGGGCTGACTTTTGAATGCCAAACTGCAGCTTCAAATCCAAAATAAGATTTAAATTTTTTTTCAAATTCATTTGTTAGTCCTATTTCTGGTAATAAAATTAGAGCTTGCAATCCTATATTTATAATTTTTTCAATAGCTTTAAAATAAACTATTGTTTTTCCTGAACCGGTTGTACCTTGAAGTAAATGAACTCTAAAACTTCTATCATTTTTAGATAAATCTTTATAGGCCTTATCTTGCTCTTCAGAAAGTTGATAACTTTCTTTTTCGCTTGATAGAGCATATTTTAATAGATCGCTGTCATTTTTTATTTTTAAATTTTCGTCATTAATCAAATGAAGTTTTAAACACATTCCTAGGGGCACAAGATTGTAATTAGAAAACCACTTTAGAAAATTCATTGTCTTTTTACTTAGTGATTCAATTTCAATTTTTTCGATTATAGATTTTAATTTAAATTCCTTATTATTCTTTTCTTCAAAAAAATCCCAAATTACACCAATAATATTTTTCTTACCAAATGGAACTTTTACATAATCCCCTGCTTTTAATTTAATATTGCTTTCATATGTAAAAGGATAATCAAATATATTTGGCAACAAAACTGGATATTTCATAAATATTTAATTTTAGTTTTTTTATATCTTAAAAATATATAAATAGATCAAATGAAATATAATTATTACTGGAGAAAATCAGGCTTAAAAAAACCTTATGGGGATAATTTTTTAAGTTTAGTTGAGGAATATAAGCCAAAAAATGTATTAGAAATTGGTGTTTTTTGTGGTGTTACATCAAGAAATATATGTGAATTGTTAAACACAAATTTTGGTAGTGATTTTAGATATTACGGATTAGATTTATTTGGATCTACTAAAACATCAAATGTAGATGAGATCGAACCTAAATTTCTTGAAAATCAAAAGTTTTCGAATCCACTTAAAACTATCTATTATAATTTCATAAAAAAAGAAAATTTAAATTCAAAGATATCTGTTCAAAAATTTTTAAATAAATTTTCACAAAATATTGAGCTAATAGAAGGAGACACAAGGGTGACTTTAGAAAAAGTTCCTTTAAGTGAAATTGATTTCGTATTTTTAGATGGAGGCCATAGTTACGATACAGTTTTAAGTGATTTACAGAAACTTTATGATAAAATGAAAAATAATTCTAAAATTGTTTGTGATGATTTTGCAGGTATTACAAAAATTGAAAGTGTTGAAAGAGCAATAAAAGACTTTGCAAATAATAAAAAAATAAAACTTGAAGAAAAATTTAAAAGATTTGCTTTATTGAATGTAGAAAAATAATTATCAAGAGTGAATTTGTCTTTTATCTACTGATAATGCTGCCTCTTTTATAGCTTCAGAAAAGGTTGGGTGTGCGTGACATGTTCTTGCAATATCTTCGGAACTAGCTCCAAATTCCATTGCTACAGCCATCTCAGCTATCATTTCTCCTGCATGAGGACCAATAATATGGACACCAAGCACTTTATCAGTTGATTGGTCTGCCAAAATTTTTACAAAACCCTCTGGCTCATCAATTGCTTTGGCTCTTGAATTTGCCATAAAAGGAAATTTACCAATTTTATAACCTATGTTTTCTTTTTTTAATTGCTCCTCGCTTTTGCCAACATAAGCAACCTCGGGAGATGTATAAACAACTCCAGGAATAATATCATAATTAACATGACCTGATTGGCCTGCTAATAATTCTGCAACTGCAATTCCTTCCTCTTCAGCTTTGTGAGCTAACATTGGGCCATCAATAACATCACCTATTGCATAAATATTTTTAACATTTGTTTCAAAATTTTTATTTACTTTAACTCTTCCTTTTTCATCTAACTTTACACCAACTTTATCTAAATTTAAGTTTTTAGTATAAGGTCTTCTACCTACAGAAATTAAAACAACATCAACATCATGTTTAACTTTTTGGCCATCATTTTGTGAAGTCTCAACTGTCACACCATTAGAGTTTTTAGTTATTTTATCAACTTTAGTATTAAGGTTGAATTTTATACCTTGCTTCTTTAATATTTTCATAAATTCATTTGAAATATCTCGATCCATTCCAGGCGTGATGTGATCTAAAAATTCAACGACTGTGACTTCAGTGCCAAGTCTTGACCAAACTGATCCCATTTCCAATCCTATATATCCTCCACCGACAACAATCATTTTATTGGGGAGTTTGGGAATAGATAGGGCTCCAGTTGAAGAAAGAATTCTCTCTTCATCAAAATCTACTCCAGGCAATGAAACTGGCTCAGATCCTGTACTGATTATTGTTTTATCAGTTTGAATTATTTTAGTGCCTTCAGAGCCTTCAATTTTTATTGAATTCTCGTTCTCAAACGAACCTTTGCCTTTAAAATAAGTGACTTTGTTTTTTTTGAATAAAAATTCAACTCCTTTAGTCAAAACTGTTACAGCTTTGTCTTTATTTTTCATCATTTTATCTAAATTGAGTTTTATTTCTCCAGTCTCGATTCCAATTTTTTCAAAATTTTTAGCACTGTGAAATTTTTCAGATAAATTAAGTAAACTTTTTGATGGGATACATCCAATATTTAAACATGTCCCCCCTAAAGATCCTCTAGACTCTATGCATGCTGTTTTAAGTCCAAGTTGAGACAATCTAATTGCACAAACATATCCACCAGGGCCACCGCCAATTACTGTAACATCAAATTTTTCTGACATATTATAAATTTAAAAATAACCTTCTTGGATCTTCTAAGTTTTCTTTAACAGTTTTTAAAAAACTTACAGACTCTTTTCCATCAATTATTCTATGATCATAAGACAATGCTAAAAACATTACAGGTCTAGCCTTTATCTCACCATCAACAACAACAGGTCTTTCGACGATATTATGCATTCCAAGAACTGCTGATTGTGGAGGATTTAAAATAGGAGTAGATAACATTGATCCATACACACCTCCATTGCTAATTGTAAATGTTCCCCCTTGAAGATCTTCTATAGTAAGACTACCATTTTTTGCTTTGTCTGACAGATCTTTTATGTCTTTTTCAATGTCTGCAAAAGACATTTCATCAGCATTTTTTAATACTGGAACTACTAATCCTTTTTCAGTTCCTACTGCAAAGCTTACATTATAATAATTTTTGTAAACCATTTCATCATTTTCAACTTCAGCATTTATTGCAGGAAATAATTTTAATCCTACTATACAAGCTTTCACAAAAAAGGACATGAAGCCAAGTTTAATTCCATAATTATTTTGGAAATCTTCCTGGTTATCTTTTCTCATTGAAATTATATTTGACATATCAACCTCATTAAACGTTGTGAGCATAGCGGCATTATTTTGAGCCTCTTTTAAACGTTTAGCAATCGTTTGTCTTAGTCTTGACATTTTAATTCGTTCTTCTTCACCATATTGAATTTTTCTTTCGTTAGGTTGAGGGTTAGCTCCCATTAAACTTATTAAATCACCTTTTAAAATTCTTCCATCTTTACCTGTCCCTTTTACTTCATCTAAATTAATTTTATTTTCAACAACCATTTTTCTTACAGCAGGAGAAAGTGTTTTATTTTGTTTAATAGGCTTGGTTTCTTCAACTTCATCGGTTAATACCAATGGTTCTTCATCAAGCAATAAAGGTTCTTGAGTTTTTTTTGTATCTTTTTTCTTTTCGATTTCTAGATTTATTACATTATTTTTTTCAACGTTTCCTTTAATCGGCTCAGCTTCCTTTTCTTCTTTAAGAGCACCACCTTCTGAAATCATTCCTAATACAGTTCCAACTTCAACTGTATCACCATCTTTTGAGTTGATCTCTGATATAACACCACTTGCAGGTGCAGGAACTTCCAAGTTTACTTTGTCAGTTTCTAATTCTACTACAGCTTCATCAGCAACTACGTTATCACCCTTTTTCTTTAACCATTTAGTGACCGTAGCCTCTGTAATACTTTCTCCCAAAACTGGAACTAATATTTTTTCACTCATTTATTCAAATACTTTATTTATTATTTCTTGTTGTTCAGAATTATGTCTTCTTGCATAACCTGTAGCAGGTGTAGCATCTGGACTTCTTCCAATGTAAGAAATTGCATTGTTTTTAGCCTTAATAGTCTCTAATGTCCATTGTATATAATCTCTAACAGCAAACCAAGCTCCCATATTTTTAGGTTCCTCTTGGCACCAATAAAATTTTGCATTTTTTGCAAATGGTTTTAGTTCTTTAACCAAACTTTTTGCAGGGAAGGGATATAGTTGTTCAATTCTATACAAAATCACATCGTTGATTTTTTGTTTCTCTCTTGCCGCAAGAAGATCAAAGTAAACTTTTCCGGAGCATAATATTACTTTTCTAATTTTTTTATCTTCTTTCAACTTAATAAACCCTTTTTGCTTAGTATCTTTAGCATGATCCCATAGCACTCTATGGAAAGAATTTTGTTTACTAAAATCTTCCAGATTTGATACACAATATTTATTTCTTAAAAGTGACTTTGGTGTCATTATGATTAAAGGTTTTCTAAAATCACGGTGCATCTGTCTTCTTAAAGCATGAAAATAATTTGCAGGTGTTGTACAATTCATAACTTGTAAATTATCATTTGCACATAATTGTAGAAATCTCTCTAACCTTGCAGAGGAGTGTTCTGGACCTTGTCCTTCATAACCGTGAGGTAATAACATAACCAGTCCTGATGCTCGTTTCCACTTTCTTTCACCAGATGATATAAATTGATCAATGATTACTTGAGCACCATTTGCAAAATCACCGAATTGAGCTTCCCAAATAGTCAATGTATTCGGTTCTACTAAACTGTATCCATATTCAAATCCTAAAACTGCAAGTTCAGATAAAAAACTATCTACAATCTCAAAATTTTTTTGGTTACTAGATATATTGTTTAAAGGTATGTACCTTGAATTGTCAACTTGATTTCTTAAAACTGAATGTCTTTGACTAAAGGTTCCTCTACCGGAATCCTGACCTACTAACCTTACTGGATAACCTTCAACTAATAATGAACCAAATGCCAAAGACTCAGCTGTTGCCCAATCAATACCTGAGCCTTCATCAATAGTTTTTTTTCTATTTTCCATAATTTTTGATATGGTTTTATGAATATTTTTATCAGTTGGAAAAACATGTATTCTGTCAGAAATATTATTTAAAATTTTCAAATCTGATCCAGTTACACCTCTTTTATCTTTACCTTTTTCGGGTTTATATCTCGACCAAGTTCCCTCAAACCATCTAATTTTAGGTTTATAATCTTTTGCATTCTTAAATTGATCATTTAATAAATTTTTAAAATCAATAATTTGTTGATCTAAATCTTGTTTCGAAAAAAGTCCTTCATTTACAAGCTTTTCACCATAAATTTTAATCGTAGACGGATGAGATCTAATTTTTTTGTACATAAGTGGTTGGGTGAAAGATGGCTCATCTCCTTCATTATGTCCAAATCTTCTGTAACATATTAAATCAATTACAACATCGCGATTAAATTTTAATCTAAATTCAGTCGCTATTCTTGTTGCGTAAACTACTGCTTCAGGATCATCTCCGTTAACATGGATGATTGGTGCATCGACCATTTTACCTACGTCAGAAGGATAAGGGGAAGATCGCGCAAATCTAGGACTTGTTGTAAATCCAATTTGGTTGTTAACAATAATATGGATTGTACCTCCAGTATTATGACCAGGAAGTCCAGACATTGCAAAGCACTCTGCTACTATTCCTTGTCCTGCAAATGCTGCATCACCATGAATTAATATTGGTATAACTTTATTTCTTTGTTTGTCTTGGTGAAAAAATTGTTTAGCTCTAGTTTGGCCAAGAACAACAGGATTAACTGCCTCTAGGTGTGAAGGATTATCTGTTAAACTTACGTGTACAGGATTTCCATCAAATTCTCTATCAGATGAGGCTCCTAAATGGTATTTTACATCTCCAGCACCATCTTCTGATCCATCCATTTCACCAGCAAATTCATTAAAAATTCTTTTATAAGATTTTTGTAAAACGTTTGCTAAAACATTTAGTCTTCCTCTATGTGACATTCCTATTTTAACTTCTTTTATTTTAGATTGTCCTCCAATTTTTATAATTTGTTCAAGAGCAGGTATTAAACTTTCTCCACCATCTAAACCAAATCTTTTAGTACCAACATATTTTGTATTTAAAAATTTTTCGAAGCCCTCGGCTTGTATTAATTTATTTAAAATTGCTTGCTTTCCGTTTTTTGTAAACTTGAGTGCATTTTCATCTTTTTCAACCCTATCTCTAAACCACTTTCTCTCAGTTGGATTTGAAATATGCATATATTCATAACCTATGGGACCACAATAAGTTTTTTTTAAAAACTTGAGTATTTCTTTAATATTTGCACTTTTTTTATTTATAATTCCGTTAAGAAAAATTTCTTTGTCATAATCTTCTTTCTTAAAACCGTAATACTCAGGATGTAATTCATCTAAATATTCGGACTTCATCAATTCTAAAGGATCTAATTTTGATAATAGATGCCCTCTTAGGCGATAAGCTCTTATCAAGGCTACAGCACTTATTGAATTTTTGTTTGAATTTGCAATTACTTGGAAATTAAACTTGCTAGAGTTATCTTTAATCTTTTCATTTTCTTTGGCTGTTTTCTCGACGTCCTCAATATTAATTTTTTTTGAAAAAGGTTTCCACGACGGTCCATTTATCTCGTCGACTAATATCTTCATATCCTCATCCACACTTGAGAAATATTCGATCCAACTTTCAGAGAGAGATGGATCTTTATTTATAAATTTTACGTACATTTCATCAATAAATGCACTATTGGCCTTATTTAGAAATGATGTTTTTTTATATTCCAGATTTTTAGGAGAACTCATTTTATTTTATTATAATACTAAATTTTGTTTTCAATTGGACAATTTATTTAACAATGTTTTTCCAATTTCTGAAGGTGATGTGGCTACTTCTATGCCACAATCTTCCATTTTTTTGATTTTATCTTTGGCCCCACCTTTACCACCTGATATTATGGCCCCTGCATGTCCCATTCTTCTACCCGGTGGTGCTGTAACTCCTGCAATAAAACCAACCATGGGTTTTTTTATGTCATGATTTTTTACAAATTCAGCTGCTTCTTCTTCGGCTGATCCTCCTATTTCACCAATCATTAAAATTGATTTAGTTTCATCATCTTTTAAAAATAAATCTAAACAATCAATAAAATTTGTGCCATTTATTGGATCACCACCTATACCTATACATGTTGATTGGCCCAAATCATTCTCAGTAGTTTGTGCGACAGCCTCGTAGGTCAAAGTTCCGGATCTTGATACAATACCAACAGAACCCTTTTTATGTATATTTCCTGGCATTATTCCGATCTTGCATTCATCAGGAGTAATTATCCCTGGACAATTGGGACCGATTAATCTTGATTTCGAATTAAGTAACTTTTTTTTGACCTTAATCATATCAAGAACTGGTATACCCTCAGTGATACAAACGATTAATTCTAAGTTAGCTTCAATGGCCTCTATGATTGCTGCAGATGCAAATTTCGCAGGAACATAAATCATAGTTGCGTTGGCACCAGTTTTATCGACTGCTTCCTTTACTGTATTAAATACTGGTCTATCTAGATGAGTTTGACCACCTTTTTTTGGTGTAACTCCTCCGACCAAATTTGTTCCATATTTAATTGCTTGTTCTGAATGAAAAGTTCCGTGACTACCCGTAAAACCTTGGCAAATTAACTTTGTGTTTTTATTAACTAAAACTGACATTTATTTAATAGCCTCTACAATTTTTTTAGCAGCATCTGATAAATCAGATGCAGAAATTAACTCAAGACCTGAATTATCAAGTATTTTTTTTCCCTCTTCAAAATTTGTTCCGGCTAATCTTACAACTAAAGGAACATTCATTTTTATTTCTTTTGCAGCATCCACAACACCTTGGGCAAGAACATCACATCTCATTATTCCGCCAAAAATATTAATCAATATTCCTTTAACATTTTTATCTGATAAAATTATTTTAAAAGCAGCTGCAACTTTTTCTTTAGAAGCCCCACCACCAACATCTAAAAAATTTGCTGGTTCCTTTCCATATAATTTAATTATGTCCATAGTTGCCATTGCAAGTCCAGCTCCATTAACCATGCATCCAATTGTTCCATCAAGTTTAATATATGCTAAATCATGCTTGCTAGCTTCTATCTCTGTTTCTTCTTCTTCATTGAGGTCTCTCAACTCAATTAGTTCTGGATGTCTGAATAAAGCATTTCCATCAAAATTCATTTTTGCATCTAAACAAATCAACTCTTTTTCTTTTGTTAAAATTAAAGGATTAATTTCAATTAAATTAGCATCCGTTTCTATAAATAATTTGTATATGGACTTGATTAGACTAATTCCTTGCTCTTTTGTTTCTTCATCTAGATTAAAAATACTTATTATTTTAGTACAATTTTCATCAGATATTTCGTTATCTAAGTCTACTTTTGTTGTTAAAATTTTCTCAGGAGATTTGATTGCGACTTCTTCTATATCCATACCCCCTTGATCACTTGAGATAAAAGCTATCTTTGAGCTTGCACGATCTACAACGCAAGACAAATAAAATTCTTTATCAATGTTAGATGAAACTTCGACATATAATCTTTTAACAATTCTTCCACTAGGTCCTGTCTGATGAGTGATTAATTTTTTTCCAAGCAAGGATTTTGCCTCTATTTCAAGACTTTTTAAATCATTTACTATTTTAACTCCACCAGCTTTACCTCTGCCTCCAGCATGAATTTGTGCTTTCAACACATATTTATCAGTTTTAAGATTTTTAGCTTTTTCCAATAATTCATTTACATCTAGAGCATAAACTCCATCCGGAACTTTAGCTCCATATTTTCTAAGTATATTCTTTGCTTGGTGTTCGTGAATATTCATTAACTAGTTATTTAAACTAGGATCAATTTTGGATGCAGCTTCCCATAATTTTTTTACAGCATCTACTGAGTTATTAAACTCAGATTTTTCATTTTCATCTAGCTCAATTTCTTCGATTTTTTCTATACCGTTCTTTCCAACAATTACTGGTACTCCAGCGTAAATATTGCTTATTCCGTATTGTCCATTTAAATGAGCAGCACAAGGGAGCATTTTTTTGCTATCTTTTAAGTATGCTTCTGCCATTTCAACACCTGAAGCTGCAGGTGCATAAAATGCTGAACCTTTTTCTAAATATTTAACAATTTCAGCACCTCCATCTCTAGTTCTTTGATTTATACCTTCCAATTTATCTTTTGAAATTTTTCCTTCTTTTACTAAATCTAATAATGGTCTGCCTGAAACTTTTGTAAATCTTGGTAGGGGAACCATAGTATCTCCATGACCTCCCATTACCATTGCCTCAATTTCTTTAACAGGGACATTTAACTCTAAAGATAAAAATAGTTTAAATCTTGATGTATCCAATATTCCAGCCATTCCAACAACTTTGTCAGGCGATAGTCCAGAAAATTTTTGAAAAGCCATAACCATTACATCCAATGGATTTGTAATACATATAACAAAGGCATTTGGTGCATGCTGCTTTATACCTTCAGCAACCTGTTTTATAATTTTTAAATTTATTCCTAATAAATCATCTCTACTCATTCCTGGTTTTCTTGGAACACCAGCCGTAATAATGATTACATCTGAATTTTTTATATCTTCATAATTATCAGAACCTGAAAATTTTACATTAAATCCATCAACAGATGAAGACTGTGCAATATCCAATGCTTTACCTTTAGCAATTCCACTTGCTACATCAAATAACACTACTTCATCAACAAGCTCCTTTAGTCCAATTAAATGTGCTAAAGTTCCACCTATTTGTCCAGCTCCTATTAATGATATTTTTGACATTTTACTATTTCATTGTTGGCATTATAAATTCAGGATCTGATCTAACACCTGAAGGCCATCTTGAAGTAATTGTTTTTAATTTAGTATAAAATCTAACTCCTTCTGGCCCGTGCATATGTTGATCTCCAAATAATGATCTCTTCCATCCACCAAAACTATGAAAAGCAACTGGCACAGGGATAGGGATATTAATTCCAACCATTCCTACTTTAATTTGATTTGCAAATGTTCTTCCTGCATCTCCATCTCTTGTATAAATACTTGTTCCATTACCAAACTCATGGTCATTAATTAAATTTAATGCTTCATTAAAATCTTTAGCTCTGACAACAGATAATACAGGTCCAAATATCTCCTCTTTATAAATTCTCATATCTTTTTTAACATTATCAAATAAGCAACCGCCAATATAATAACCGTCTTCATAACCTTGAAGTTTGATATCTCTTCCATCAACCACAAGGTCTGCACCTTCTTTAATACCTAAATCAACATAACCTCTTACTCTTTCAAGATGCTCTTTTGTTACTAAAGGACCCATTTCAGAATTCTTATCCATGCCTGGTCCAATTTTTAAAGCTTCCACTTTTTTAGATAATTCATCGACTAGTTTGTCACCTACATTACCAACAGCAACAGCAACAGATTGAGCCATACATCTTTCTCCTGCAGACCCATATGCTGCACCCATTAGACCGTTTACTGCTTGATCTAAATCACAATCTGGCATTACAACACAATGATTTTTAGCTCCTCCGAGAGCTTGAACGCGTTTTTCATTTTTGGCTGCATTTTCATAAATGTATTTAGCAATAGGTGTTGATCCAACAAAACTTACTGCGGATATATCTTTATGTTCCAAAATTGCATCTACAACTTCTTTATCTCCATTAACAACATTCAAAACCCCATCTGGTAAACCAGCTTCACTAAATAGCTCTGCAAGTTTTAATGGACAAGATGGATCTTTTTCAGAAGGTTTTAATACAAATGTATTTCCGCAAGCTATTGCCATTGGAAACATCCACATTGGAACCATTGCAGGAAAATTAAATGGTGTAATACCTGCACATACACCTAATGGCTGTCTCACTGACCAGCTATCAATGTTTGTACCTACATTTTCTGTAAAGTCACCTTTTAGCATTTGTGGAATTCCACATGCAAATTCAACTACCTCTAATCCTCTTGTGAGAGAACCTTTAGCATCTTCGTAAACTTTTCCATGCTCTGATACAATCATCTTGGCTAGCAGGTCAGAATTTTTTTCAATTATTTCTTTGTATTTAAATATAATTCTAGCTCTTTGTATTGGAGTTACATTTGACCATGATTCAAATGCTTTTTTTGCTTTTTGTACTGCTAAATCAAGATCTTGTTTTGTGCCAAGTCTAACCTCAGACTCTTGTTTGCCTATAGCAGGATTAAATACTTTTCCTTTTCTATCAGATGTACCTGAAACAATTTTACCATCGATAAAATGCTCAATTAAATTCATGGATGTATTTAAATAAGTAATTATGTGGTTGCAAGCATTTTCTTTATCTCAGCAATAGCTTTTGCTGGATTTAATCCTTTTGGACATGCGTTAGTGCAGTTCAAAATCGTATGGCATCTATAAAGCTTAAGTTCATCTGCAACCTTTTGAAGTCTTTCCTTTCTATCTTCGTCTCTGCTATCCATTATCCATCTATAAGCTTGTAATAAAACTGCAGGACCTAAATACTTATCACCGTTCCACCAATAACTAGGACATGAAGTAGAACAACAAGCGCACATTATACATTCATAAGCTCCATCAAGTTTAGCTCTATCTTCTGGAGATTGATGAATTTCTGTTGTTTCACTTTTTGAATTATTTTTTAACCAAGGTTCAATGGATTGGTATTGTTTATATAGTCCACTTAAGTCTCCTATTAAATCTTTTTTTACTTTTAAGTGAGGCAAAGGATATATATCTATATCTCCCTTAATTTCTGCATGTGGCTTAGTACATGCAAGACCATTTTTTCCACCCATATTCATTGCACATGAACCACAAACTCCATGCGCACAAGATCTTCTATATGCAAGTGTTGGATCAATTTCGTTTTTAATTTTATTTAGTATATCTAAAACTTTAGATGGACAATTGTCCATATCTACTTCATATGTGTCTATCCTTGGGTTATCTCCAGTGGTTGGATCCCATCTATAAACATTGACTTTTCTAATATTCTTTGAACCAGTTTTGTCTTTAAAATATTTACCTTTATTAATTTTTGAGTTTTGTGGTAAATTTAATTGAACCATTAATACACTCTTTCTTGTGGAGGAAAATATTGGACTTCATTTGTTAATGTTGAAGTGTGTACATCTCTGTATTCAATTTTAGTATTTTTTCCATCACACCAAGATAATGTATGTTTCATAAATTTTTCATCATTTCTTTTCGGATAATCTTCACGAGCATGAGCTCCTCTGCTTTCTTTTCTGTGATATGCAGAATCTACAGTTGTTATCGCTTGTCTAATTAAATTATCAAATTCTAAAGTCTCAACTAAATCAGTATTGAATACCAACGATTTATCTTTAACAGAAATCGATTCCATGCCGTCATAGGTTTTTCTGATCTCATCTACGCCCTCTTTAAGATTCTTTTCAGTTCTAAATACAGCGCATTTAGACTGCATTGTTTTTTGCATCGCCAGTCTAAGTTCAGCAGTTCCATTATCTCCCTCTGCATACCTCAGTTTATCAAATCTATTTAGACATTTTTCAGTTTCGCTTTCACTAACTTCTTCGTGAGGCGTACCAGGTTTTACTAATTCCGCTGCTCTCTTAGCTGCAGCTCTCCCAAAAACAACCAAATCAATTAGTGAATTTGAACCTAATCTATTTGCTCCATGCACAGATACGCATGCGGCCTCACCAATCGCCATCAAGCCTGGGACTGTTTTTTGAGATCCATTTACTGTTAAAACTTCAGCTTTATAATTTGTTGGTATACCACCCATATTATAATGAACAGTTGGAACAACTGGTATTGGTTCTTTAGTTACATCTACATTTGCAAATAATCTTGCTGCTTCTGTGATGCCTGGCAATCTTTCTTCAATAACTTTTTTATCTAAATGACTTAAATATAAATGAACATGGTCTTGATCTTTACCAACACCTCTTCCCTCATTGATTTCAATTGACATTGATCTGCTAACTACATCTCTTGATGCAAGATCTTTAGCGTTAGGAGCATATCTCTCCATAAATCTCTCACCTTTAGAGTTTACCAAATATCCACCTTCACCCCTTACACCTTCAGAAATAAGTGTTCCATGTCCATATATTCCTGTTGGGTGAAATTGTACAAACTCCATATCTTGAAGAGGTAATCCAGCTCTTAATACCATTGCATTACCATCACCAGTACAAGTATGTGCGGATGTTGCTGAGTAATACACTTTCCCATATCCCCCTGTGGCTATAATTGTTATGTGAGATCTAAAACGATGAATTGTTCCATCATTTAAATTCCAAGCAATTAAACCTTTGCATTGCCCATCTTTCATAATTAAGTCTAATGCAAAATATTCAATAAAAAATTCTGTATTATGTTTAAGTGCTTGACCATACAATGTATGAAGAATTGCATGACCAGTTCTGTCTGCTGCAGCACAAGTTCTTTGTACAATTCCATTTCCATAATTTTTTGTCATTCCTCCAAATGGTCTTTGATAGATTTTTCCGTCTTCTGTTCTACTAAAAGGAACACCATACTTTTCTAATTCTAGTACTGCTTTTGGAGCTTCCTTACACAAATATTCAATACTATCTTGATCGCCTAACCAATCTGCTCCTTTTACAGTATCGTACATATGCCAACGCCAATCGTCTTCTCCCATGTTTCCAAGGGCTGCTGAAATTCCACCTTGGGCAGCTGATGTATGACTTCTGGTTGGAAAGACTTTAGAAATGCATGCAGTTTTTAATCCAGCTTCACTTAAGCCAACTGCAGCTCTTAGGCCAGAACCTCCAGCACCAAGGACAACGACATCGTATTCATGATCTATGATATTATAAGATTTCATATAGTTAGTTTAAATACCGCAAATATTGTAATTAAAGGAATTGTTATAGCAAAAAAATTTAAAGCTTTGTTTGCGGCATTTTTGATTTTTTCATCTTTAATATAGTCTTCAAAAACCTCGCTGATGCTTAATGCCGAGAAAAAGTAAGCAAAAATAAGAAAAAGACTAAATATAAACTTTGAAGGTTGAGAAGTTAGAAAAGTTAATATCTCTAAGTAGCTTTTGTCATAAATACTAACCAAATTTAAAGCAAACCATAACATCAAAGGTACTAATATGAGAGAACTCACTTTTAAGAATACCCATTTTTTTGTTACTGCTCTCATTAAAATAAATTTCGTCCTATTAAATAAATTGAAACGGTTAATATAAAAGATCCAAATATTACAATTAAGCCAGTAATTTTTGTGGTTTTTAACTCAAATCCATAACCAAAATCCATAATTAAATGTCTTATCTCACTTAAGATTTGAAAACTAAAAGACCATGTAATACCCAAAATGAAAAATTTCCCAATAATAGATTGGAGGAATAATTTTATAAATTCATGACTTCCTTCGCTAAATGAAAAAAAAATAAAAAAGATACAAATTAAAGTTATTGCTAATATATTTATTATTCCTGTAATTCTATGAGATATTGAAACTAAAGATGAAACATGCCATCTATAAATTTGAATATGAGGAGATAAAGGATTATTTTCCATTTTGATTTGCTTTCATTATTGTTTCTGCAATTTCAACAGAATTTAATGCGGCGCCTCTTAATAGGTTATCTGAAACGATCCACAAATTAATTGAATTCTCTTTTGTTTTATCATCTCTAATTCTTGAGATAAATGTTTCATCACTACCAGTTGCTTCTATTGGTGTACTATATCCTCCATTTTCTCTTTTATCTATAACTCTACAACCATCAGCATTATTTAATGCTTCTCTGATTTGTTCTAGAGAATAAGGATTTTCAAACTCTATATTTACTGATTCTGAATGTGATACAAGAACAGGAATTCTAACGCACGTAGCTGTTAGCTCTATATTATTGTCCAGTATTTTTTTTGTTTCATTAGTCATTTTCAATTCTTCTTTTGTGTATCCATCATCCGAAAAAACATCAATGTGAGGAATGATATTGAAAGCTATTTGTTTAGTAAAATTTTTAGATTCAACAGAATTTCCATCAAGATAAGATTTAGTTTGTTCAATCAATTCATCCATAGGTGCTTTTCCGCCTCCAGAAACAGATTGATAGGTGGAAACTATTACTCTTTTTATTTTATATAAATCATGTAATGGTTTAAGAGCTAATACTAACTGAGCTGTTGAGCAGTTAGGATTTGCCACAATATTTTTTTTCATTTCATTAATTTTTTCTGCATTCACTTGAGGTACAATAAGTGGAACGTCAGGATCCATTCTAAAAAAACTGGAATTATCAATTACAGTTGTTAATTTTGCTGCACTTTCTGCATATTGTTCTGCAATTTTACCACCTGCTGCAAAAAAAGTTATATTTGCATTTGAAAAATCGTATTTTTCAAGATCATGAACTTCATAATCTTTGCCCTTAAAACTTATTTTTTTTCCAGCACTATTAGAAGAAGCTACTAAAAAAAGGTTATTAAATTTAATATCCTTTTTTTCTATAACTTCTAGTGTCTTTCTTCCAACATTACCGGTTGCACCGATGATAGCTATATTAGTCATTTTAAAGATTTATACTAAATGAAAGGTAAATGGCAAACTGTTCCGTTAAAACTATTACCATTTATATCAATTTTGAATGTTTGCTTTGCTTCAAAATATGGTTTTTTTATCATAGCTATACCAATTACCTGTTTAAAAGTTGGATTGTAACAACCTGATCTTAATTCTCCAATTATATTATTTTTTTCATCTGTTAAGTTCATTGAACCAGTTACGCTTATTTTATCAGTATCAATTTTAACACCCATTAGTTTTCTTTTAATTCCCTCAGACTTTATTTTTTTTAATTTCTCTTTTCCTAAAAATTCAACATCACTATCAATATTAATATATTTATCAAAGCCACATTCGTATGGGTTGTCTCCATTGTCCATATCGTTTCCTTGAGAAAGTAATCCACTTTCGATACGTTCAATTAAATTAGGACATCCTGCTCTAATATTAAACTCATCTCCAATTTCAAATAGATGATCGTATAGTTTTAAACCTGAAGCATTATTCTCTACATAAATTTCATATCCACCTTGTTTAGACCATCCTGATTGAGCAATTAAATGTTTGGCTCCAGCAAAATCAAAATAATCAAAACCAAAAAATTTTAATTTTGTTATCTTTTCTCCAAAAACTTTTTCCATCAATTTAAAAGATTTAGGCCCTTGCACAGCCATAATGTCAACTTCGGGTTCGATAATATTTACATCAAATTTATTTCCAATTGCCAATCCTTTTGCAAATAAGATTACATCCGTATCTGCAATAGAAACCCACCATTTATTCTCATTAAATCTTAGAACAACTGGATCATTAATTAATCCAGCATTATCATCTATGATTGGACAATAATAACATCTTCCATCTTTTGATTTCGAAAGATCTCTACAAGTCATAAGTTGAACCAATTTTGCAGCATCTTTTCCAGTAATCTCTACTTGTCTTTCAGCAGCCACATCCCAAACTTGAACATGCTCTTTTAAATGATGATATGAGTCTTCTAAAGAACCAAATGCAGCAGGAAGCAACATATGATTGTATATTGTGTAAGCTGTAACACCTTGTTTTTCAATTCTTGATGTATAAGGCGTACCTCTAAGTCTTCTTGATTTTGCAATAGAAAAGTTTTTCATTTTTTAGCTTAGTGTCATCTTTTTATCTATTTGTAAAGAAAGTAAGTTGTTTATTTGAAAGAAATCTAAGTAAGTTCCTTAGCTCTTTTTCTTAATTCAAATTTTTGGATTTTGCCTGTTGATGTTTTTGGAAGTTCACAGAAGTCTATTTTTTTTGGAATTTTGAACCCTGCTAGAGTTTCTCTACAAAAATCGATTAATTCTTTTTCATTTGTCTCTTTATCTGCCACTTTCTCTATAAATGCGCATGGAACTTCTCCCCATTTCTCATCTGGTTTTGCTACTACAGCAACAATTGAAACAGCTGGGTGCTTAGAAAGTGTGTTTTCGATTTCGATAGAAGAAATATTCTCTCCTCCTGAAATAATTATATCTTTCGACCTATCTTTAACCTTGATGTATCCATCTGGATAAATAACTGCCAAATCACCAGAGTGAAACCATCCATCTTTCATAGCCTTTTCAGTGGCCTGTTTGTCTTTAAAATACCCTTTCATAACAACATTACCTTTGATCATTATCTCGCCAATGGTTTCTCCATCCTTAGGCACGGGTTTCATAGTTTCTGGATCTAAAACAACCACTCCTTCTGTGTTTGGAAATCTCACACCTTGCCTTGCTTTAATTTCATTAATTTTATCTTCTTCAAAACCATTCCATTCATCATTCCAAGCACATTGTAAAACATGTCCATATGTTTCTGTTAAACCATAGACGTGCATTACCTCAAATCCTAATGCTTTCATTTTTTTGAAAATTATACTTGGGGGTGGTGCTCCAGCAGTTAAAACATAAACTTTGTTTTTTAATTCTTTGATATCATTTTGTGATGCACCTGTTATCATATTAAGTACAATAGGTGCACCTCCAAAATGGGTAATGTCATGCTTTTCAATTAATTCAAATATTTTTTTTACATCAATAGCTCTTAAACAAACTGTTTTTCCATTTAACATTGGTATTGTCCACGGGTACCCCCATCCATTACAGTGGAACATTGGTACAACTGTTAAAAAATTTAATCTATTTGGCATATTCCAAGCAACGGCACTACCTGTTGACATTAAATAAGAACCTCTATGATGATAAACAACACCTTTTGGATTTCCAGTTGTTCCAGATGTATAACTTAAAGAAATTGCTTGCCACTCATCCTTTGGTTTTTTCCAAATATAATTTTCATCACCAGTATTTAAAAATTCCTCATATTCTCTATCTCCAATTTTTTTTAATAAGGATTGATCTGCAAAATCGTCTTGAACATCAATTACAATTGGTTTGTCCTTTAAAGTTGATAAAGCCTTTTCTGCAACAGCATGTAATTGCCTATCTATTATTAATACTTTTGCTTCACTGTGTTCTAAAATATAAGCAACAGTTTTTGCATCAAGTCTTGAATTAATTGTATTTAAAACAGCTCCTGTCATAGGAACAGAATAATGTGCCTCGAAAATCTCTGGAGTGTTAAAGGTCATAACTGAAACTGTATCTCCTTCAACAATACCAATTTTCTCTAGTGCACTTGCAAATTTGATACACCTGTTAAATACTTCCGTCCATGTAAAAGATTTTGTTTCATATACTAAAGCTTCGTAATTTGGATAAATGTCTTTCGCTCTTTCTAGAAAGCTTAGCGGCGTTAATGGGACATAATTTGAAGGATTTTTATCTAAGTTCTGATTATATTTGTTCATCAGTTAAATTTTGCGCTCATAGTATATTTACTACCAGAAATAGCAGATTTATAATGGCTCTCAGCTCTAGGCAAAATTTTATCAAAATAGTAATTTCCTGTATTTAATTTATCTTCATAAAACTCTTTATTATTTTCCAAATTTTCATAGCTTTTTCTCATTGTCTTTAGCCATATAAATGAAAGACAAAAATAACCAAAAAATCTTAAATAATCGTTACATGATGCGCTTATATCGTCTTTTGGTGTGTTACCATTAGGAGATATCCAGTCAGTGAAATCTGACAATATATTTTTTAATTCAGATATTTTTTTTACATGTTCATTTAATTTATCTACTTTTGAACAATCTTGAATTTCTGTTTCTACATATTTCATAAAATTATCAAAAACTTTTTTCTGACTTATTTTTCTAAATACAAAATCAATTGCCTGCACTGAATTAGTTCCTTCATAAATAGGTGTAATTCTATTATCTCTAAATAATTGTTCTATCCCTTGGTCTTTTGTATAACCATATCCACCAAAAACCTGAATTGCTTCATTGGTTATTTCCATACCCATATCTGTAAAAAATGACTTAATTACAGGCGTCATAAGACCTACAATATCCGATGCATCTTTTTTTACTTCCTCCGAACTATGACTTAAGCTTACATCTACTTGCTGAGCCATCCAAAAAGATAAAGATCTTTCTCCCTCAATTATAGACTTCATATTTAATAAACTTCTTCTTATATCTGCATGCTTAATGATTAAATCTGTTTCTCCATTAGAATTATTATTTGATTTACCTTGCTTTCTCTCTTTCGAATAACTTAAAGCAGTTTGATAAGCTGTTTCAGATAGACCTAGTCCTTGTATGCCGACAACGATTCTTTCTAAGTTCATCATTGTAAACATAGAATTTAAGCCTTTGTTCTCTGGTCCGATCATATAACCTTTGGCATCGTCAAAACTTAATACACATGCAGGTGAACCTTTAATACCCATTTTTGATTCAATTGAAACAGTATTGACTCCATTTCTTGGACCAATTGAACCGTCTTCATTAATTTCATATTTTGGTACTAAAAATAAACTTATCCCTTTCGTTCCTTTTGGAGCGTCCTGCGTTCTTGCTAAAACAAGGTGTATAATATTTTCAGTCAAATCATGATCACCAGATGTAATAAAAATTTTTTGTCCACTTATATTATAAGTGCCATTTTCATTTTTAATTGCCTTTGTTTTAATTAGTCCTAAATCTGTTCCACACTGAGGTTCTGTTAAACACATTGTCCCACTCCATTTACCCTCAACAATTTTAGGAAGATATGTGTTTTTAATTTCTTCAGTTGCATGACTCAAAATACAATTGTATGCACCTATACTTAATTCACTATATAATTTAAAAGATAAACTTGATGATGAAAGCATTTCATCAAAAAAAGCACTTACAGTTTTCGGCATTCCTTGACCACCGTATTTTGGATCACAAGTTAAAGATACCCATCCATCTTCGATAAATTTTGAATATGCCTCTTTATAACCTGGAGGTGTTCTAACTACTCCATTTTCATAGACACAAGGATTTTCATCTCCAACTTTTGCTAAAGGAAGAAGCATTTCTTCATTAATTTTTGCAGCTTCCTCTAATATATCTTTTACTAGATCAGAAGTAACTTCTTTATATTTTTCAATTTCGTTATAATTTTTATTATCTTTTAGATGTTCAAATAAGAACATCATATCTTTCACAGGTGCAGAATAAACAGTCATAAATTTAATAGTATCAAATTAAGTTAATTTTTTTATTTTTGCAAATATGCAATAATCGCATCTCCCATACCAGAAGTTGAAGTTTCTTTTGTTCCTTTTGACATAATATCTTTAGTTCTTAACCCATCATCTAGTACATTTTGCACTGCTTTTTCTAAGTCATCAGCTTCTTTATCTAAGTCAAGAGAGTACCTCAAAGCCATTGCAAAACTCAAGATAGTTGCAATTGGATTTGCTATCCCTTTTCCGGCAATGTCTGGAGCAGATCCATGAACAGGCTCATACATTGCTCTCATTTCACCATCTTTATTTTTTGCACCTAGAGAAGCTGAAGGTAATAAACCTAAAGATCCCGTCAGCATAGATGCTTCATCTGACAACATATCACCAAACAAATTATCTGTCACAATTACATCAAATTGCTTTGGATTTCTCAAAAGTTGCATTGCACAATTATCTGCAAGCATATGATTTAACTCAACATCTTTAAATTCTTTATCGTGAAGATTTTGAACTTCCTCTTTCCATAATTGACCTGCTTCCATAACATTCGATTTTTCACAGGAAGTAACTTTATTATTTCTCTTCTTTGCTAAATCAAATGCAACTCTAGCAACTCTTTTAATTTCTGATGAGGTATAAGTATGAGTGTTTATTCCTTTACGTTCACCATTATCAATTGGCTTGATGCCTCTCGGCTCACCAAAATAAATACCACCTGTCAATTCTCTAACAATCATTATGTCCAGACCTGATACGATTTCAGGTTTTAGCGTAGATGCCTCAACTAATTGTTTAAAACAAATTGCAGGCCTCAAATTTGCAAATAATTTTAATTCTTTTCTTAGCTTAAGAAGAGCTCTCTCAGGTCTTTTGGAAAAATCTAAATTATCATATTTTGGTCCACCCACTGCTCCTAAAATGACTGCTTCACATTCTAATGATTTATAAAATACTTCATCTGTAATTGGTGTTCCGTGCTTGTCGTAAGATGCTCCACCAACTAAAGCTTCTTCCATATCAAAATCAAGAGATTTATTTACATTTAACCAAGTTATAATTTTTTTAACTTCACCAATAACTTCGGGACCAATACCATCACCTGGTAATAATAAGAATTTTCTTTTTTTGACTTTAATCATTAAATATCCAAGGCTTTGCGGATTTTAATTTTTCTTCAAATGAAATTATTTTATTAGACTTTTCCAAAGACAGGGCAATATCATCTAGTCCCTCAATTAAACATTTTTTTTTAAATTCATCTAATTCAAATTTGATTTCTTTATTTCCAAAAATTATTTTTTGATCTGGTAAATTTATTGCAATTTCTTCTTGTCTCTTAGAATATTCAGAAAGTTCTTTTATCTGTTCATCATTAACTTTAATAGGCAATATTCCATTTTTAAAACAATTATTATAAAATATATCTGCATAACTAGTGCTTATAACGCAAGTGATACCAAAGTCTAAAAGTGCCCATGGCGCATGTTCTCTAGATGATCCACATCCGAAATTATTTCCTGCAATTAGAATCTTAGAATTATCATATGGGGATTTATTTAAGATAAAGTCATCTACTACTTTACCTTTTTCGTCATATCTCATTTCATAAAATAAATTTTTTCCAAGTCCTGTTCTTTTTATTGTTTTTAAAAATTGCTTTGGAATAATCATATCTGTATCAATATTTACAATTGGCAAATATGCAGGAATACTTTTTAATGTTGAGAATTTGTTCATTTAACTATTGTATTTTCTAACATCATCTAAATTTCCAGATATAGCAGCTGCAGCAGCCATAGCTGGACTAACTAAATGAGTTCTTCCACCTCGTCCTTGTCTTCCTTCGAAATTTCTATTTGATGTTGATGCACATCTTTCTTCTGGCTTCAACTTATCTGCATTCATAGCTAAACACATTGAACAACCTGGCTCACGCCATTCAAATCCAGAATTTTTAAATATTACATCTAAACCTTCTTGCTCTGCTTGTTGTTTTACTAATCCTGAACCAGGAACTATCATTGCATTTACATGAGAAGCAATTTTTTTATCTTTTAAGATTTTCGCAGCTTCTCTTAGATCTTCGATTCTTCCATTTGTGCAACTTCCAATAAAAACTTTATCAATTCTAATATCTTTTATTTTAGTTTTCGGCTTTAAACCCATATATTTTAATGATCTATTAATAGAATTTTTTCTGTCTTCATTTAGCTCATTTTCAGGATCAGGAACAATTCCATCAATATCTACTACATCCTGAGGCGAAGTTCCCCAAGTTACCATTGGTTTAATATCTTTGCCCTCAAGACTGATTTCTTTGTCAAATACTGCATCACCATCAGACTTTAATTTACTCCAATATTCTAATGCTTTGTCCCAATTTGAATTCTTTGGAGACATTGGTTTACCTTTTAAATAATTAAAAACTTTTTCATCTGGCTCTATTAATCCAGCCCTTGCTCCACCTTCAATTGTCATATTGCAAATAGTCATTCTTTGTTCGACACTTAAATTCGAAATTAAGTTTCCAGCATATTCAATTACATAGCCAGTTCCACCAGCTGTACCAATTTTTCCAATTATTTGTAATATTACATCCTTAGATGTTACTCCAACAGGAAGAGATCCATTAACGTTTATTCTAAAATTTTTTGATTTTTTTTGAACTAAAGTCTGTGTTGCCAAGACATGTTCCACTTCCGAAGTTCCAATTCCGAATGCTAATGCACCAAATGCTCCGTGCGTAGCAGTGTGACTATCACCACAAACAATAATCGTTCCTGGTTGTGTAAATCCCTGTTCTGGACCAATAATATGAACTATTCCTTGTCTTTTATCGTTCATTCCGAAAAGATTTATTCCGAATTCTGCACAGTTTTTTTCTAGTGTCTCGATTTGTATTTTTGAATCTTTGTCAGTAATAGGTACTGATCTATCCGTTGTTGGAACATTGTGATCTGCTACTGCTAAAGTTAAAGAAGGTTGTCTAACTTTTCTATTAGAATTTCTTAAACCTTCAAATGCTTGTGGACTAGTAACTTCATGAATTAAATGTCTATCAACAAATAAAAGTGAAGTCCCATCCTCTTGTTGATGAACAAGGTGATCATTCCATATTTTATCGTATATAGTTTGAGGCATTGTAAAAAATTATTTTTTTACTTCAGGATTTTCTTTTTTTTCATCAGTTTTTTTTTCTACTGATGGGGTTTCTTCTTTAGTTTCTTTTTTTTCTTCTGGTTTTTTTGCTTCTACTTTTGGAGCATCTTTATTGGAATCTTGTTGGCTATCTGCTGTTTTTTGTTCTGTATCAGGCATAACATTTTCTTCTGTTACTTCGTGAATCTTAGTTTCAACATCTATACCTATTTTCTTTTTAATTTTTTCTGCAATTCTTGCAGATTTACCTGTTCTATCTCTTAAATAATATAACTTGGCTCTTCTAACTTTTCCTGACCTTACAACTTTAATTGTATCTACAATCGGACTATATAAAGCAAATGTTCTTTCCACACCCTCACCAAAAGAAATTTTTCTTACAGTAAAAGAAGAATTGATATCTCTATTTTTTTTTGCAATACACACACCTTCAAAATATTGAATCCGATCTCTTTTTCCCTCAGTTATTCTAACTCCAACTTTAACAATGTCCCCTGGGAAAAATTCTGGATGCTTTCTCTCAGAAATAATTTTTTTTACTTTAGATTGATTAATTTCTTCAATTGTCTTCATTTTAATTCTCTTTAGCCTTTTTATATAATTGCCACAAATCTGGTCTTCGGTCGCGTGTTATAGCCTCAGATTGAGATAAACGCCAGTCTTTAATTTTGGCGTGATCGCCTGATAATAGCACATCTGGAACACTTTTTTCCTCCCATATTTGAGGTTTTGTAAATTGAGGATACTCTAAAAGTCCGTTTTCAAAACTTTCTTCTTTAGCTGAATTTGTATTGCCAAGAATACCAGGAATAAATCTTAAAATTGCATCAAGAATTACAAATGAAGCTCCTTCACCTCCAGATAAAACAAAGTCTCCTATACTTACTTCCTCAATATTTCTTGTTTTTAATAATCTTTCATCAACTCCTTCAAAGTGTCCACAAATTATATTTATTGTTTTTTCTTGAGATAGTTGTTTTGCTAATTGATGATTGAACAACTTACCCTTCGGACTTAGATAAATAATCTTTTCACCATCTTTAACATTCTTATCTATTGATTTTGCTAATACATCTGCTTTCATTAACATACCTTCACCTCCTCCATAGGGAGTGTCATCAACAGTTTTATGTTTATCAAATGCATACTCTCTTATATCCACAGTATCTATTTTCCATTTATTCTCTGATAGTGCTTTACCAAAAATACCTTGACCTAAATAACCTGGAAAAAAATCTGGATAGAGTGTGAATATACGAGCTTCTAACATTATTTTTTTTCTTCTTCCTTAGATGCTTCTGCTGGTTTAGCTTCTTCCTTAGGTGCTTCTGCTGGCTTAGCTTCTTCCTTAGGTGCTTCTGCTGGTTTAGATGCATCTCCTTCTGGTTTCGCTTCTCCACCTTCGTCAGCTTTTTTTCTATCTTTTTTAGGAATTGCTTTTTGAGGATTGTTTCCTTTTTCAGGCATTGGCATTATATCGTTTTCTCCCAATAACCTTGCAACTCTTGTTGTTGGCTGAGCTCCTTGACCTAACCAATATTTAATTCGCTCAGAATCTAAGCCAATTCTTTCCTTTTTATCCTTTGGTAATAACGGATTATAAAAACCTAATTTTTCTATAAACCTTCCGTCTCTTGGAAATCTACTATCAGCCACAACAATTTTATATACTGGCCTTTTTTTAGTACCTCCCATTGATAGTCTCATTTTTAACATTACTTATATCTCCTTTATTTTAATTGATTAAATAGTTCAGGCGGGATCCCTTTATCCGCCATTCCTTTCATGTTTCCTTTAGACATTTTTTTCATCATTTCTGACATCATCTTAAATTGTTTTAACAACTTATTGATAGTGGCAATGTCTGTACCTGAGCCATTAGCAATTCTTTTTTTTCTTGATCCATTTATAATTTTAGGATTTTCTCTTTCTTGCTTTGTCATTGATAAAATAACAGCTTCATTTTGAGTTATAATTTTTTCATCTATTCCTGATTGGTCCATTTGTGATTTAATTTTTGAAACTCCAGGGAGAAATGACATTATGCCTTCTATTCCACCCATCTTTTTCATTTGACGTAATTGAGAAAGATAATCTTCCATCGAGAATTGACCTTTTTTAAGTTTCTCTTCTGTTTTCTTTAAATTTTCTTGATCTAAATCTTCTGAAGCTTTTTCAACTAAGGAAACGATATCTCCCATTCCCAAAATTCTATTTGCAATTCGATCAGGATGGAAAACTTCAAAATTCTCAATTTTTTCTCCAACACCAAGAAACTTTATGGGTACTTCAGCAACATATTTCATACTCAATGCTGCTCCACCTCTTCCATCTCCATCTGCTCTTGTAAGTATAATACCGCTCAAATTTACTGTATTTTTAAATTCCTTGGCTACATTAGCAGCAACTTGACCTGTTAGAGAATCTGCTACTAGTATAGTTTCTGCAGGATTAATAATAGTTTCAATTTGTTTGATTTCATTCATCATTTGAAAATCTATTTGTGTTCTTCCAGCGGTATCAAATAAAACTACTTCACAACCATTTAAATTTGCAGCACTTAAAGCTCTTCTACAAATATCAGCTGGAAGCTGGCCCTCTATAATTGGCAAAGTTTCAATATTATTTTGTTCACCCAAAATTCTCAATTGCTCTTGCGCGGCAGGTCTGTAAACGTCTAAACTAGCCATCATTACTTTTTTCTTATTATTTTTTTCTAAAAATTTTGCTAATTTTGAGGTTGTTGTGGTTTTTCCTGAACCTTGCAATCCAACTAACATGATTGGAACTGGAGGGACAGCATTAAGGGAGATTTCAGAATTCTTATCACCTAAAAAAGATACTATTTCGTCATAAACGATTTTTACAACCATATCCCCGGGAGAAGTTGATCTTATAATTTCCTGACCTAGCGCTTTAGGCTTAACTCTACTAATAAACTCCTTAACTACGTCTAATGAAACATCGGCTTCTAACAAAGCCAACCTTATACCTTTTAAACCCTCGTCAACTTGCTTTTCATCAAGAGAAGGAGCTTTTTTTAATGAAGAAAAAATTTCTTCAAATTTATTAGTTAAATTTTCAAACATAATTTCGCACAGCAAGTATCGCACCAGTGGGCGAACCCTCGCTGACTGGTGTCGATCTCTTTGTTTCCAAAGACACCGCAAATTGCTGTATTTTGCGGAAGTGCGCGTAAATTATATTAGAGGTTCAAAAAGTCAATAAATAAGTTAAGTATTATTTATATGGAATTTGAAGCATTTAAAATGGATGGATTAGGTAACGACTTTGTTATTATTGATCAGAGAATAAATAGTTTAAACTTATCAAATGACCAAATCTTAAAAATTTGTGACAGAGATTTCATAGGGTGCGATCAGTTGATCTACATAAACAAAAGTCAAAAAGCTGATGCTGGTGTTGCTTTTTTTAACTCGGATGGAAGCCGCTCAGATGCATGTGGAAATGGAACTAGATGTGTTGCTTATTTACTAAGTATTGAAAAAAATAAAAAAGAAATTGAAATTTCGGTATCCTCAAAAATATTAAAATCTAAAGTTCTTAATAATAAAGATGTTGAAACAATAATTGGAACTCCAAATTTAGAGTGGAACAAAATTCCTTTAAGTAAAAATCTTGATACTAAAAATCTATCACTTGGTATGATTGATATTGACGGAAATAAAATTAATGGTGGTATTGCAGTGAATGTTGGTAACCCTCATGTAATATATTTTTGCGAGGATATAGAAAAAATAAATTTAAAAAAATATGGACCATTAATAGAAAATCATGAAGTTTTCCCTGAGAAATGCAATGTCACAATAGCTCAGAAAATTAGTGATCAACATTACAAAATTAAAGTTTGGGAGAGGGGTGCAGGTTTAACAAAAGCTTGCGGGACTGCAGCATGTGCAACAGCAGTCGCAGCTAATTTAAATCAACTACAAAACAGTAATTCAAAAATAGAATTTTCAACAGGAATTTTAAATATTCAAATTGACAATGAATTAAATATAAAAATGAGAGGTCCTGTATCTGAAATTGAAAAGATTAATATCAAAATATAATGGGTATTTTTGAAAAATTTAAAATCGGATTTAAAAGAAGTGCAAGCAATATAGCATCAGGCCTTAAAGAAATAATAGTTAAGAAAGAAATTGACGATGCAACTCTTGATAAAATAGAAGAATTCTTGATTGGCTCAGATGTGGGCATAGATGCAGCATCAGAGATAAAATCTATAATTGCTCAAAAAAAGATTGATCCTAAAAATGATCCAATCAAGGAAGTTTTCGAAATACTTAATAATTATATTTTAGAACTAATGACACCCCTAGAAAAAAAAGATTTTTTTTTAAAAAAGGAAAAGACAAATATAATATTAGTTTCAGGTGTTAATGGAGTTGGTAAGACAACTACTATTGGAAAATTAGGAAAAATATTTATACAAAATAATAATAAAGTTCTTTTTTCAGCATGCGATACATTTAGAGCAGCTGCTATTGATCAATTAGAAGAATGGGCTAACAGGGTTGATGCTAAAATTGTAAAATCAGATCCTGGTTCAGATCCGGCTTCAGTTGCTTTTAAAGCAATGGAAATAGCTCAAAATCAAAACATAAATCAAGTAATAGTAGACACGGCAGGAAGATTGCAAAATAAAAAGAATTTAATGGATGAATTAAAAAAAATAGGAAATGTAATTAAAAAAAGTGATGAAACAGCACCTCACGAGGTTATTTTAGTTTTAGATGCAACGTCGGGACAAAACATAATTAATCAACTCGAACAATTTAATAAATTACTTCCAATTACAGGCATCATAATGACAAAACTTGATGGAACTGCAAAAGGCGGAATATTGATTGCGATTTCAAAGAAATATAAAGTACCTATTGTTGGTCTCGGACTTGGAGAAAAAGAGGATGACTTACAAATATTTGAAGCTGAGAAGTTTGCAAATGCTTTTACCCAAGTTAATTAAGCAAATTTTTAGAAATTAAAGGTTTATAGATATTGCACTCAAAATTATTTTTTAGAGATTTATAACCACAGTTTTCAGCATAAGAAGAGATAATAAAATTTAATTTTCCAGAAGTCTTAGCAATTTCTAGCTTATTATTTTTTATGTCGTATTTTAAATTTTCATTAAAATTTTTTTTTGCACTTATCAAAATTAAAGTGTTGTTGTCATTTAATAAATAGTAAGCAAAATCCTCTGGGAAAAGTGGGTAATTATATTTTTTTGATATTTTTTTAACTTTTTTTGGAAACCAGTCATATGAAATTAAAGGGTAATCTTTATTTAAATTTTTATCATATAAGTATAAGTCCTGTGGAAAATCATTAATATAATTAGAAAATTCTCCCTTTGCTAAAATAGCTTTCTTCCGTGTTTTAAAATATAGAGTGAACTCACTATTGTAAGAGTTCATTTTTCCAATATGAAAATAATTGTTATCATAGTACTCATTATTTATTTCTGAGCTAAGTTTTGTTGGCAATATTAATAAAAAAAGTAATAAAGGGAATTTAAACATATCTAAAATTAGAATTTAAAAGTGATGTGGATTTGTTTAAATTATGTCTTAATTTAAACTTTTTATAAAATTGTCGATTGATTGAATTAAATTTTTATTAAATTCCATCATATGGTCGTCATTGTCATTAAAATAATTTGACTTAACACCACCATATTTATTAAATATTTCTTCACCCATATAGAATGGTACAATATTATCCTTTTTTCCATGCATCACATGCATGGGAAACTTTATTTTGTTAATTTTTTCAATAGATTTGTATTTATCTTTTAAAATAATTTTTGCAGGAAGATATGGGTAATATTTTTGCGCCAGAATCTCCATGGATGTAAAAGGGGACTCTAATATTATACCTGCAAATAAATTGTTACTTGCGGTCTCTATTGCTACAGCAGTGCCAAGAGATTCTCCATAGAGAACAATATCTTTATCTTCTATATTGTTTTGATTAAGCCATTCTTTGGCTTTAATTGCATCTTTATAAAGTCCAATTTCAGTTGGTTTGCCTTTATTTCCACTAAAGCCTCTATATGCAAAGATTAAATAGTTTAAATCTAAATCTGCAAACTCATTTAGTTTATAAATTCTATTATCTAATTTTCCAGCATTTCCGTGAAAAAAAAGCAAGGTTTTAAAGTTATTATTTTTTTTGTAATACCATCCAACTAGATCATTATCAGATTGAATACTTACTTTTTCGATTTTGTGAGATAGAGGTCCTTCATCTAAATAATTATTTTCACCAGGATGGTATAATAATTTTCTTTGATAAAAATAAACTATTAGAGAAACTCCAAAGTAAATAATAAAAATATAAAACAGAATTTTTGCAAATAACATTTTAGGCTTTAATTTCATTTTTACTTTTTCTTCTTACCAAATAAATACCAAAAAATACAAATATGGTACCTATTAAATGATAATTCTCTAAAATCTCAGAAAAAAATATTATTCCATAAAAAGCTCCATAAATTGTGTAGAGGTATAGTGTGAAACCGGTTGTTGATGGTCCTAAGTATTTAATAGTTAATGTGTATAGTGAGAAAGCGATTATACCTGGAGAAATTGCTGCAAACAAAATCCAATAATAAAATTCTTCATTGAATAAAGTTTTTTCAAAATAAATATGCTCTATAAAATAAAAAGGCAAAATAGATAAAAAACCAAAGAAAGATATAATTGTTAGCCTTGGAAAAAAATTAAGTTCTGAATTCCATTGAAAAAGCATAACTGTATAAATCGCCCAGCCTAATGCTGCTCCTAACATCCAAAAATCTCCAGAAGCAAATTTTAATTCAAGAAGTAAATTGATATCGCCCTTTAAAATTACAGCAAACACTCCAACTAGACAAAAAAGTAAACCAACAAATTGAAAAATATTTATCTTATCTTTAAAAAGAAAATATGAGATTAAAATTATAAATATTGGTGAAGAAGTATAAAGAATTCCCATATTAACAATGGTTGTAGATGAACCAGCCATATATGGAAATATTCCACAAACACCACATCCCATCAAACCTAGAAAAAAACTTCTTTTACTCTCTTTTTTAATAGTCTGAAAATTTTCAACTAAATACTTATAATTTAGGACAAATAAAATAATGAAAAAAATAAACCATCTCCAAAAAGATAAAGATATGGGAGGAACATCATCAACACCACCTCTTGCTACAATTAAGTTACTAGCCATAAAAAGTGGCTGAAATAATAGTAGAAAATATCCGATAAAATTTTTATTCATTTTTATTTAAAATTAAAAAAAATAAGTAACTTAAAATGCATAAAAACAAAAAAATTGAAAAAGAAATTTGATAGCTCATTGTAATAGTAGCACCTAAATTTCTGGAAAAATCTATTATTAAACCAATTATCCATTGTACAAAAAAAGTACCAGAAAATAAAAATACATTGAATGAAGTTAAAGATTTTCCTGCTAATTTAGTAGGAAAATTTAATGCTATTGCTGGTTGGGTTAAAGAAATTACTATTGATGATAAAATATAAAGAGTAAACATCGTTGCACCAGCTTTGTCTCCCATTATGACTATTAAAAATAAAATTATATAACTTACAGGAAGTGTAAATTTTACAATTCTCATACTGTCAATTCCCTTGGAAGATAGTTTTGGCAAAAAATATCCCCATATTAAAAAAGAAAAAAGCATAGTTACATTTATCCAAAATAAACCTGTCGCACTTTGTATTGCATCATAACCCGTCACATTTAGCATCCATGGGCCAGCCCACAATGTTTGTATTGCTTGAACACCTCCATAATTAAAAAATGCAAGCGGTACTAAGCTAATAAAGAATTTATTTTTCCATATGTGGGAAAGATTTTGAAGATTATTATTTTGGTCTTCATCCCTCTTAGTTTCCCACGAAGGTATTAAAATTGATATTAATATTATGCTTATCAAAATTAAAGAGGCTATAATTAAAAAAATAGATCGCCAACCAATTATTGGTAATAAAATTTGAACTGGTAGAGTTGATGCAACAAATCCAAAATTTGCAACCATCAACATCCATGAATTTGCACGTTGTTGATATTTTTCTTCAAACCATACTCTGTAACCAGTTAAAGGACCCATTAAACAAGCAGCAACACCTACACCAATGAAAATTCTAGAAATTAATAAACCTGCAAAACTTTTAGCAAAAGCAAATGAAATAGTTCCAATAAGAGCAATGATTAATAAATATCCGATAACTTTTTTTGGACCAAATCTATCTAATAACATACCAGTAGGAATTTGCATGAGCGAAAACCCTAGAAAATATCCTCCAGCTAAAAGTCCAAGATTTGCGGCACTTAAATTGAATTCAGTTGAAAGAGCAGGTGTTAATGTTGCGGTAATTGATCTCAGTAAATTTGATATAAAAAAGCCAAAGGCAAATACAGAAAAAATTAGAATACTTTTATTTATTTTATTGATCATTTATATTTTTTATGAAATTACAGTTCTATTATGAATAATCATTCAACAAAAGATAAAGATGCCATTTCTTCAAATGGTATGGCCGCAACATCACATCCAATAGCTACAGAAGAAGCTCTTAGAATATTGCAAAAAGGTGGAAATGCAGTGGATGCAGCTATTGCAGCTTCTGTTGTTCTCTCTGTTGCAGAGCCTAATGCCACAAGTATAGGTGGAGATTGTTTTGCAATAATAAAAATGAATGGTAAAGACCCTGTTTCATATAACGGATCAGGTATTGCTCCAGCAAAAGCAAATTTTGATTATTTCAAGGAAAAGAATATAGATAAAATCGGTTTAACAAGTCCTCACGCAGTAACTATTCCTGGTGCATTAGATGCTTGGAATTCAATTCATAATGATTTTGGAAAACTCGATTTTGAGGAGTTGTTTCACAAAGGTATAGATATTGCAAAGAATGGTTTTAAAGTGACTAAAGTTGTTGCTAACGCCTGGAGCAACGTATTTAATAAATTAAACGATAACCCATATTCTAGAAAACATATGCTAAATAATGGTAAGAGTTATCAATTTAATGAGGTAAATAAAAATCCTGCACTTGGAGAGACTCTCGAAAAAATTTCAAAAAATGGAGTTAAAGAATTTTATGAAGGATCAATTGCTGAAGATTTAGTTAAAACTTTAAAAGAGTTTGGGGGCTTACATACAATTGAAGATTTCCATAAGCAAAAAACTATTAAATCAGAGACTTTATCAGATAGATATAGAGATATTATCATTCATCAATGTCCTCCGAGTGGCCCTGGAATAACAGTCTTAGTAATGATGAAATTATTAGAAAAGTTAGGTATTGAAAAATATGATGTGAATTCATTTGAAAGGTTCCATCTTGAAGCAGAAGTTACAAAGCAGGCTTATAAACTTAAGGAAGAAAATATTGGTGATCCAGAATTTGTAGATTTAGATTTGAAAAAAATATTAAGTGAACAAAACATAGATAATATTTCAAAAAATATATCTATTAATGGCTGTGCAGATGTAGGAGATCTAAATATTCCAAACCATCCTGAAACAGTTTATTTAAGCGTGGTAGACAGAGATTTAAATGTAGTTTCAATTATAAATTCTGTTTGCTATGCTTTTGGATCTGGAATAACAGGTGATAAATCTGGAGTGGTTCTTCACAATAGAGGAACTAATTTTAGAGTTGAGGAAGGTCATCCTAATTGTATTCAAGGATTAAAAAGACCGCTTCATACCATAATTCCTGGAATAGTTATGAACAACAAAGGAGAATGTGAATTATCTTATGGAGTAATGGGAGGACAATATCAACCTGTAGGACAAGTTCATGTTTTAAATAGCATTATTGATTATAACTTAACTCCTCAGCAAGCCATTTCATTTCCTAGAGCTTTCCATTTCAATAACATTTATAAATTAGAGAAAAGTATTGATGAAAAAATTTTTAATAATTTAAAAGAAGTCGGTCATAATGTTGAGTATATAGATGGTACTCATGGAGGTGGACAAGCAATTCAAATAGATAGAGAAAAAGGAAATTTAGTTGGCGGTTCAGATCCAAGAAAAGATGGATACGCAAAAGGTTATTAATTTAAATGAACTCTAGAATTGTTAGAAATATTATAGAAACACAAAATGATAATCTAATTGCAATAACATCTGAAAGTAGTTCTCCACTAAAATTTGTTGATTTAAAATCATTAATAGAAAGAATTTCAAAACAATTATCAGGTAATGGTATTAATAATAAAGATCGTGCAGCAATAGTTTTGCCAAACGGTCCTTACATGGCAACTAGTTTTTTGGCGATTTCAAGCTACATGTCTGCTGCACCTTTAAACCCTAACTATAAATCTGAAGAATTCGAATTTTACCTAGAGGATTTAAAACCAAAGATAGTGATTGTAGAGAAAAATTCTAAAAATCCAGTAGTAGAAGTTGCAAATAAATTAAAAATTCCTGTTTGCGAAATAAAATCAGACGGAAATACTTTAAGCGGAGATTTCAATCTTTTTGAAAAAAGCAGTGATTATGTTTTGCCAGGCGAAGATCATGAAGCTCTTGTGCTGCATACTTCGGGCACTACATCAAGACCTAAGATTGTTCCATTAACAAATAAAAATATTTTTTCTTCAGCAGATAATATCTCCAAAAGTCTTAATTTAACTGATAAAGATCATTGTCTAAATATTATGCCATTATTTCATATACATGGCTTAATTGCAGTTCTTGCAGCCTCTATGAAGGTAGGGGCATCTGTATGTGCAAGTAGTGGATTTAATGCATTAAAATTTTTAGATAATGCAAAAAGAGAGAAAATAACTTGGTATTCTGGAGTACCAACAATGCATCAAGCAATATTGATGAGAGCAGATAAAAATCTAGAAACTGCTAAACAATTAAATCTTAGATTTTTAAGATCATCATCAGCATCTCTACCTCCAGCTGTATTTGAAAAACTAAATGAGGTATTTAATTGTCCAGTAATAGAAGCATATGGGATGACGGAAGCTACTCATCAAATGACCTCAAATCCTTTACCGCCTAAGTCCCAAAAACCTGGCTTTGTAGGAATTCCTGCTGGGCCAGAAGTTTGTATTATGGATACTAATAACAAGATTTTAAATCAAGGAGAAGAGGGAGAAGTTTGCATTAGGGGTGAAAATGTTACTTCCGGATATGAAAATAATCCAGATGCAAATAAAAATAGCTTTTCAAATGGTTGGTTTAGAACAGGAGATCAGGGATATTTTGATAAAGATGGTTATCTAAAAATCTCAGGAAGATTGAAGGAAATAATTAATAAAGGTGGTGAAAAGATTTCACCTTTAGAAGTCGATAACATTCTTATGGATCATCCAAATATTGAGCAAGCTGTTTGCTTTGGATATGAAGATAAAATGCTTGGGGAAGATATAGCTACCGCAATAATCATAAAAGAGGGCATGAAGTGTACTGAAGATGATATAAAAATGTATGCAAATGAAAAACTTGCAAAATTTAAAATTCCAAAGAAAATATTTTTTGTAAATGAAATTCCTAAAGGTGCAACAGGTAAACTACAAAGAAATACTTTAGCTAAAAAGTTTGGATTAGTGAACTAATGACTAAAATTTGTATATTTGGAGCTGGGTCTATTGGTGGATTTATTGCTACAAGTTTAAAAAAAACAAACGCACAAGTCTCTTTAATTGCTAGAGGAGAACATAAAAAAGCAATAGAGCAAAATGGATTAACTTTTATAAGAGATGATAATAAAGTTAATTTTAAATTTGATGTAACAGACAATCCTAAAGATTTGGATGAACAAGATTTCATAATTATTTCTGTAAAAGCTAACGCTATTAGTAAAATTTCAGAAAGCTTAAAACCAATTATGGGTAAAAAAACTTCAATTATATGCGCCATTAATGGATTGCCTTGGTGGTACTTTCATAAAGCTAATACGGGTACCAAATTAGACAATCAAATAGTTGAAAGTGTGGATCCAGGTGGAAAAATATGGCAAACTCTAGGACCTGAAAGAGCAATTGGTTGCGTAGTTTATCCAGCTTGTCAGATATTAGAGCCAGGTGTTATTAAACATAATGGTAATGGTGAACGATTTTCTTTAGGTGAACCAGATGGAACCAGATCAGAAAGACTAAAAATAATTTCAAGTTTATTCATAGAAGGCGGTTTAAAAGCTCCTCAGAAGAAAAATTTAAGAGACGAAATTTGGGTGAAACTATGGGGGAATTGTTCATTCAACCCAGTAAGTGCTCTAACAAATAAAACTATGGATGAAATGGGTAATGATCCTGAAACTTACAATTTAATAAAAGTTTTAATGCAGGAGTGCCAACAAGTTGGAGAAAAAATCGGAGTTAAATTCAATATATCAATTGAGGATCGAATTAAGGGTGGAGTCTCAATTATAGGACATAGACCTTCGACCGCTCAAGATTTAAATGCTGGCAAACCACTAGAAATAGATCCAATAATTGGTTCAATTATAGAAATTGCAAATAAGCTTGATTTAAATGTTCCAAAATTAAAAGAGATTAATGAAAAATTAAAGTCCAAGGCAGAAGACTTGGGTCTTTATACAAGATCAGAATTAATTGATAAATTAACAGTTTAAAAATTTAGTGAAATATCTCTATGTATTGAATTACATTTAGATACATAGATAGCTTGCTCTTTTGTTAGTTTAGACTGCAACCTTAGTCCAATTGTTTCTTTGATTGCATTATTATATTCCTCAAGTTTTGGCATTAAGTTTTCTTTAGCATTTGCTCTCCAGCTAACTTCTTTATTGAATAACTCAACAACTTCTTTTGATTTTGTTCTAATCGCCATTGGATCAAGTTCGTCTGAGTCTACCATTGATAATAAATCATCTACACTATTTAAAAATTCATCCATTCCAGAGATCTCACTCAACTTGTCAAACAATCCATCCATAATTGTAACTGATCTTTCATATACTTTTGTATTGCTTTCCATAGCTATAAAATAATCTAACTGTTTAATATCTTTTGATACTTCTTGAAGTTTTACTCCATCGTTTATGAACATTGCGAACTGATCAAGTAGATCGTAGGCTTCATCTACATTCTTTCTATATCTTTTTGTTGTTGTATTTTTAGCTTTATTTATTTTGTCGAATTCTGAATTCTTAGCTTGCCAAGTATCTGGAATTGAGTTTTGAATTTCCTCAATTTCAAGTTTTACATCCTCAATTCTTAATTCTATTTTGTTTTTCTCATCTAATTCGTCATCATCTAAATTTCTAATCTCTGCTTTATATTTTTCTATTTTTTTATTTAATTTAAGTATTTTCTTTTGCTTCTTTCTAACAGTGAAATGCAGATCCCTATAATCAACAGCATATGCATTGTATTCGACCTCAACTTTTTTTAATTTATCGACTAGAGCAAAAGTTCCTAGTGCACTATCAAAATGATCTTCTAAAATTTCCATTTTATCATCTGGCAGATTAGTTGGAGCCTCAGATTGGAATTTTAATATTGCATTTTTAATTGTCTCACCGTTTGAATCAAATCTTGCAAATTTGTACTCTTGCAAACAGTACTGTAATTTAGGATTCATTGGTGGAGGAGCAACATTCGAAGTTAAATATACTCTATTTGGTAGATAATTTACTAAGCTAGGGTATGCACCGACTATTCCCAATCCTATAAGCTGAAGAATTATAAAAGGCACAACACCTTTCCAAATATCAAGTGTTTTAACAATTTTAGGAGCTACACCTTTCAAATAAAAGAGTGCAAATCCAAATGGCGGCGTTAAGAAGGAAGTCTGCAAGTTAACACCAATCATAACTCCCAACCAAACGGCTGTGACGTTAGCCCCTGTTTCAGCTAATAATATTGGTGCAATTATTGGGACAACAACAACTGCAATTTCAATAAAGTCTAAGAAAAATCCTAGCAAGAAAATTACAATCATCACAACAACAAATTGTGTCCAAAAACCACCCGGTAAATCTTGTAAAAAGTCTCTTACTAATTCTTCTCCCCCAAAAGCTCTAAATCCTGAAGTAAGCATTGCTGCTCCTAAAAGGATAATAAATACCATTGAAGTAGTCACACAAGTTTCTGTTACAACTTCTTTTAAAACATTTTCTGTTTTAAAGGTTCTCCAAAAACTCCAACCTATTCCATATACAAGTATGACCACAAAGAAAGCGGTTATAAAGATTGCACTTAAATCTCTTTCCTCCAAATTTTTTACATTTAATTCATAATTTGATGCAAAGAATGTAATTGGAATTAGAGATCCAATAATTAAAATTAAAGGATAGAAAGCACTTTTCTTTCCTTCATATAATCTATAACCAGCCATCAAAGTGGCACCAATTGCTCCAATTGAACCTGCTTGGTTTACAGTAGCAATACCCATTAAAATTGAACCTAATACAGCGAATATTAATGCAAGTGGTGGTATGATAATTACAACTACTCTTAACCAAAATTTTAAATCAAAATTTCCTTTAAATGGAACTGGTGGTGCAACACCTTTCTTTATTCTAGCAAAAATAAACACATAGATCATATAAAGAGCAACTAAAACAAGACCTGGTAAAAGTGCTCCTAAGAACATATCACCTGCACTTGATGAACCTACTCTAAATTCACCTGGCATATTAAATTCACCAGTTAAGGCTTTATAATCATTTTGTCTTAAGTTGTTTGCAACATCAGATGCACTTGCCAACTGGTCAGCAATAATAATTAAAACAATTGATGGAGGAATAATTTGACCTAATGTTCCTGATGAACAAACTATTCCACTAGCAAGTTGTCTGTCATACTTGTTATTTAACATTGTTGGTAACGAAATTAGTCCCATCGCAATTACAGTTGCTCCAACGATACCAGTCGTTGCTGCTAATAGAGCTCCAACAAATATAACTGAAATTCCTAAACCACCTGGAATTGGTCCAAATAATTGGCCCATTGTTATTAATAAGTCTTCAGCAATTTTTGATTTTTGAAGCATAATTCCCATGAATATAAATAAAGGAATTGCTATCAAAGTATCTGTCTCTACATCCCAGTAATTACTCCTAAAATTTGTAATACCAGCAACGAGCCATTCTATGGGTCCATCTACAGCAAAAAAGGCACTGGAGTCTCCCTCGAAGATGTAGCCAAAAAATGCAGCTAAACCAATTGCAATTATAGCTGAACCAGGAAGTGCAAAAGCAACCGGGTAACCCGATGCAAGAGCAACAATCATTATCACAACTAGAACAGCTAAAAAGAATGTTTCCATAATTTAATTTTTGACACCTTTTAAAATTTTGTGACTACTTTCCATAAAATAACTAGTAAATTGAATTAACATCGTAACAGCAAAAACAGCTAGATAAACAGCCATCAAATATAAAAGATAAAGACCATTAGATCCTTGTTGCGTAACTTCAAAAGCTACAACAGGACCATTTATTATGCTGGCTTTTCCGTTAAGACCTAAAAATATAACTATTAATGTAAGTGGTACTCCTAGAACTGCCGATCCAACCATATTTGTCCATGCCTTCTTTTTTTCACTAAAAGAAGAATAGAGTACATCAACTCTTACGTGCCCTTCATGAATTAAGGCGTATGCACTAGCAAACAAATAAAGTGCAGCATACCAAAATCTAACTAGATCCCCTTGAAATGCTTGTTCGTATGAAAATATAAATCTTGATAATACGATTACGAATTCACTTACTACAACCAATACTGCTAGCCAAATAAAGCCAACTGATTTCGTAAAATATCCAATCACGAAAGAAATTAATATTATTGGAAAGTGAATATAAGTAATTCTGACTGGGGCTTTAACCATCAATGCTTTTACTTCAGGACTGAAGATTGCTTCCCATAATCTTTCAACAACCATAAAAGATATAACAAAGTCAGCTACGCCAACTAAAAATACTGCCCAAAATGATGATCTAACAAGATATGCTGAAAATCTTGATAAAATTTTTGAATCTTGCTCCAAAGTTTGGCTATATGTTTTAAAAACATAAAAAACGACTGCAGCAATACAAATCAAATACAATCCAATTTGCATATAACCATAATTTAAATCAGATCCCTCTAGAGCTTTTTTCTTATATCCAAACATCTCATGATGCGAAAAAATTTTTTTTATTCCTGGCCAATCACTCCAAACTGTTAAAACATTATTAATAAGAAATGCTAAAGTAAAAGCTAAAACTGAATAACTGATTATTCTAAGATATAGAGAAAGATTTGAATTTTTTGTCACCATAGTATTTTAAAATACCTAAGTAATACTCGTTTTTGTTTAAAAAAAAAGGGCCCAATTAAGGGCCCTTTAATAACTAAATTTAGTTAGATTACATTCCTAATGCTCTGTTTCTTTGAGAAATGTAAGGTGAGTCAGACAAGTTGGTCCAAGAACCAATGTCTTTTCTGGCCTGTAAGAAACTAGAGTGGATTCTCTCAGCGAGACCACTGCTTGCTCTTGTTTCCTCAAATACTTCATTAGCAGCTTTAGCAAAACCATCATAAACTTTGTCGCTAAACTTCTCTAGTTTAACACCATGATCGTTTATTAATCTTGCAAGCGCAGCACCATTTTTAGCGTTGTACTCTGACATCATAACGTCATTTTCCATCGCAGCTGCAGCTTCAATTAATAGCTGATCTGATTTTGATAAGCTTGTAAACCAAGATTTGTTAGTACCACATGCTAACATAGATCCTGGCTCGTGCATTCCAGGATAGTAGTAGTATTTAGCAGCTTCTTGGAATTTCATAGCTTCATCATTCCATGGACCTACCCACTCTGTTGCATCAATTGCACCAGAAACAAGGTTTTCGTAAATTTGTCCACCAGGAAGTGAAACTGGAGATCCTCCAAGTTTACCGATAACTTGTCCACCTAATCCAGGCATACGCATTTTAAGACCTTTGAAGTCATTAGGGCTTCTAATTTTCTTGTTAAACCATCCACCCATTTGAACTCCTGTGCTTCCACACATAAAGTTTTTTAGACCGAATTTGTCTGATAGTTCATCCCATAATTGTTGACCACCAGCAAATCTAATCCATGCGTTCATTTCAGTGTAAGTGAAACCGAAAGGTACAGCTGTAAAGTAACCCCAAGCTGGATCTTTTTTAACCCAGTAGTAGTCAGCAGCGTGATACATTTGCGAGTTACCTGAAGCAACTTCATCAAATGAGTCAAACGCTTTAACCCTCTCGTTTGCTGCATAGTAAGTGACTTGAATTCTTCCATCACTCATGTCTGTAATTCTTTGAGCAAATCTTTGCGCACCAGTTCCTAAACCTGGGAAATCTCTTCCCCATGTAGCTACCATAGAAGCTTCAATTCTTTCTTTGGCAACGGCTGGAGCAGCTAAAGATGATGCAGCAACAGCAGCAACACCAGTCGCAGCAGCAGCCTTAAAGAATTTACGTCTTGAAGGAGTTTTACCCTTCAATAGTTTTTTTTCTTTAATCATTATTTCTCCTCTTTAAGTTAATTAACTGACGCATTTAAAGCATATATGTTTCTTAGAGTCATTTTAAAAAAGTGAGGATTTTTCACTTAATTACAATCTATGATTGTAAATGTTTATGAATTATCTTTAATTATTGAATATTTTGGCATGGTTTAACATGCTTAGATCTTCAAATTGTTTGCCTATAATTTGAACTCCTAAAGGCAAATTTTTTTCGCCTTTTAAAATTGGCAGTGAAATGCAGGGCACATGTGCAAGAGACCAAATCTTATTAAATTCTGGACTCCCAGTTGTCTTAAATCCTTTATCAGCAATTCCACAACTACTTGGCGTTATAATTGCATCAAACCTTTCAAATATACTATCTAAGTTTTTTGAGTATGTTCTCATCGCATCTAAAGCTAAAGCATAATCTTTTGCCGAATGTTTTAGTCCGTTAATAATTGCTCTCTTAATTTCTATAGAAAGTTTTCCTTTTGAAGTTTTGTAATAATGATGGAAATTTTGAGCCATCTCTGTCTCATATATAATTGTATGACAATCAATCATATCTTCAAAATATTTAGGAGCAGTTTCAACCTTTACTATTTTTTTATTATTTAAAATAAATTTGTTAAATGATTTTTTTGAAATACTGTCAACATTTCTCCAGCGTTTGGTTTTATAAAAAACAAATTTTGATTTTTTTATTTTAATTTTTTTATTAAGAAAATTAATATTTGTTGTTGTTTCATCTGCATCGTCTCTAGCAAACAAAACTTTCGATAATAGTGCTACATCACTAATTGTTTTTCCAAATACTCCGACTTGATCTAAATTATATGATGTTTGCAAAATACCATTTCTAGAAATTAATCCATAGGTAGGTTTATAACCAACAACTCCACAATAAGAGGCTGGCCTGATTACAGATCCACCCGTTTGAGTTCCAATTGATAATGGTGCCATATCAGATGCAATAACAGCTGCAGAACCACTAGATGAACCTCCTGGTGTTCTTGAATAATCATGTGGATTTTTGGTTTTTGATGGCGATAAGAAAGCTAATTCACAAGTTACAGTTTTGCCCATAATTATTGCTCCAGCCTTTTTTAAGAGCTCAACAATTTTAGCATCTGAATTATTCTTTTTTTTTAAATTTATTCTTGCACCATATTTTGTTGGCATTTCAGATGTTGAGATAATATCTTTAAGTGCTACTGGTAGACCATGCAAAACCCCTAAAGATTTTAATTTTTTTCTCTGATTATCAGATTTTTTTGCATCACTTAGGAGTTTTTTTTCATTAAAATATTCCCAAGCTTGAATATTCTTATCATATTTTTTTTTTTGATTGATATATGCTTTACAAAGTTCAACGGATGTTAATTGTTTATTTTTAAGTTTTTTTAAAAGTTGTTGTGCTGATAAATTTAGGAGTTTCATTTATCTCTTAAACTAATTTTTCGTCAGAATAAACGCAACATTTCTCTGGTGGAAAATATAAATTTAATTCTCCATCTGGAATGGGTTTTTCTCTTTCTACTTTTGACTTAATCACTAAATCACCCATTTTTCCTGTAAGGAGCTTAAAATTACCAAAGTCCTCAACTCTTGTAAGTTTAATTTTAACTGTATTACTTTTTTCTTTTTCAGCCAATTCTATGAACTCGGATCTAATACCCAGTTTAACATTTTTATCTTTTAAATTTCCTAAATTTGAATTTGTCTTAATTGTAGTATCATTAATTTTTACTTCATGATCAGAAGAAACAGTTGAATGAAAAATATTCATCGCAGGAGAACCAATAAAATAACCGACAAAAGTTGTTTTAGGTTTTTCAAATAAATCTTTTGGCAATCCAACTTGCACGATTTCACCTTGATCCATAACAATTATATTTTCGGCAAAAGTCATAGCTTCGTTTTGATCATGAGTTACATAAACCAATGTTGTTTTATATTGTTCATTGATTTCTTTTAAGTTTCTTCGAAGTCGAAATTTTAAATCTGGGTCTATAACCGTAAGAGGTTCGTCCATTAAAACAGCTGCAACGTCTTCTCGAACCAACCCTCTACCTAAAGAGATAAGTTGTTTTTGATCAGCCGTTAATTTTCTTGCTGGTGAGTTTAAAAATGAAGATAAGTTTAAAGTATCTGAAACTGCTTTTACTCTTTCTTCAATTTTTTCTTTTGTAAATTCCCTACATCTTAGAGGAAACGCTAAATTATCATAAACAGTCATTGTATTGTAAATTACTGGGAATTGGAAAACTTGGGCAATATTTCTATCTTCTGTTTTTAAATCGGTCACAGGTGTTTCATCGAATAATATTTCACCTTTGGATGGCCTCACTAATCCAGAAACAATGTTTAACATTGTGGTTTTTCCACACCCAGAGGGTCCCAAAATTGCGTACCGCTTGCCATTTTCCCAAGTCATTGAAAACGGATTAAGAGCATATGTTGGTTTTGGATCTAAAGGATTATAAGTATGAGAAATATTGGATAAATCAATTTTAGCCATTTGTTCCTCCATATGGCGATGAAACTAATTTTTCATCTTCTGAAAAAGCATAAAACTTATTTGCATTAAAATTTATTTTTACTTTCTCATGAATTTTAAAATTCATTACTTCCTCGATTAAAGCAATTATTTTTGAATTTCCTCTTTTTAAGTGAAGCAATGTTTCTGAACCACTAATCTCTGCTAATTCTATCTCGAATTGTTCACCATTTTCATCAAGTTTTATTTCTGAAGCTCTAATTCCAAAATTATAATCTTTATCTTCTAAATTCTTAAAATGATTTGGAATTTCTAAAGAAATATTCTCAAAGTTCAGATTTTTTGAATTTTTTGAACCCTTCAGGACATTCATTGGTGGATCATTTGATATTTCTGCAACTTTTAAATTAGATGGATTTTCAAAAATCTCTTTGGCAGGCCCTTTTTGTAATACTCTCCCTTCATCTAAAACAATTACTTCTCCATTAAGTTCCATTACTTCTTGAGGATCTGTTGTTGAGTAAATTAAAATTGTATCTTGGGAAAGTCCTTCTGAGAAAATTCTTTTAAATTCCTCTCTTAATTGTTCTCTAAGTTTGTAATCTAAATTAACTAACGGTTCGTCTAGCAACAAAATTTTTGCTTTTTTTGCAAGTGATCTTGCAAGTGCAACCCTTTGTTGTTGTCCGCCAGATAATTCCTGAATTTTTCTATTTTCAAATCCAACTAATCCAACAGTTTTTAGAGCTTCATCTACATCTTTTTTTATTTGCTCAGGACTTAATTTTCTTTGTTCTAATGGAAAAGTTATATTTTCATAAACATTTAAATGAGGATAATTAATAAATTGTTGATAGACCATAGCAACATTTCTTTCCCAAACTGGTATCTTAATAAAGTCTTTTTCCTCAAAAGAAATTGAGCCTTGATCTGGATTTAATAATCCTGCAATTGTTTTTAAAAGAGTCGTCTTGCCAGATAAAGTTCTGCCTAAAATGGTATACAAATTACCTTTTTTAAAATTAAACGAGACATCGTTTAAATGAAATTGCTCATCAGGTTTATAAGAAATTTTCTCTCCAATTAAATTCATTATTTTAATGCTCCTGATAAATTTCCTTTTGATAAATATCTCTCAACTATAAATGCAACGATTATTAATGGTGCAACTGAAACCAAAGCAGATGCCGATAGGCTCCACCATGGTGTTATTGATGAATTAAGTGCAACGACTTTTACAGGCAACAATTGTACTTCAGTAAATGTTAAAATAAATGCAAAAAAGAAATCTATCCATCCAAAAATAATACAAAACATTCCTGCAACAATTAAACCAGGTATTGAATTTGGTAAAACAACTTTATAGAAAGCTTGATAGGGATTACACCCATCAATTAATGCAGTCTCATCTAATTCTTTTGGAACTCTATTAAAAAAATCTACCATGATCCAAACAGCAATTGGCATCAATAAAACGATATACACGACCACTAGACCTAATAAACTATCAAGCAATCCTATTGTGCTTAGAAAAATAAAGAAAGGAATTGATAATACAATTGGAGGCATGATTCTTTGTGAAATGAAGAAAAAAGTAATATCATTGTTTCTTACAAATCCGGCTTTAAAGGTAAATCTTGATAGTGCATAAGCAGCAAGAGTACCAAGAACAATACTTATTAAACTAGCAGTACAGGTTACAAAAATACTATTAAAATAAGGCTCAACAATATCTACTCCACCTTTCGCAGGGGACTTAATTAAAACTCTCCAACCCTCCAATGTTGGTTCGAAATCTAACCAAGGAATATAAGTTACTTTACTATTTACAGATTGGAAGTCTTTAAAAGATGTTGATACAGCCCACAGAAATGGCGCAACAACAAATACAGTCCAAAATGTAATAAAGAAATATTTAAGAAAAGTGTAAAGTTTGCTCATAGTTATTCTTTGATCATTAATTTGGTTAAAACTTTAGCTATTATCGTTAAACTGATAATCATTATGACAAGATAAGTGAAAGATAAGGTTGCTGCATAACCCATCTGAAATTCTCTCAATCCTTTAATATAAATATAAAAACTTGACGTCTCAGTTGCAGTACCTGGTCCTCCAGAAGTCAAAACAAATACTGTATCCATTATTTTTGAAGCTTCGATAAGTCTTATTATTATTGCTCCAATTGATATTGGAGCCATCAAAGGAAAAGTTACATAAACAAATTTTCTAAATGGACTTGCTCCATCTATAGCGGCTGCCAAAAAGGGTTCTTTTGGAAGTGACAAAAGTCCAGCTAGTAACAGTAAAAACATAAACGGTGTCCATTGCCAAACCTCAACAATTATTACAGTAAACTTTGCAATAACTGGATCACTCAACCATAAAATAGGTTTTACTCCTAATCCACCTAACAAATCATTTACAGGACCTAGTGACTCATGAAAAAATGTTCTCCAAATAACTGTCATTATTACTGGAGTTGTCATCATTGGTACTAGAAAAATTACTCTAAAAAATCTTTTAAATTTTATTTCTCTCCAAACCATCATCGCTAAAGCAAATCCAATAACATATTGAAGAATAACTGTAGTTACTGATAAAAAACTTAGCCTAAAAAAAGACTCCCAAAACCTCGGGTCATCAGTAAATAACCTTATGTAATTCGTAATGCCTATGAAGTTCATTTCTGGTGTATAACTATTCCATCCAGAAAGACTTAATCTAATAGTAAAAATAATTGGAAAAATTAAAATTCCAATAAGTACAAACAATCCTGGGAATAAAAAAACAAACTTGTGTTTAAAATTCATAATTTTTTTTTTGGATTATTTTAAAATGTGGCCGTTAAAAAACGGCCACAAGTTTTACAAAATTATTGCTTATTATCTTCCATTGCTACACCAACAGCATAGGCTTTTCTTACGTTATCTTTTCCTACTCTGTTAAGTATATCTTCCCACTGTTTAGCAGCTTCGTCTAAAGCAGCTTGTGGAGATAATTGACCAGCTAATGCTTTTGCAGCAGCAGTAGCCAATGCAGCATTAAACTCAAAAGTTCCAGGAACTCTTAATGGAAATACTCTATTTTTACTTTGTTCCATTTGTGCAAGAGTATCAACATATGATTGAGCAATATCTTTATCCCAACCAATTTGTGTCCATACATCAACTTTAAAGTCATCATTTCTAAATGGGTTTACACCAAATCTACCAATTCCAATATCTGCTTGGTGGTTAGCTTCGTTAGCAAAGAAACATAGGTAATCGAAAGCCATTTCTTTCTCTTTACTTTTCTTAGCTACTCCAACTGCCCATCCCCATACGAAGAAAGGAGCTTGGTTAAAGCCTTCATCCCAAGAGTTAGTTTTTCTATTCCAAACTTTCATTGCTCCTGGTAACTGTGCAGCACCAACTTTATTGTTTATTGGACTATCTGGTTGCATAGCAGCAACAAATGCATCATCCCATGAAAAACTAAACAAAGTTTGTCCTCCACCAAATGATCCAATTTCATCACCTAAACCAAAATTTATTCCTCCTGGAGGAACATATTTAGTTGCCTCAACCCAGTCAGTTAAAGCTTCAACAAAACCTGGATTGTTAATAAGTGGTTTCATAGTTTCTAAATCAAAGAAAAAACCACCAGGTGTTTTAGGATTTTTTGAGTAAGCAGCAGATCTTGAATAGAAAGCAGCATACATTAGATCGTCTTTTTTCATTACTTCAGCAGATCCGTATTCTTTCTCGCCATCTCCATCCCAGTCCCAATTATTAAAGTAAGCTGCCATTTCTCCATACTCTTTCCAAGTTTGAGGAACTCTTAGTTCTTTACCAGTAGCTTCCTTATATTGTTTTTGGTACTCAGGATTATCAATTACATCTTTTCTATATTTTAGATAATGTCTGTCTCCATCAACAGGAAACTGATACATAACACCATCCCAAGATGCTACACCGATGTGAGATGGAGTAACGTCTTTCATTTGTTTCATCTCAACGTATTTCTTTGGAACTGGCTCTAAGTATCTTCTCCAATCGTTAATGAAGTTTGAAAATCCAAAAACGATGTCATATGGAGCTTGTCCAGCTTGAAATGGTACCATTGCTTTCGCATATAAGTCACCTGCTGGTGTATGAGTAACATCAACTTTTGCTCCAGTAAGTTTAGCGAACTGCTCAGCATGTAGAGCTGTTGGCTCTCCCATAACTGGTACAGCATGCGTATTAATCTTAAGCGTCTTGCCTTTATAGTTTTTCTTAGACATAGACTCGTAAGAACAATCACCAGGAATATCCCCAGTTGCTTTGATATGTGGAAACTGATCACTCCACTTATCAGCATACGCAACAGGACTAAATACCAACAAAGCTGATATTAGAGCGGTTACGCAAGTTTTTATTGTCTTCATCTTTTTTCCTCTCTTTGTTGTTAATTATGGAACTAACACTGCACGACCTTTGACTTTTCCATCATTAAGATCATGTAGCGCTTTGTTAGCATCATCTAATTTATATTCCTGCATAGATAGCTTGACTTTTCCTCTATCAGCTAATTCCATCAGTTCATATAATTCAGACCACGTTCCTACTAAATTTCCGACTATTGTTTTTTCAGATATTATTAAATCTACGGCTAAAGATTTGATCTCCTCTCCATAACCCACAATATAATAAAAGCCCCCATTTGAAGTCATTTGAATTCCCATTGCAGTCGATCCTTTTTCACCAACAAAATCTATTACAGCCTCAGAACCTTTTCCCTTAGTTAACTCTTGAACTTTTTCAATTTCGTTTCCATCAATCAAAACTCCGTGGTCTCCGCCCAACTCCATTGCATGTTTAAGAGCTTTTTCTGATTTCTCTACAATAATTATATCTGCTGCACACATTGCTTTTAAACATTGAATAGCAATATGTCCTAAACCTCCTGCACCTATGATTGTACAACTTTGACCAGGAAGTAAATGTCTAGTAGCTTTTTTCACAACTCTATAAGCTGTTAAACCAGCATCAGAAAATGGAGCAACATCTTTAGGTGCCAATACTGTTGGCAATTTAATTAAATTTCTCACACTTGTTTTTAAAAGTTCTGAATATCCACCTTCTTTAATACTTAACCCCGGGAAAGCTCCAGCGGCGGCGTGCATATCGTTACCTCGTCTACAGTCAAGACACGTCCCATCAGTTCCAGATATAAGAGGGTGCAAAATTACTGGATCTCCCTTTTTAAATTCTGTAACATCTTTTCCAACATCTTCTATCCAACCAGCATTTTCATGACCCATAACACAAGGAAGTAGTTTTCCATCTGGATCTTGAATATGTTTCCAAACTCCTTCAATTATGTGTAGATCAGTTCTACAAACACCAGCTGCACCAATTTTAACTATTACATCAGATGCCTTTTCTATTTTTGGATCAGGCATTTCTTGATTTGTGACCCAAGTTCCCTCTTTCATTTCTGGGTCGTACTTATGTAAAACCTGTGCTTTCATTATTTTCCTCTCTAAATTTATTTTTTATAAATAAATTTTAAATTGAAATAAAAAATATGTCTAGAAAGTTAGAATAATTTTAATTACCAATTACAACTTGAGATTGTTAATTAACTTTGTTTTTGCATCCGCCTGTTTTAAAAAACTCATCAATATTATCTATAGCTAGATTAGCCATTGCGGTTCTAGTTTCTTTAGTTGCGCTACCCAAATGAGGAAGAATAAAAGCACTTTTGTGTTTAAGGTATCCTGGATTTAAATTTGGTTCATTTTTGTATACATCTAGCCCAACTGCATAAACTTTTCTTCTTTCCAAAGCATCTATTAAAGCTTCATCTTCAATAATATCTCCTCTTGCAACATTGGTCACAACTGCACCTTTTGGTAACAGTTCTAGTGTATCTTTATTGATTAAATTTATTGTCTCTTTAGATGCAGGACAACATACCGAAAGGACATCAGAGACTTTCATCAAATCATTTAAGTTATCGTGGTAAGTTGCGCCTTGTTCTTTTTCTTCGATTAATTTTGAACGATTGTGATAATGAATTATCATGCCTAAAGATTTAGCTATTTTCGCTATTTTTTGACCAATTCTCCCCATGCCAAGTATTCCAAGTCTTGTGCCTGTTAATTGTTTACCAATCAACATATCTGCTGACCAGACCCAACCACCTTCTTTAGCTTTTTCAATTCCTTCAGATGCTCTTCTGCATGCACCTAATATCAACAAAACCCCAATTTCTGCTGTAGCATCTGTTAAAACGTCTGGCGTGTTTGTAACTGCAATACCTCTTTTCTTTGCAGCTTCTAAATCTATATTTCCAAAACCTACAGCAAAATTTGAAATAATTTTAACACTATCAGGTAATTGATTAATTGTTTCTGCATCGAGCTTATCTGTTAGAGCTGATAAAATGCCATCGCAGCCTGCACTCATCTCTATTAACTTCTTTTGAGAGTAAAGTTCATCATTTAAATTAAAATTAGCATTAAATATTTCTTTAGCTTTATCCTCACAAGATCTTAAAAGTCTCCTTGTGATTAAAATTTTTTTCATTTTATTTTTAGATTAATTTAGATCAAAAACCTTTCCAGGATTCATGATGTTGTTTACATCGATACTTCTTTTGATAGCTTTCATCACTGGCAAATTATCTGGATGCTCTCTTAACAGGTAATGTTTCTTTTGAAGACCAATACCATGTTCTCCTGTAATTGTTCCCTCTAACTCTAAAGCTTTGTTAATTAGATCGTCACTATACTGTCTAATTTTTTTTTGTTTTTCCTCATCATCGGGATCATATAATATTATAGAGTGAAAATTTCCATCTCCAACATGACCAACCATTGGTGCAGTTAAACCTAACTTTTTAACTTCTTTTTCTGCCCATGAAATACACTCAACTAACTTTGAAATTGGTACGCAAACATCTGTGGAATACACTTTCATATCATGACCTAAAGCTTTTACTGAATAATAAACATCATGCCTTGCTTTCCATAGTATTTTTTGTTCTTCGGGAGAAGATGCCCATTGAAAATCACTTCCACCATTATTTTTTGATAATTCTTCTACAATTTTTATAGACTCGTTATTTGTTAGCTCACTACCATGAAATTCAAAGAATAAAGTTGGTGATGCTTTGATGTTTTCTAACTTTGAATATTTGATGCTAATTTCCATTTGATCTTTGTTTAACATTTCAATTCTTGCAATTGGAACACCATACTGAATAACTTCTTGCGCGGTCTTTACTGCTGAGTCTAAATCTGAAAAATAGCAAACTGCACTCATTATGCTCTCAGGTATTGGTGATAATCTTAATTGAACTTCTGTAATAATTCCTAAAGTTCCCTCAGATCCAATAAACAAATTAGTTAAATTATATCCCGCAGAAGTTTTTTTAGTTCTTGCACCGGTTTTGATTATGTCTCCATTTGGTAAAACAACTGTTAAACCAGAAATAACGGTTCTCATTGTTCCATATTTAACTGCCATTGTTCCTGAAGCTGAAGTAGATGCCATTCCACCTAGTGCAGCGTCTGCACCAGGGTCTATTGGAAAAAATACACCATCTTCTCTTAAGTATTCATTTAATTGCTTTCTTGTTACATTTGCTTGTACTCTGCAATCAAAATCCTCAGCGTTTACGCTTAAGACTTTATTCATTTTTTCTAGAGAAATTGTAATACCATTTTGATTTCCAACAACATGACCTTCAAGTGAGGTGCCGGTTCCAAACGGGACGACGGGAATTTTGTGCTCGTTACAAATTTTTAGGATTTTTGAAACCTCTTCATTAGTTTCTGGAAATACAACTGCCTTCGATAATATTGGATTATAAGTATCTTCTCCTCTTGCATAATTTGCACGAGTAGATTCAGATGTGGAAAATCTTCCGTTAAATATCTTTTTTAATTCTGCTTGGACAGTTTCATTCATTAGTTAATAATACAAAAATATTAGTTAAAAATACAGTTTATTTAGAAAGCATCTTGCCTATGTTTTCCAAGGCTTGCATTATATTATCTCTAGATGCGGCAAAACTAAATCTAACATAATCATTACAAGTTTTACCAAACGCAGTGCCAGGAACAATTGCAACTCCAGCTTCATGCATTGCTTTTTTGCAAAACTCAGATCCATTCATACCAGTACCTTTTATATTTGGAAAAGCATAAAAAGCTCCTCCCGGCAAACTACACTCAACTCCTGGTAAATCATTTAATCCTTTATGAATTAAATTTCTTCTTAGTGTAAACTTATCAAGCATATCTTTGATTGAATCCTCTGGACCATCCAATGCAGCAATACCTGCATATTGAGCTGCAGCATTTACACATGATACACTATTAATCAAAAGTTTGTTTACATGCTCAACTAAATGTTCTGGCCAAAAACTCCATCCAAGCCTCCATCCAGTCATAGAATATGCTTTACTCCAACCCTCAAGAACAATTAATCTATCTCTTAAGTTTGGGTAATTAAAAAAAGTTGGCATTTCTTTATAGTCAAAAACTTGTCTACTATAAATTTCATCACTTAAAATTGTTACATGAGGATGTTTTTCTAATTCTTTTGCTAAGTAATCTATCGCAGGTTTTTCAACAAAACTTCCAGTTGGGTTATTAGGGTTTATTAAAATTAAAAGTCTAGTTTTATCAGTTATTAAAGATAAAAGTTTATCTGGATCAAATTTTAAATCTTTATCCTCAGTTAAGTCATAAGGAACAGCTTTTGCTCCAGAGTAGTTAATCATTGATTCATAAATAGGAAAGGCTGGCGTTGGATGAATTATTTCAGCGCCCGGTTCACCAAAACAAGTGATTGCATAATACATTGTTGGTTTACCACCTGGCATTATTAAAACTCTATTTGGATCAATATCTGTACTGTAAAGTCTTTTTACCCATCTTGCTACAGCTTCACGACATTCTGGAATACCATTCGATAATACATAACCGTGGTGTCCATCATCTAATGCTTTTTTTGCAGCTTCAACTACATGTTTCGGAGTTTTAAAATCAGGCTGACCTAGACCTAAATGGATCATAGGTTTTCCTTGTGCTTCTAATTTTTTTGCCTCTGCTAAAACAGAAAATGCACTTTCAGTTCCTAAACGTTCTAAAGCTTTTGATAGTTCAATCATAATTTTTCGTCGACAAACTAACTGAAAAGCAACTTCATGTCTATTTATTTAGTGTGAAAATAATAATAAAATTTATTTATAAAAAATATTTAATTACGGTAAATTATCTTTGATCTATCTAACTCTTTTACACTTTTGCAGCCCATAAGGATCATATCTCTTCTAATTTCATCGTGCATATTTTGAAGCAGCCTCTCTACTCCTTGCTGTCCACCCGCTCCTAAACTAAACAAAAAAGCTTTACCAAAACTGCAAGCAGTTGCACCTGCAGCTAAAGCCTTGAGAACATGAGTGCCCCGTCTAACACCTCCATCTAAAATTATCTCAACCTTGTCACCCACAGCATCTGAAATAGCCTTTAGTTGATCAAATGGAGTTCTAGATCCGTCAAGCTGTCTTCCTCCATGATTAGAAATTATTATCGCTGTACAACCAATATCAACTGCTCGCTTTGCATCCTCAACTGACATCACACCCTTTAAGGCAAAAGGTCCATCCCATTTCTTTATACAATATTCGGCGTCAACCCAATTCATTTTTGGATCATACTGTTCATTAACATAATCAATTACAGATTTTGTAATATTAGTTCCTTTATCAGTTTTGTGTTTAATATTAGCTAGTTCAAATTTTTTGTTTGTAAAATATCTAAATAACCATCCTGGCCTCATTGCAAAATTCATTATACTTTCTAAAGTAAATTTAGGAGGAGTTGTAAATCCAGTTCTGTGATCTCTTTCTCTATTTCCTGCAACAATTGTATCAACTGTTAAACACAGGCCATCAAAGTTTGCTCTTTTACACCTATCAATCAAATCATCTGTAAATGATTTATCTCTATGAATGTAAAGTTGAAATAATTTAGGCCCACTTGAAATGTTAGCAATTTCTTCAATGGAAAATGAAGCCATAGTTGACATGCTATACATGGTACCAAATTTTTCTGCAGCCCTAGCTGAAGCTTTATCTCCATCAGGATGATATAAGCTTTGCATAGCAGTAGGTGATAAAAAAATTGGCATATCAATTTTTCTGCCAAAAACTGTTGTTGATAAATCTGGTTCTCCTACACTTCTAAGAATATTAGGGACTAAATCACAATCATCGAATGAATTTGTATTTCTCTTTAAAGTAGTTTCATCATCTGCGCCACCATCAATGTAATGAAAAATTGGGGCTGGTAGTTTTTTTTTGGCTAGCTTTCTAAAATCCTCAAAATTATAACAATTCTTTAAGCTCATGCATTTCGGAATCTTAAATTATTTCGATTAAGATCGCTGATCTTTGTGCAGCCCATTAACTTCATATCTCTTACTAATTCAGTTTTATATAAGTTAAGTGCTCTCTCAACACCTTCTTGACCTGCTGCAGCTAAAGCATAAAGATATAATCTTCCACCAGCACATGCTTTTGCACCCATCGATAAAGCTTTTAACATATGAGTTCCTCTTTGAAATCCACCTTCACAAATAACATCCAACTTATCACCAACTGCATCAACAATTTCAGCTAATTGATCGAAGGGCGATCTAGATCCATCAAGCTGTCTTCCTCCATGATTTGATACCATTATACCAGTGCATCCAATATCAACTGCTCTTTTAGCATCTTCAACACTCATAACTCCCTTAAGCGCAAAATGGCCACCCCACTGAGAGCACAATTTTTCAGCATCGTCCCAGTTCATAGATTGATCTAACATTGTAGAAAAATAATTACCAATTGAAGTATTTGTATCAGTGCCCTCTTTAACAAAATCTTGAAGATGTGGTAGTTCAAACTTTCCTTTGGTTAAATAATTTATCCCCCACATTGGTTTTGTGGCAAAACTAAATAAACTCGAAAGTGTTAATTTTGGAGGTGATGTAAATCCAGTTCTTAAATCTCTTTCACGATTTCCTCCTGTTATCGTATCAACAGTTAAAGCCATCACATCAAATTTTGCTGCTTTTGCTCGTTCTAAACAAGAGTCATTTAATCCTCTGTCTTTATGGAAATAAAATTGAAACATTTTTGGAGTGTCTATTAAAGATGAAATTTCCTCAACACTAACTGTAGCTAATGCCGAGACACCAAACATCGTGTTAAACTTCTTGGCAGCTTTTCCAACCGCTCTTTCTCCTTCGTAGTGAAATAGCCTCTGCAAAGCAGTTGGGGAACAATAAAAAGGTAAATCAAGTTTTTTTCCAAAAATAGTTGTCGATAAGTCCACATTTTCAACACCTCTTAAAACATTTGGAACTAAATCAACGTCATTAAATGCACTACTATTTCTTGCATAGGTATAATGGTATCAAATCATGGAGGAAGACTATTTCTTGCATAGGTTATTTCATCATCTGCAGCCCCATCAATATAATGAAATATTGGAGATGGAAGCTTTTGTTTTGCAAGCTTTCTAAAGTCATAAAAGTTATGACAATCTTTTAATCTCATATCTTAAGTTAAAATTTTTTTGTAAAATTAAACATATAACTATTTGCCCCAGGATTTTTATCTCCTAAACTTGCATTAGATATATGATTATAAGAAATACCAATTTCTGAATTTGATGAAATATTAAATAATATCTGTATTTGTGTCTTAAATTCAATTTCGTGACCTAAGTCCTTGCCATCGCCTTCATCGTAATACCCAACTGCAAAACTAGGAGAGAAGGTAGTTGAATTAGATTTTTGATTTAATTGATAACCTGTATAAATATATACTGCATCATCAGCTGTTATCATCGCACCTGTCACAGGCTGAACATTTCCTAAGAAAATATCTTTGCTAGCATTAAAATTTATATACTCAGCACCAAAAAGATTTGCTCTCTTACCATCGTCGCTGAAATCAAACATGCCAGTGTAAAAGCTCCATTTATTTTCTGCATTACAAATAGAGATGGTAAAAAATGAAATTATTAAAGTTTTAATTAAAATTTTCATATTTAAAAATACATGTTACTTTATAGATACTTTTCTAATAATTAAAAGACCACCAAAAACGAACAAAATCAAAGGTATTGACCATAGTAAAAATGTATTTTGGTTTAATTCCGGTTCATAGACAATCCATTCTCCATATTTATTTTTTAAATAATCATATATTTCATCTTCTTCTTTACCTTCATCAATCTTATTTTTTACAACAAGCTTCATACTTATAGCAAAATCGGATTGAGAGTCGTAAACAGAT